>JBLHNH010000017.1:0-31960 GCA_047622645.1 Flavobacterium sp.
GGTGCATTGAACACGATTTTGGTGGTATAGAAAACTTATCTTTAATTCCGGGAAACGTAGGCACAACTCCAATTCAAAATATTGGTGCTTATGGAATCGAAATTAAAGATACATTTGATAGTTGTACTGCCATGAAAATTGACAATCAAAGTGTAAAATCATTTGATAAAGCAACTTGTAGTTTTGGTTATAGAGAAAGCATTTTTAAGAACGAATTGAAAAATCAATATATAATTACAGATGTAACTTATAAACTGACTAAAAAGAATCATAAAATCAATACTTCTTATGGAGCAATTGATATTGAATTGGAAAAGGATAATATCACAAACCCAACTATTAAAGAAATTAGTAAAGCAGTGATTTCAATAAGGCAAAGTAAGTTACCGAATCCAAAAGAACTTGGAAATAGTGGAAGTTTCTTTAAAAATCCAATTATTTTAAAAGTTTACTACGATAGGATCAAACAAAATCATCCAGAAATACCTCATTATGTAGTTTCTGAAACTGAAGTTAAAGTTCCCGCTGGTTGGCTAATTGAACAAGCTGGTTTTAAAGGAAAACGTTTTGGTGATGCAGGAGTTCACAAAAATCAAGCTTTAGTTTTAGTGAATTATGGAAACGCAACTGGACAAGAAATATTAGCGGTTTCAAAAGATATTCAGGACACAATTTTTAAAAAATTCGGAATTCATATTGAAGCAGAAGTGAATGTTATTTAGGCATTTTCAGATATTCAACTTTTAGATATTCAAAGAGTCAAAAATCTAATAACAGAAAATCCGAAAATCTAACAATACTTTCTTACCTTTACAGCAAATAAAAATTACATAAAAAGATGAAACTTATTTTAATTACTATAGTATTATTAGCTCTTGCATTTGCTGGAATTGCCATTAAAATTTGGGCAAAAAAAGACGGTAAATTTTCTGGAACATGTGCTAGTCAAAGTCCGTTTTTGAATAAAGATGGTGAGAATTGTAGTTTTTGTGGAAAAACCCAAGAAGAAATGAAAGACTGCAATGAAACTAGTAATACCTAATTTTATTTAAATGGAAATGATTTTATTCATTTTGCTTATTATTTTCATAGCAATAGTTCTTATTCAATTTATTTATTATATCGCAATTTTCGGTCAGTTTTCATTTGCTAAAAACCAAACTATTTCGTCAAAAAAAATTCCTGTTTCTGTTATAGTTTGTGCAAAAAACGAAGTTGAAAACGTAAAGAAATTTTTTCCATTATTAATTAATCAAAATTATACTGATTACGAGATTGTTCTTATTGACGATGCTTCAGGTGATGAAACTTTAGATATTTTTGAAGAATATGAAAAAAAATATTCTAATGTAAAACTAGTTAAAGTTAAAAACAACGAAGCTTTTTGGGGAAACAAAAAATTTGCTTTAACATTAGGAATTAAAGCAGCAACTAAAGAATATCTAGTTTTTATAGACGCCGATTGTTATCCAAACTCTAAAGATTGGCTGCAGCAAGTTACAGCACAATTTACCATGAAAAAAACTATCGTTTTAGGATATGGTGCTTATGATAAATTTGAAAATTCATTTTTAAACAAAATTATTCGTTACGAAACTTTATTGACGGCTGTTCAATATTTTTCTTGGGCAAAAATCGGAAAACCTTATATGGGTGTTGGTCGAAATTTAGCTTACAAAAAGTCAGTTTTCTTTGATAATAATGGTTTTATAGATCATATGAAGGTACGATCTGGAGATGATGATTTATTTATTAATCAAGCCTCAAATAAAGAAAATACTTCTGTAATATTCACTCCAGAAAGTTTTACTTATTCAACTCCAAGAACAACTTATAAAGATTGGTTTAACCAAAAAAGAAGACACGTAACTACAGCTAAATTATACAAATCCTTTGATAAATTTCAATTAGGTTTATATTTTCTTTCTCAATTATTATTTTTTGTTTTGGCAATAATTTTATTGGCATTTCAATTTCAATGGATACTAGTATTAGGAATTGTAATTTTTAGATACACTTTCTGTTGGATTTCATTAGGTTATGGAGCAGCAAAATTAAAAGAAAAAGATGTAATGTATTGGTATCCAATAATAGAACTTATACTTATATTTACACAACTTAACATATTTATCACAAATATTTTCTCAAAACCGGTACATTGGAAATAACATCAGCAATAATACAAACCAATATTGAAAAAGCAAAAAAAGGCGACCAAGTTGCTTTTACTTTTTTATTGGATTTCTATTGGAACGAAGTTTATGGTTTTATGATAAGACGTACAGAAAACGAAACGGATACAGAAGATATTACTATCGAAACATTTGCCAAAGCTTTTGATAAAATTACTACATATAATACTGAATATGGTTTTAACACTTGGCTTATAGCAATTGCTAAAAACGTACACATCGATATGCTTCGGAAAAAGAAATCTTCTCTTTTTGTGGATAATACTGATGATTCTAATTATGCTAATTCAATTGCTGATGATTCTCCAACTGCTGAAGATGAATTAATTATTGAACAAAACTTAGCTCAATTATTACTTTGTATAAAAGAATTAAAACCTGCTTATCAAGAAGTTATTCAAATGCGTTATTTTCAAGAAATGAGTTACCAAGAAATAGCTGATCATTTGAAAGAACCTTTAAACAATATTAAAATTAAATTACTGAGAGGAAAAAAATTATTGGCTGAAATAATTACTAAGAAATAATTTTCAACAAGATGTTTTGTCACATTTTATGAAATATTTAATAGTTGATTATTCTAGTTTTCAACTGAATTGTACATTTGAAATTGTATATTTGCTTTTCAAATTTTAAGCAAATGAACAGCGCTATAGAAAATGTATTACCACCAAGAGAACCAAAACCAAAATGGCTTCGTGTAAAACTTCCAACAGGAAAAAAATATACCGAATTACGTAGTTTAGTTGACAAGTACAAACTTAACACTATTTGTGCATCTGGAAGTTGCCCAAACATGGGTGAATGTTGGGGTGAAGGTACTGCAACGTTTATGATTTTAGGAAATATTTGTACACGTTCGTGTGGATTTTGTGGTGTAAAAACTGGTCGTCCTGAAGATATAGATTGGGATGAACCAGAAAAAGTAGCTCGTTCTATTAAAATTATGAGCATAAAACATGCTGTAGTTACTAGTGTAGACAGAGATGACATTAAAGACATGGGTTCAATTATTTGGGCTGAGACTGTAAAGGCTATTCGCAGAATGAATCCAACTACAACGTTAGAAACTCTTATTCCTGATTTTCAAGGAAATACTAGAAATATTGATAGAATAATTGAAGTTGCCCCAGAAGTAGTTTCGCACAATATGGAAACTGTAAAAAGACTAACTCGAGAAGTTCGAATTCAAGCTAAATATGACAGAAGTTTAGAAGTACTTCGTTATTTAAAAGAACAAGGAATCAAAAGAACTAAATCTGGAATTATGTTAGGTTTAGGGGAGACGGAAGAAGAAGTTATCGAAGTTTTACATGATTTACAAAGAGCAAATGTTGATATTGTAACAATTGGACAATACCTTCAACCATCCAAAAAACACTTACCTGTTAAAGAATTTATCACACCAGAACAATTTGAAAAGTACGGAAGAATAGGAAAAGAACTTGGATTCAGACATGTTGAAAGCGGTGCTTTGGTCCGTTCGTCTTATCACGCAGAAAAACATATTCTTTAAAAAAGGTTAAGAATTAAGATTAAAAGCAAATTACAATCTTATACACAGTATTGTCAAACTACTAAACCTACAACCTTTTAACCTAAAATATGAAAATACGCATTGCAATTAATGGTTTTGGAAGAATAGGACGAAATGTTTTTCGTTTATTGTTAAATCATCCTACTATAGAAGTTATTGCTATAAATGATACTGCAGATACAAAAACCATGAGTCATTTAATTAAATATGATAGCATTCATGGAGTCTTAAAAGACAAAGTATCCCATACACCTAATTCAATACTTATAAATGAAAAACCTTTTTTATTCTTTAATGAAAAGGAAATTAAAAATTTAGATTGGAAATCACTAAATATTGATTTTGTAATTGAAGCTACTGGAAAATTCAAAACTTCAGAATTACTAAACCAACACATTTTATCTGGTGCAAGAAAAGTAATCCTATCTGTTCCTCCAGAAGACGAAACTATAAAAACAGTTGTTCTTGGAGTAAACGAATATATTTTAGACGGCACTGAAACTATAGTTTCAAATGCAAGTTGCACTACTAATAATGCTGCTCCAATGCTTAAAATCATGGAAGAATTGTGTGGAGTCGAGCAAGCATACATCACCACAATTCATTCTTACACAACCGACCAAAGCTTGCATGATCAACCTCATAAAGATTTGAGAAGAGCAAGAGGCGCATCACAATCAATTGTTCCAACAACAACTGGAGCAGCCAAAGCTTTAACCAAGATTTTCCCTAAATTAGAAGGTAAAATTGGTGGTTGTGGAATTCGTGTACCTGTTCCTGATGGTTCTTTAACCGATATTACTCTAAATGTAAAAAGAAAAGTGACTATTGAAGAAATTAACGCAGCTTTTAAAAAAGCTTCTGTTACTAATTTAAAAGGAATTTTAGACTACACAGAAGATCCAATCGTTTCTGTTGACATAATTGGCAATACAAATTCATGTCTTTTTGATGCTCAATTAACTTCAGTTATTGATAATATGGTTAAAATTGTAGGTTGGTACGACAATGAAATTGGTTATTCTTCGAGAATTATAGATTTGATAACTTACATAGAAAAATAATTCACTTTATAAAAAAAAACTATACATGAAAAGATTAATTCTTTTTATTTTTATTTTTTTTAGCATTAGTGCTAATGCAAAAATTATTGTGACATTTATATCTTCCTCGAATATAATCACAAGTAAATCAATTCTTAAAGAAACCAAAACAACTAATAAAACCAATATTAGTTTAGAAAAAAAGAATATTTCTGAAAAGGACAAAACAGAAAATTTTAACAAATTAGTAAACCTATTAAGCATCTCTTTGGTTGCAATATTATCTCTTTTGAGTTTATCTCTTTACAAGAATAACACTATTGAATTTAAAAGTTACACTCTTTTAAAAGAAAAAAATAAGGAACTAGAAAGAGAAAAAGATAAATCAGAAAAAGCTATTCAAGCCAAAAGTGATTTCTTAGCAACCATAAGTCATGAATTAAGAACTCCTTTAAATGCAATTAATATTATCTCCGAAATATTAATGAATGAAGACCCAAAAGAAAGCCAAATGGAAAATTTAATTTCCCTAAAAATTTCGACTGGTCACTTAATGAACTTAATTAACGATGTACTTGAAATTAATAAAATCGAGTCTCCGAATTTAACAACAGAAGAAATAGGATTTAACCTTAGAAAAAAGATAATAAATATTGACAAATCTCTTTACGAAATTGCAAAATTAAACAACGTAAAGTGTAAAATAAATATTGAAGAAGAAATTCCCAAAAAAATCATTGGCGACCCAACAAAATTAACGCAAATTTTAATTAATTTAATTTCAAATGCTATAAAGTTTAGTAGCAATGGAATAGTAAGTACCAATTTAAAAATAATTAAAAAAACAGACCAAGAAGTAACTATAAAATTTGAAGTTATTGATAATGGAATGGGAATTTCCAAAGACAAACAAGAGTTAATCTTTGAAAGTTTTACGCAAGGTTCAAACAAAATTAATAGAAAATTTGGGGGAACAGGCTTAGGCTTAACTATTGTAAAAAAACTATTAGAACATTTAGGGAGCTCAATAAATTTATATAGCGAAGAAAATGTTGGAAGTAATTTTAATTTTGAACTTGTTTTTAAAATTGATAAAGAAGAGATTGAACCAATTTATGAAATTGATTATTCAATTTTAGAAAATAAAAAATTCTTATTAGTTGAAGATAACAGTATTACTCAAATAGTCACAAGAAAACTTATTGAAAAACAAAATGCATTCTGTACTATTGCATCAAATGGAAAAGAAGCTTTAAAATTAACAAAACAAAATAACTACGATATAATAATCATGGATATCAATCTACCTGATATTAATGGTGATATAGTTTCTGAAAAAATAAGAAAATTCAACACTAATACACCAATTATTGCTTTTACGGCAATGTCAATTGAAGGTGACGATTGGATTAAAAACTTAAAATCAAAAGGTATGAATGATTACATAAGCAAACCAACTGATATAAAATTATTTTACAAAACAATACTTAAACAATTAAGCGCTAATAATTAAATTCTTAATCAAGTTTCTAACATTTGGTTCTGCTTTTTTAGCTGCTTTTAGAACTTCTTCATGATTAACTTCTCTTATATTTTCTATATCACCCATATCTGTGATTACAGAAATCCCAAAGCAATCCATATTCATGTGTTTGGCAACAATAACTTCTGGCACTGTTGACATTCCAACGCAGTCACCTCCGATAGCTTTTACCATTTTATATTCAGCTAACGTTTCAAAAGTTGGTCCTTGCAAACCTACATAAACTCCTTCTTTAACATCTATATTAAATTCTTTTGCAATTTCTTTTGCTTTTAGAATTAGCTTTCTAGAATAAGGCTCACTCATATTTACAAATCGTGGCCCAAAACGTTCATCGTTATGTCCTCTTAGAGGATGATCTGGCATCATATTAATGTGATCTGTTATTATCATAACATCACCTACAACAAAATTTGAATTAACACCTCCAGAAGCATTAGACACAATTAAATTTTGCAATCCTAAATATTTCATTACTCTAACAGGAAACGTAACTTCTTGCATAGTATAACCTTCATAAAAATGAAATCTACCTTGCATGGCCAACACTTTTTGTGCACCAATTCTACCAAACAATAAAGCTCCTTTATGCCCTTCTACCGTTGAAAGAGGAAAGTTTGGAATATCCTTATACTCTAAAGTAAATTCGATTTGAATGTCTTCTGAAAAACCTCCTAAGCCTGAACCCAATATTACTCCAAAATCAGGTTTGAAGTTATTGGTTTTTGCCTGGATAAAATTAACGGCTTCTTGAACTTTGTTCCACATAATCTTTTATTGTTTTATCAAAATCAGTACTAGCGTTTAAAAATTGCGATTGAATCGGTAAATAATATAGTTGCTCTTTAGGCAACTTATCTTTCAATCTTACATAATCCTTTTCGGTCGTAATGATTTTATTATTATTTGCTTTATTTAAAATTAAATTTAAATCTTTTTCTTCAAAATTGTGATGGTCTGAAAAAATCATTGTTTCACTTGAATTGGCTTCCAAAAAGTCGAAAAATGACTTTGGTTTTGCAATTCCGGCAACTACAACTTTTTCTTTCTCTTTTATTTCTTTAACTGAAAGCTGTTCTAATTCATTATACACATTTGCATCATAAGCAATCGTAGTAAAATAAACTGGCTGCGAAACTTTCAATTTATCTTTAATTTTCTGTTGTGCAAGTTCGTCAATATCATTCGGGCATTTAGTGACAATTATCATATCAGCACGATTTTTTCCGAAACTTGGTTCTCGTAAATTTCCGAAAGGCAAAATAAAATCATCACAAAATAAATCGTCGTAAGCTGTTAATAAAATATAAAAACCAGCTTTAACTTTCCTATGTTGAAAAGCATCATCTAACAGAATAATATTAGGTTTTTTATCTAACTGCAATAGAATTTCAATACCTTCCACTCTGTTTTCATCAACAGCGACAATAGTTTTTGGGTATTTTGAATAAAACTGAAAAGGTTCATCACCAAGGGTTCTTGCATTTGCTTTATAATCTGCTAAAACAAAGCCTGTTGTACTTCTTTTATAACCACGACTTAAAGTAGCTACTTGATAATTATCAGACAATAATCGAATTAAATATTCAATCTGAGGTGATTTTCCTGTACCACCAACACTCAAATTTCCAACTGCAATAATCGGAATATCAAATGTTTCACTTTTAAAAATCCCTATATCATAAAGAAAATTTCTAATAAAAGTCACAAGCCAATAGATTAAGGCAATAGGAAAAAGTAGTTTTCTAAAAATATTCATAGTACGAAAATACACTTTTTTTACATCAAATTTTTATCTTGAAATGATTATTCGTTACTTTGTTAAACTAAATTTACTTACAAATGAAAATCAAAGACACTCTAGCAATCCTTGAAGAAATGGCTCCACTTGGTTATGCCGAAAGTTTTGACAATGTAGGCTTATTAGTTGGTGATGAAAATACAAATTTAACTGGAATTTTAGTTTGTCACGATGCGTTAGAAGCCGTTATTGATGAAGCTATTGTTGAAAACTGTAATTTAGTTGTGTGTTTCCATCCTATTCTTTTCGGTGGTTTAAAAAAAATTACAGGCAAAAATTATGTAGAAAGAGCTGTTATTAAAGCTATTAAAAACGATATTGCTATTTATGCTGTTCACACTGCTTTAGACAATCATAAAGATGGTGTTAATAAAATATTTTGTGATGCTTTAGGGATAGAAAATTCAAAAGTGTTAATTCCAAAACAAAATTATATTCAAAAATTAGTGACTTATACAGTTTCTGATAATACTGAAAAATTAAGAAATTCTTTATTTGATGCTGGTGCAGGGAATATTGGAAATTATGAAGATTGCAGTTTCAATAGTCAAGGTATTGGGACTTACATGGGAAATGAAAATAGTAATCCAGAAGTAGGTTCGCGGTTTGAATTTGTAGAAGCCAAAGAAATAAAAATTGAAGTTATTTTTGAAAAGCATTTGCAATCAAAAATTTTGAAAGCATTATTCTCAAATCATGTCTATGAAGAAGTGGCTTATGAAATTTACAACATCGAAAATGCACATCAAAATATAGGTTTAGGAAGAGTCGGCTCGCTTAAAAATGCGCTTTCAGAATTAGATTTCTTACAATTAATTCGAGAAAAACTAGATTGCAAGGGCATTAGACATAGCCAATTTTTAGGAAAACCCATTAAAAAAGTTGCTGTTCTTGGTGGTTCTGGAAGTTATGCTATAAAGAACGCTATTGCCTCGGGAGCAGACGCTTATCTAACGGCAGATTTAAAATACCATCAATATTATGAAGCTGAAAATCAACTTTTATTGGCCGATATTGGTCATTTTGAAAGCGAAAGATTTACAAAAAACTATATTGTTGATTATCTTAAAGAAAAAATCACTAATTTTGCAATCATTTTATCACAAGAAAATACAAATCCAGTTAAGTACTTTTAAAATATGGCAGCTACTAAAGAATTAAACGTTGAAGACAAATTAAGAGCATTATATGCTTTACAACTAATCGATTCTAAAATTGATGAAATCAGAAACGTTAGAGGTGAATTACCTTTAGAAGTTGAAGATTTAGAAGATGAAGTTACAGGATTAACTACTCGTTTAGATAAGTTAAAAGCTGACTTGGAAAGCATTGATGAAAAAATCAAAGAAAAGAAAAATTCAATTGATGAGCATAAAACTTCAATCAAAAAATATTTAGAACAACAAAACAATGTTCGTAATAATAGAGAGTTTAACTCTTTGGCTAAGGAAATGGAATTTCAAGAATTAGAAATTCAATTGGCTGAAAAGCATATTAAAGAAATGAAAGCTTCTTTAGAACACAAAAAAGAAGTTATCGGACAATCAAAAGAGCGTTTAGATTCTAAACAAACTCATTTAAAGCATAAAAAATCTGAATTAAACGATATTTTATCTGAAACAGAAAAAGAAGAAACTTTCTTAACTAAAAAATCAGAAGAGTATCAAAAACAAATAGAAGAAAGATTATTAAACGCTTACAACAGAATTAGAGGAAGCGTAAGAAACGGAATGGCAGTTGTTTCTATCGAACGTGGAGCTTCAGCAGGATCTTTCTTTACAATTCCACCACAAACTCAAATGGAAATTGCTGGTAGAAAGAAAATTATCACTGATGAACACAGTGGAAGAATTCTAGTTGACAGTATGTTAGCTGAAGAAGAAAGAGAAAAAATGGAAAAGCTTTTTGCTAAGATGTAATACGAATCAAATCCCGATGAAAATCGGGATTTTTTTTTGCGTCTAATTTTTTTAAGTTGAATATGATTCCGTTTCTTCTTTAAAAACACATAGAATCATAGAATACTGTTTGTGGAAAAGTTGCTTAGCTTTTTAAAGTTTACATAGAATTTTTGAAAACTTTGCGTTATAATTTTCAAAACATATAAGTCCTATAAGTTATAAATGAATAGAAATTCAGAATTCACAATTCATAATTCACAATTCTATTTCATATCTTTGCACTATGGAAGAAAATGCAACACGAATTAATAAATTTTTATCAGAATCTGGATATTGTTCTCGCAGAGAAGCCGATAAGTTAATTGAACAAGGAAGAGTTACAATTAATGGTGTTGTACCAGAAATGGGAACAAAGATCACTTCAAAAGACCAAGTTCGTGTAGATGGCACTACGATTAATGAAAATACTGAAAAACGTATTTATTTAGCCTTCAATAAACCTGTTGGAATTGAATGCACAACCAATCAAAGTGTTCGTGACAATATTGTTGATTACGTAAATTATCCAGAACGTGTTTTTCCTATTGGAAGATTAGACAAAGCCAGTGAAGGATTGATTTTTATGACTAATGATGGTGATATTGTGAATAAAATTCTTCGTGCAAGAAACAATCACGAAAAAGAATATATTGTAACCGTAAATAAAACAATCACAGAACGTTTTATTCAAAGAATGGGAAACGGAATTCCGATTTTAGAAACTTTAACACGAAAATGTAAAGTAGAACAGATTAGCAAAACCGTTTTTCGAATTGTTTTAACGCAAGGTTTAAACCGTCAAATTCGTAGAATGTGTGAATATTTAGATTATGAAGTTGTTGCCTTAAAACGAACTCGTATCATTAATATTTCATTAGACATTCCTGTTGGACAATTTAGAGATTTAACTGAATCTGAAATTACACAACTAAATGAATTAATTGAACCTTCAAGCAAAACAGAAGAAGCCAGTTTGCCAAAAGTTGACAGAAGCATTCCCGGACAAAGAGCTACTCCTAATAAAGTTTTTAAGAAGAAATAATGCTTTAATTGAGGTTAGCATAATTATGAGTTAATAGCTAACTTACTACTGAAAGCAAAAATCATTTTATTGAAATCAAAAGTTGATATATCAGAATTTAGAGATGGATTAAAAGTTACTATGAAAACGTTAGTAATATCACAAACATCAAGTAACCTTTTTTAAATAAACCTAATTTATGTACCTTTGTAGTCTATCTAAAAGAAACGTAATGCAAGACAATAAAGTTATAAATTATATTAAAGAAGTACTAATAAATATGCCAACTGGCTGGTTGAACACAACAACTCATCGACTAGATATTTATGATGAAAAATTAGCCAAAACTCAATTTTTAGATCAGTTTGAAACCTTATACAACAACAATAATTCCGATTCATCGGCACTAGCTGAATTACCTACTGCATACGATTATATTCGTTTAGGTCATCCTTTATCTTGTATATTAGAATGGGGAATTGCTTCCTTAAATAATCTAAAATCAGAAAACGTAATTAGTTTTTCATCAATTACAGTTCCTGTTTTGGCTGTTCTGAGAAAAAATTTATTAGACCATAAAAATACCCAAATTATTTATACAGGTGAATTACCTGCTTTTTTTGATGCTGAAATAGTAAAAAATGTTTACGGCTATAATTTTGAATTAAAGAAAGTTGAAAATACAGAAGCAATTGCAGCTTTTAATGGTAGTACTATTTTAATTTCAAATGAAGAAAAATTTGGCATAATTGACATTCCAACTGGAATTGATTTTTTAATAAGCCTTCATAGCAACTTAGGAAGTCTTTTGGTTATAGATGGAGCGCAAAATGAAAGTTATATTTCAGATATTCAGCATGTAAGAAGAAGAGAAACCATTGCAATGACTCCTGATGACTCTCTCACTGCTTTGAAGTTATTTGTTACACAGTCTTCTGTTAGTGCTACAATAAAGAATACTAAAACAGACAAAAAATCGGTCTTAGATTCAATTAAAAAGATTACAAATACGAATATAAAACCCTTAGTTGCTTCAAGTGGATTGTCAATTCAGTATGCAATTTTAATGGGATTAATTCACGATGCAATAGAAAAACATAAAGGGAAAGCGATAAAAATTATCGTTCCTCCTAATTGTTATGGTGGAACAAATGACCAAGCAAGACGTGTTGCTGCTTGTATTGATAATGTTGAAATAGTAGACTTACTTGTTGATGGCGACAATGACATGGTTCAAAGTATTGATACCGTTTTAACTCAAATTGCTCATGAGGATGCTATTCCGTACATCATTGCTGAGATTCCAACAAACCCAAGAGTTGAAGTTCCAAATCTTATAGATTTAAAAAATGTTTTAAGTAAAGAACGCAAAACTGATAAGGGTACAGTTGCTATCGATCCTGTTTTTATTTTAGACCAAACATTTTGTCCTAATGTTCACTTTTTAGGTGAGGATGATATACTTGCAACGGTTAGGACTATTTCATTTGCAAGTGGATCGAAATTTCCAAGTGGTGGACAATGCACTGCTGGTTATTGTGTTGGAAATAAAAAAACAGATGCCTTGATGGGAAAAATAGCTACACATCTGAATCTTTGTGACAATGAAGCAACATCACTTCAATATGAAATATTAGCGAAACAATTGCCTTCAATGAATCAAAGAATTATTGATGCCTATAAAAACACACGTGATTTTGTAAATTTCATACATGCTTCTTTGCCTGGTGCAAAAATCAATTTTGTCTCAGAAGAATTAGCCGAACAAGGATTTACACCTTCTGTATTTTCATTAGATCTTCCTACAAAAGGAAATACTGCTGCTGAAAAAGAAGCGCATAAAAGAGAATTAAATCTTAAATTAATCCATTTAATGATTACCGAAATTCCAAATGAAAGTAAATTCTGCGTAAGTTACGGACAGTTAAAAGGATGCTATTGGACTATTCCAGCAACATCAACTCAAGGAACGACTAAAGAAGGTGATAAAGATTATATCGTTCGTGCCTCACTTTCACCGAATTTAGATCTTGAACTTCATAAAAAAGTATTTTTAAAATTTGTTGAAAGTATTTAACATTGATCTATGATAAATAGAACTAATGAAGTAATTGGTCACTTGGAAATATATAAATCTGAAAACAACATAGCTAAACTTTACAAAATTCTTATTTGAGATGAAAATTTATGTGGAAAATGAATTGTGATAATAAAAACTAAAAATAACACCTAATAATGCTTTATTTCAATGATTTAAGCTATATTTTTACATTTGAAAAACCATTACGATTCAAAATTTTATCTATATTTGTCATGTTTATAATTTACAAAGACATAATTCTGTCGTAAACATTTAGCTAATATTAAAAAGAATAAAGACAAAAGATATCATGAAAAAACTAATCAAATTAAGTTTCCTTTTATCAACACTAATTTTTCCTTTCATCTCTGCAAATGCACAAACGGTTGTAAAAACCGTTCCTGTTTTTGAAAATGGAGAGGCTCAAATTGTTCCTGAATTTAAAGATTCTGATAAATGGATTAGACATGATCTTTGGGTAGAAACAACTTTTGACACTGATGGTGATGGTAAAAAAGATCGCATGTATGTTGATGTTACTAGACCTTTTCAAACCGATACTGAGGGATTAAAACTTCCTGTAATTTATGAATCAAGCCCGTATTATTCTGGTGTAGCGCCAGATGTTGAAGGTGGTTTTTGGGATGTAAATCATGAATTAGGTGAAGTAGGAAAAGAACGTGTACATGCAGAAGTGGTTAGAACAGGTAAACGTCCTATTATTTCAAACTCACAAGTCTCAACTTGGTTGCCAAGAGGTTTTATTGTGGTTCACTCTTGTTCTCCTGGCACAGGTTTGTCACAAGGATCGCCAACAGTTGGAGGTAAAAATGAGTCTTTAGCTCCTAAAGCCGTAATCGATTGGTTAAACGGACGAGCAAAAGGATACACAACACCTGACGGAAACGAAAAAGTTAAAGCCTATTGGACTACTGGAAAAGTAGGAATGACAGGAACTTCATACAATGGAACAATTCCACTTGCAGCAGCTACAACCGGTGTGAAAGGTTTAGAAGTTATCATTCCTGTTGCTCCAAACACATCTTATTATCATTATTATCGTTCTAACGGATTAGTGCGCTCACCTGGAGGTTATTTAGGTGAAGATGTAGATGTTTTATATGATTTTATTCATAGTGGTGATGAATCTAAACGTGCTTATAGCAACGCTTTAATTCGCGATACTGAAATGAAAAATGGTATGGATAGAATTACAGGTGATTACAACGATTTTTGGGCTGGACGTGATTATCTAAATCATATGGAAACCATGAAAGCTGCTATGCTAATGTCTCATGGTTTTAACGATTGGAATGTTATGCCAGAACATAGTTACCGCATTTACAAGAAAGCCAAAGAAATGGGCTTAGAAACAGGTATTTATTACCATCAAAATGCTCATGGTGGTCAGCCACCAATCAGCATGATGAACAAATGGTTTACACATTATTTATTTGGTGTTGATAATGGTATAGAAAAAGAAACAAACAAAGCATGGATTGTTCGTGAAAATGATGACATGAGCAACCCAACACCCTATAAAGATTACCCAAACCCAGATGCTGAATCAATATCATTTTATCTAACAAAAGGTGCTCCAAAAGTTGGAGGTTTAACAACTACAAAACCAGCTAGTCAAGGGAAAGAAACTGTAGTTGATAATTATTCGTTCACGGGAGAAGTTTTAGCAAGAGCAGAAAACACAAATCACCGTGTTTTATATGTAACACCAAAATTCACAAAAGACGTTCACATTTCTGGAGTACCAAAAATTACAGTTAAATTATCAAGTAGCAAACCTGCTGCAAATTTATCGGTTTGGTTAGTGTCACTTCCATGGAATGAAGGAAGAGGAACGAAAATTAATGACAATATCATTACTCGCGGTTGGGCTGATCCGCAAAACCATAGTTCAATAAGAAAAGGTGAACCTCTAGCAGAAGGTAAATTCTATGAAGTATCTTTCGATTTAATGCCAGATGATCAAATTATCAAAAAAGGGCAACAAATAGGATTAATGATTTTTTCAAGCGATAAAGAATATACTTTACATCCAGAACCTGGAACGGAATTAACAATTGATTTAGACGGAACCATTTTAACTTTACCTATTGTGGATGGACTTGATGCATTTACTAATGCCTTAAAAGAAAATTAAACTTTCTTTTCCATAACAAAATCTTCCATTAAATAACTATTTCCAATTTCGATATCTTCTTCATAAGCAATTTCGAAACCTAATTTTTTATAAAAATGTTGGGCTTTATTAAATCGATTTACATTCAAGAATAGAATTTCATTTTGAGCTTCTTTAGCTTTGTTTTCCATTTCATTTAATAATTGAACACCAAAACCTTTTCCCTGTGTTTCTGGTAAAACATAAATTTTATGAACCTTAGTCTTATTACCTTCAATATTCAATTCATAGGAAGCAAATCCGACAAATTTTTCATTTTCTTCCGCTAATAAAAAAAGATGATTATGTTGTTCTAATTGTTCAGTTAAAGCTTCAAGATTATAGAACTTTTCCAACATATATTTTAGTTGTTCAACTGATAAAATTTCTCCATATGCTGAAGGCCAAATTGCATAAGCTAATGCTGCAATAATTGGTAATTGAGTTATATTAGCTTGAATTATTTTCATTATATTATTGAATATGGGATAGTATTAAAATATAAATTTCACAAATTTACACAAAATAAACTGTGATAACTTGTGAAATTTATTTGTGTTTTTAAGAATTGACTATGAATTTTTCATTCGTTTTTGCTCTCTTGCTAAAAGAGTATTTTTTAACAACATAGCAATGGTCATTGGTCCTACTCCACCTGGAACTGGTGTAATGTGTGAAGCCTTTTTAGATACATTTTCAAAATCTACATCCCCAGTAATTCTATATCCTTTTTCAGTAGTTTCGTCTGCAACTCTAGTAATTCCAACATCAATAATTACAACATCATCTTTTACCATTTCTGCTTTTAGATAATTTGGAACTCCTAATGCAGTAATAATAATATCAGCTTGACTAGTAATTTGATTGATGTTTTTAGTATGACTATGCGTTAAAGTAACAGTTGAATTTCCAGGAAAACCTTTTCTTCCCATCAAAATACTCATTGGACGACCCACAATGTGACTACGACCAATTACAACAGTATGTTTCCCAGCTGTATCAACATTATATCTTTCTAATAATTCAAGAATCCCAAAAGGTGTTGCAGGAATAAAAGTGGTCATATCCAAAGCCATTTTTCCGAAATTTTCAGGATGAAATCCGTCAACATCTTTGCTTGGATCTACAGCCATTAATACTTTTTGTGTATCAATTTGTTTTGGTAATGGTAACTGTACTATGAATCCATCAATATCATCGTTTTCGTTTAATTCTTTGATTTTTTTAAGCAATTCGGTTTCAGAAGTTGTGCTTGGCATTTTAACCAAAGTAGATTCAAATCCTACTCTTTCGCAAGCTTTTACTTTGCTTCCTACATAAGTTAAACTAGCTCCATCATTTCCAACAATTACTGCGGCTAAATGCGGAACTTTTTCACCATTAGCTTTCATCTTTTTAACTTCTGCAGCAATTTCGTTTTTAATGTCTTCTGATGCTTTTTTACCGTCTAATAAAATCATTTTGTGTGTGTTGTTTATTCTGAATTTACTTGTCCTGAATTCATTTCAGGATTTCAGAAGCTGTTGAACTTTTTTTTAGTTAGTTGTCTTAGTTTGTGTTGAAAAAAACATGTTAAAACGCGTCAGATTATTATTTCATTCCTTGCATCATTTTCATCATATTTTTTCCTCCGCCACCTTGCATCATCTTCATCATCTTGCTCATCTGTTCAAACTGCTTCATCAATTGATTTACTTGTTCAATTTTTGTTCCTGAACCTTTTGCAATTCTATTTTTTCTTTTTACATCAATTACTGATGGTTTACTTCTTTCTATTGGAGTCATTGAATGAATGATTGCTTCAATATGTTTGAAGGCATCATCTTCGATTTCAACATCTTTCATGGCTTTTCCAGCACCTGGTATCATTCCAACCAAGTCTTTCATACTACCCATTTTCTTTATTTGTTGTATTTGCGATAAGAAATCATCAAAGCCAAATTCGTTTTTAGCAATCTTCTTTTGTAGTTTTCTTGCTTCCTCTTCGTCATATTGCTCTTGAGCTCTTTCTACAAGTGAAACAACATCACCCATTCCTAAAATTCTATCAGCCATACGAGAAGGATAGAACACATCAATGGCGTCCATTTTTTCACCCGTACCAATAAATTTAATAGGTTTATCAACAACTGATTTAATAGAAATAGCAGCTCCACCACGAGTATCACCGTCTAATTTCGTAAGGATAACTCCGTCAAAGTTTAATTTATCATTAAATGCTTTTGCAGTATTTACGGCATCTTGTCCAGTCATTGCATCAACAACAAATAACGTTTCTTGTGGTTGAATTGCTTTATGAACATCAGCAATTTCGTTCATCATATGTTCGTCTATTGCTAAACGACCTGCTGTATCAACAATCACTACATTAAATCCGTTTGCTTTAGCGTGTTTGATTGCATTTTGAGCGATTTCAACTGGATTTTTGTTTTCTGGTTCTGAATAAACCTCAACACCAATTTGATCTCCAACAATGTGCAACTGATTAATTGCCGCTGGACGATATATATCACAAGCTACTAATAATGGTTTCTTATTCTTTTTTGTTTTTAGGTAATTGGCTAATTTTCCTGAGAAAGTTGTTTTACCTGAACCTTGTAAACCTGACATTAAAATTACAGAAGGTGTTCCTGATAAGTTTATACCTTCAACTTCACCACCCATTAATTCGGTCAATTCGTCTTTAACAACTTTTATCAATAACTGCCCTGGTTGCAAGCTAGTTAACACGTTTTGACCAATTGCTTTTTCTTTTACTTTAGTTGTAAAATCTTTAGCAATCTTAAAGTTAACATCGGCATCTAATAAAGCTCTTCGTACTTCTTTTAAGGTATCGGCAACATTTACATCGGTAATTTTTCCGTGTCCTTTTAAAATATGAAAGGCTTTATCTAATTTATCAGTTAAATTATTAAACATAATGGTTTGTGATTTATATAAGTTACAAAGATAGCATAAAGTTGCAAAGTTACAAAGTTGAATTATCGTTAATAATTTATATAAAAAATCAGCCTGATTAAAGGCTGATCATAGAAAGGCAAAAAGGTATAAGGTTAATTTTTTTCAAATGTTAGATAATCTGTTCCACCATTTCCTCCACTTACGTCAACTAGTTCTATTTTAGTATCTGTTCTTGATAAAATATCCCAGTCATCTGATAATTCATCTGCAAAATTGGCTGGTGAAGAAAATAAAATATTGAAATCTAAGTCATTACTTTGACTATCATCATTACTATTACTGCTTGTAACAGACCATGAACCAGTGTAAGTATTTGTACCATTTGCTGCAGTAATCACGTTACCAGCAGCAAATGTAAAATTATAGCCTGTAAAATGATACGTTTCATCTACACCAGAATCTTCATAAAAAGTTATTCTCCAAGTTCCTTGAGTTACTGTATTTATAACTGGAGTTGGATCAGAGTTATTTGATGAATTTGATGAATCATCATCATTACTACACTGTGTTGCTACATTAAGCATAAATATCACGGCTAATATTGGTATTAATTTTAATTTTCTCATTATTTTAAGTATTTAAGTTTATATGTATTTGTTAATTAATTTTTTGTAAAGTATAAATAATCTGTTCCTCCATTTCCACCACTTACATCTTTTAATTTTATGATATTTGATGAAAACTCAATTACTTTCCAATCATCTTCTAAGTCATCTAAAGTTAATCCATCAAAAGCAAATTCTAATTTTTCTTGACCACTATCCATATAATTTGACCATGTTCCATTTGTTGAAGCTGAATTTTTTATTGCTATTAAAGTTCCATTCGTATTAAATGTAAAATTATAACCATTATAATTTGAAGTCTCATCTAAATCATCAAAATAATATGAAATAAACCATGTACCATTTGTAATAGTATTAGTCAAACTTGCAGTTCCAACACTTCCTCCAGGGGAATTATCACAATCATAAATAGAATCTTCAATAAAATTCTCTAACTCATTGTTTGAGTTAATAATAATTGTTTGCCCATTTGAGTTTTGCAATGATATAGGATAATTAATGGCTACTAAATCGTTATTATCTAAATTTTCAATAAAAACATATAATTGCGCATTATTTTGAATTGTAATTGTTTCTGCTAGTTGATTGTTTGAATTATATACATTAATTACTATTGGATAATTAAAACTTATGCAATCAATTTCATCAAAATCGTCATCTTCTGCACAATCATCTAAAACATCATCTAATGTATTTGAATTAGAAATAACTTGGGTTGAAAAATTTTGATAAATAATAGTAATAGGATATATAAAATTCACAATATCATCATCGTTAGAAAATGCTTCAATTGCATCTTGAACAATTTGGTAATCTGATGTTGTTGAGACAGTAATTTGTTGATTATTCACAATTACAACTACTGGAAGTTGAACCGCAAAACAACTGCTATTATCTAAAACATTATCTTGAGAAGTTGTGTTTTGAGAAACTCTACTTAGTAATGAGGTTAATGGAGACGATGCTATTAAATTCTGATTAGTATCTTCAACTATTACACTTTCTTCGGTTTGACATGAAAAAATTGATAAAGAAACTAGTAGTAATAAAATTATATTTTTCATAGTTTAAATTATTTTGGTTTGATACTAAAACAATATAAAATTAAAATACCCTACCTAAATTCAAATATTTTTTTACTTTTACACCAACAAAAGAGCCCTTGAAAATGAAAAGTGACTCAATATCAGATACTTGTGATGAAAAAAAATTTTCTTCTTTTTTTAAAAGTAATGCACAAGGATTGAGAAATTATTTATACTACAAATACGGAAATAGCAATCAAGCAGAAGATATTGTTCAAGATACGTTTATCAAATTATGGCAAAATTGCAAAGATATCTCGATAGAAAAAGCTAAATCTTATATTTATACAGTTGCTAATAATGCTACTCTTAATATAATAGCACACAATAAAGTTGTTTTAAATTATGAAAAAAACAATTTATTAAATGACCGAACAAACGAAAGTCCGGAATATCTTTTAGAACAAGATGAGTTTAGAACCAAACTTTTAAATGCAATAAATAATATAAACGAAACACAGCGAGTAGCATTTTTAATGCATCGAATTGACGGAAAAAAATATGCTGAAATAGCTAAAGATTTAAACATTAGTGTTAAAGCTGTTGAAAAGAGAATTCATATAGCATTAATTGAAATAAAAAAAGAAATTGAAAATTTTAGGTAGGGTAAATTAAAATTTAGTTGTTACTATACTGTAATTCAGAAATTATGGAAGAAAACTACAAATTGGCCAAATGGCTAAATAATGAATTGTCAGAAAATGAATTAGTAGAATTCAAGAAGGATTCAAACTATGAGTTATTGAATAAAATTAAAGAAAATTCAGCTTTACTGTCAATACCTAGTTTTGATGAAAATAGAATATTAAATAACGTTTTAAAAACAAAGAAAGACACAAAAGTTATCTCTTTGCAAAATTGGTTTGTAAAAATTGCTGCCGTTTTTGTACTTGGATTTGGTTTATATTTTGGATCAAATACTTTTTTAACAACTACAGAATCTGCCGAATTAGGAAGTCAAACAAATTTTTCATTACCTGATAATTCTGAAGTGGTTTTAAACTCAGGTTCAGAAATTGAATTTAAAAAGTGGAATTGGGAAAATAATAGAACATTAGATTTAGAAGGTGAAGCTTATTTTAAAGTGGCAAAAGGCAAAACATTTGAAGTCAATACTTCTTTAGGAAAAGTAACTGTTTTGGGAACACAATTTAATGTAAAATCAAGAAATAATCGTTTTGATGTAACTTGTTTTGAAGGTAGAGTTAAAGTAAAGTATAATTCCCAAGAGGTTATATTGATAAAAGGAGAATTAATTTCGTTTGAAAATGATAAACAAATTATTACCAAAACTATTTTAGAACCACAACCTACTTGGACAAAAAATGAAATCACATTTGAAAAAGAGCGTTTAACTAATTTACTTGCTGAATTAGAAAGACAGTACAACATAACATTTAAGTATACAGGTAGTAATACAGATCAGTTGTTTACTGGAAAAATACCTACTGATAATATTGATGTTGCCCTTCAAATTATTTCGGCTACCTATCATTTTGAAATTCAAAAAGATTCAAATAAAAGTTATATAATTTTAACAAACAAGTGATTTTAACAAAAAAACATTATTGTTTATTGTTCACTCTTTTCTTTATAATAAGTTTAAAAGCTCAAAATAAAGAAAACGCTATCTTGTTAAAAGATATTCTAACAATTATCAGCAAACAACATTCAGTTACATTCAATTATATTGAAGAAGAAATTGCAGTTTTCAAAATTATTCCACCTGCTTCTAATGTAAGCTTAAGAATTAAATTGGAATATATTAGTGTTATAACTCAATTGAAATTTAAGTTTATTTCTGATAAATATATTTCTATATTCAATAACCAAAATCTAGATAAACCCTTATGCGGTTTTTTATATGATGAAGAAACTAAAGAACCTATTGAAAATGCAACTATATTAATAAAAAACACAGAAGATTACGCAATATCTGATGCTTCAGGATATTTTGAATTAAAAATTAAATCGGCAAATGATATAGAAATTTCTCATTTAAATTATAAAAAAACAATTGTTCAATCGGCTAGTTTATATGTCGAAAATTGTCCTGAAATTTATATTGAAAAAATAATGAATGATTTAGAATCAATTATTTTACAAGAATATTTAACAAAAGGAATTGAAAAGAAAAGAAATGGAACTTTTGAAATAAATCCGAAAAAAAAAGGATTATTACCTGGATTAACAGAACCTGATGTATTTCAAACATTACAACAAATACCTGGTATTAATACTAGTGATGAAATCATTTCTAACATTAGTGTAAGAGGTGGAACGCATGACCAAAATCTATTTGCATGGAATGGCATTCAACTCTTTCAAACGGGTCATTTTTTTGGAATAATATCAGCTTTAAATCCCAATTTAGCTCACAAAATTACATTTTCAAAAAACGGAACTTCTGCTTTTTTGGGTAATAGCGTATCTAGCACAGTATTAATTTCCACACATACTGATTCTATTGAAAATACTACTGGTGCATTTGGATTAAATTTAATCAATGGAGATTTTTACAGTAAAATAAAAACTTCAAATAAATCTAATTTAGAAATTAGTGGAAGACGTTCTTTTACCGATATTATTAGTTCACCAACTTATAGAAACTATTACAATAAAATTTTTCAAAACACTATTGTAACTAATTCTTTAGACAATCAAAACATTCCTTTTAATGCTAAAGAAGATTTTTATTTTTATGACTTTACACTTCAATATCATCAAAAAATTAAAAAAAACACAGACTTATTCATTGATATTTTAAGCATCTCAAATGTATTAGATATTAGTCAATCAAAAACAGAAAACAATAATGTTACAACTCGAAACAGTTACTTAGAACAGCAAACCTATGGTGCAAATGCTCTTTTAAAAACCAAATGGAATTCAAAAAACAGCAGTGAAATATCTATTTACTCCTCTTTTTACAATATAAGTTCGGAAAATGAAGCCATTGAAAGTAACCAAATTTTTAATCAAAAAAATACCGTTTTAGATACTGGCATAAAAATAGAAAACAGCCACATAATGAATCCTAATTTTACATTTTATAACGGATATCAATATAATGAAATTGGAGTTAGGAATGTAGATGCTATAAATAGTCCTGTTTTTTACAGAAAAATTAAAGAGGTAATAAGAAACCATTCTTTAATAGCAGAATTAAAATACAACTCAAAAAATGACAAAATAACTTCTAAAGTTGGTTTAAGAAATACTTATATTGATTCTTTTAATACTTTTATTATTGAACCTAGACTTCAATTTAATTATAGCATTTTGCCTTCATTAAATCTTGAAATTTTAGGTGAAAGAAAACATCAAACTATTTCTCAAATTATAGACTTACAACAAGATTTTTTAGGTTTAGAAAAAAGAAGATGGTTATTGTCTAATAATGATAACGTTCCTGTTGTAAAAAGCAATCAAGCTTCTTTAGGGTTTTCATTTTCAAAAAGAAATTGGTTAATCACACTCGATAATTTTTACAAAAAAGTAGATGGAATAACTAATAGTAGTCAAGGATTTCAAAATCAATTTGAATTTATAAAAACTTCGGGAAACTATACCGTTTATGGAAGTGAATTTTTAATTCAGAAAAAGTATGACCCATTTACAGTTTGGTTAAGCTATACTTTTTCTGAAAATAATTATGACTTTAATAATTTAATTCCTTCAACTTTTCCTAATAATTTTGAAATTAAACATACTCTAAAATCGGCTATAATTACAGATTTTAAAAATCTAAAATTTGCATTAGGAACATTATGGTTCACCGGAAAACCCTTTACTGGTATAATGCAATCAATTCCTCAAAATACAGAAATATTGTATCTTGAGCCTAATTCATTAAATTTAGAAGACTATTTTCAATTAAATTTTTCTAGTTCATATTCTTTTTCTTTTAACAAGAATTCTAAAATAGATATCGGTTTTTCAATTCAAAATCTATTAAATACTCAATCAACTATTAATCAACATTATCGTATTAACAACAATACAAATGTTGTGGAAAAAGTCAACACCTATTCTTTGGAAAGAACTCCTAATGCGTTTGTTAGATTTTATTTTTAGTATTTTACTTTGAATACTTTTTGAAAATTAGCATCAAAAAAATGATAAGCAAATAAGACTAATCTCTAAAAAACACAAAGGCTAAATTGATTATTATTATCTAATTTTAAAGAGTGTTTTTAGTTAAAAAAAGAATGCTTCGTAACAATATTTTAAATTGACAGACTAATTATAAACAAAAATTAAGAACCAATGATTTTAACAACAACCAATTCCGTAGAAGATTATAAAATTTTAGCATACAGAGGTATTGTTTCGGGAATTGCTGTCAATAGTCAAAAAATGACCATGACTTTTAATATGGAAAAATATTACGAAGGCATTAGTGAAAGTGTTTCTGAAATCAAGGCAAAAGCTTTTGAGAAATTAACAGACAATGCTGAAAAATTGAATGCCAATGCTGTGGTAGGTATCGCTGTTGACGTAGAACTAACTTCAAGTGGATATATTACTGTGAATATAACTGGAACCGCTGTTAGCATTGTGAAAAAATAGTATATTTCAATTTATTATTAGTGATAAAAAAAGCCGTTTTTAATTTCTAAAACGGCTTTTTAAAATTTTTATTTAGTCTTTCACTTTAAAAACTTTTCGAAGAATATCTCCCAATAAGCACCAGTTTGTAAAAGTGGATTGCAATAAATTTGCTCCTACAAATAAAGTAAACCAATAAAAGTTTGGATTTACATACATTCCTAATAGAACACTTATAATTATAAATATTCCTGCGATTCTTGTTACTAATTTATTTACCATTTTTTTATTTTTTAATTTGATTTTTCGATTGCTAAAACTGCAACATGAATTTTTGAAAGTGTTTCTTGTTTTGCATTAAATTCATTAATAGATTCAAATAACATGTCTACATTTTCTTTTTTCACAAATGCATAAAACAATATAGATTCTGATTTATTCATTTCGCTTGAAAACCAATTGGATTCTATAGCATCTTCTGTATTATCTCTATATCCAATAACATTTTTATAAGAAAACGTACAGACTTTTGCTGTTTTTAATTGTTGTTTGATTTCTTTTTCAAACTCTTTTATTGCCGTAATTATTAATAATTTCATAATGCTTATGTATTAGATTCATCATTATTTTCTTCAATCACATCTTGTTTCTCCCATTTTTTACGTTCTACTATGTAGTAAATTAAAGGCACAACAATTAGTGTTAATATAGTTGAAACAATAGCTCCAAATACTAATGAGATAGCTAAACCTTGGAAAATTGGATCAAAAAGTATAATTACTGCTCCAATTACAACAGCTCCAGTTGTTAATAAAATTGGAGTTGTTCTTACAGCTCCGGCTTCAATAATAGCTTGTTTTAAAGGCACTCCATCGTTTAATCTAATTTCTATAAAGTCAATCAGTAAGACGGAATTCCGAACCATTACACCTGCTAAAGCAATCATTCCAATAAATGAAGTTGCTGTAAAAAAGGCTCCTAACAACCAGTGACCAAATACAATTCCGACCAATGAAAGTGGAATTGCCAACATCATTACAATTGGTGTTTTAAAGTTTTGAAACCACCCAACAATCAACATATAAATAATTACGATTACTACTCCAAAAGCCACTCCTAAATCACGAAAAACTTCTAAAGTAATTTGCCATTCTCCATCCCATTTTACTGTAAAATCGGTTTCATCTTTTGGTTGTTCCATATACATTTCGTTGACTTCATAACCTTTTGGAAGTTTCATCTTTTTAAGTTTTTCAGTCATGCCTAAAATAGCATAAACAGGACTTTCCAAATCTCCAGCCATATCAGCCGTTACATAAACTACTCTTTTTTGGTCTTTTCTATAAATGGTTTTTTGTAAAGTGTCTTTAACAACTTTTACCAAATCAGAAATCGGAACAACGTTACCTTTATTTCCTTTTATTTTTAGGCTTTGAATATCTTGTAAAGATGTTTTGTCTTTATCTTCTAATGAAAGTACGATACCAACACTGTTATTAGAATTTTCATCGTACAGAGTAGAAACTGGATATTCTTTTAATAAATAAGTCAAGTTTCCAACTATTTGTTGAGGAGCAATTCCGTTAAGCATTGCTTTTTCTTTGTCAACTTCTAGTATATATTCGATTTGATTATCTTCAACCATCCAATCAATATCAACAATATCGGCCGTTTTTTCAAGAATTTCTTTTACTTGATTAGCAACTGCAATTTGACCTTCATAATTTGGCCCATAAATTTCGGCTACTAATGTTGATAAAACTGGTGGTCCAGGTGGAACTTCAACAATTTTTACATTTGCTCCATACTTTTTTGCGATTTTTTGTACTTCTGGACGAACAATTTTTGCTATATCATGACTTTGTAAATCACGATCTGCTTTGTGTAACAAGTTTACTTGAATATCGGCCATATTACTTCCACCACGTAAATCGTAATGACGCACTAATCCGTTAAAAGTGATTGGTGCCGAAGTACCTATATAATTTTGATAATCTACAACTTCTGGAATTGTAGAAAGATATTGAGCAATTTCTTTTGTAACAGCAGCAGTTCTTTCTAAAGTTGTTCCTTCAGGCATGTCAACAATTACTTGAAACTCATTTTTGTTATCGAAAGGTAACATTTTTACTAAAACAGAATTCGTAAAAAACATAGCAACAGAACCAATTAACAATAGGACTGTAACTCCTAGCATTACTCTTCGTTTTGTAGAGCTTTCTAAAAATGGTCGTTCCAATTTATTGTACATTCTATAAATCCAAGACGTTTCTAACCCTTGCTCTTCTTTTTGTTTTTGTTCATCTTTTTCGTGTAATAAATGATATCCTAAATAAGGTGTAACTGTTAGTGCTACGAATAATGACAATAACATTGCAATTGAAGCACCAATTGGCATAGGACTCATGTATGGCCCCATCATTCCTGACACGAAGGCCATTGGTAAAATGGCTGCAATTACAGTAAAAGTTGCTAAAATAGTTGGATTTCCTACTTCATTAATAGCAAAAATAGCTGCTTGTTTAAAAGGCAATCGCTTCATTTTAAAATGTCGGTGCATATTTTCGGCTATGATAATACTATCATCCACGACTATTCCGACTACGAAAACTAAAGCAAAAAGTGTTATTCTATTTAAGGTATACCCTAACATATAGTAAGCAAACAACGTTAATGCAAAAGTTAACGGCACAGAAAAGAAAACTACTAATCCACCACGCCAACCCATTGCTAGCATTACTAAAAATGTTACTGCAATAATAGCAATTCCAAGATGCAATAATAATTCACCCACTTTATCTGAAGCAGTTTCTCCATAATTACGTGAAACTTCAATGTGAACATCATTTGTTATTAAATTTTTCTTTAAAGTTTCAACTTTTGCAAGAATTTTATCAGCAATTTTCATGGCATCAGCCCCTTTTACTTTTCCTATTGAAATAGTAACGGCTTGATATTCTGACTTGTTTTTAGTATATTTTTCATTAGCTTTTCCGTATCCAAAAGACACATAACTACTCGGTGTTGATGGTCCATCTTGTATTTTTGCTACTTGTTTTAAATACACTGGCATATTTGCATTTACACCAATTACTAAATTTTCAACATCTTCAGAACTTGATAAAAACTCACCTGTTGTGATTAAGTATTCAGTATCATTTGAAACAAAACTTCCTGATTGAGAACTACCATTATTGGCTTGAATCATTTGCATAATTCCAAGAGCATCAACTCCGTTTTCAGCCATTCTATCTTTATCTAAAACAACTTTAAGCTGACGCGTTCTTCCACCAATTTCTTTAGTAATGGCAACATCTTTTACTTTTTCAATTTCAGAAGTAACTTCTTCCGCAATTTGACGGATTTCAAAATCGTTTAAAGTTTTACTCCAAAGTGTTAATCCCAACATTGGAACATCGTCGATAGAACGTGTTTTTACCATTGGTTTAGAAACTCCCTTTGGGAATATATTTTCATTTTTCATCAACTCATCATACAATTTTACGTACGAACGTTCTGAATCTTCACCTACATAAAACTGAACAATTATCATAGCCTGACCATTCATTGCCATACTATGCAAATGCTCTACACCTTTAATATTTGATAAAACTTTTTCGAGTGGTTTAATTACCCTACTTTCTACTTCGGTTGGACTTGCTCCTGGATAACTAATCATTACATCAGCCATCGGAACGTTAATTTGTGGTTCTTCTTCACGAGGAATTAAGAATGAACTATATATTCCAATAATCATCAAACCTACCATCAATAATATGGTCAATTTAGAATTGATGAAAAAATGAGCTATTTTACCTGCTATACCTTCTTGCATTTTTTTAAGTTTAAAATTTTAGAAACTGTGACTGTTTACTAAACACTAATTACTGAATACTAACTTTAGCTCCATTGTATAATTTTCCTTTTGCTGAAACGATGTACTTTTCATCCGCTGTTAAACCTGATAAAACTTCAACTTGATTTCCAAACGATTTTCCAGTTCTTAACCAACGAAGAATTGCAACATTTTTTGAGGTTACAGTATATAATCCTGTTAATTGTCCTTTAGTTACTAATGCTGATTGTGGTACCAAAACCCTCTCTGGCTTTTTGGTTTCAGTTTTAACTTTTGGTTTTTCTATCGGAAATTGAACATTTACAAACATTCCAGAAAGCACACTTTTATCTGTTTTTTCTAAATTAATTTTCACTAAATATTGTCCACCAGTATTTGTTGCAGAACCACTTACTTCACTTACTTTTCCTTTGATTTGATGGTTTGAAGACTTTACTAAAACTGTAACTGGCATTCCGTTTTTAATTAAAGTTATATCACCTTCAGAAACCATTGCCATTACTTGCATTAATCCATTTCCTTCTACACTTACTAAGGGCATTCCTGGATTTGCCATATCACCTTCTTTTACAAAAGTATTGGTAACCTCTCCAGAAAATGGTGCTGTAATATTTGAGTATGACATTTGAGCCATAACTTCGTTACGCATTTGTTTTGCAACTTCTAAATTAGCTTTTGCCATTTCATAACGCAAAGTGATATCGTCTAATTCTTTTTGAGAAGCACTTTGTTGCGAAAACAGTGTTTTGAAACGCTCATAATCTTTCTTTGCATTATTAAAACCTGCTGTTGCTTGTAAAATTGAAGCATCAGCTTGTGCTTTTTTAGCTTGTAAATCAGTATTATTAATGCTAATCAATAATTGTCCTTGACTTACTTTTTGACCCATTTTAACATTAACGTTGGTTACATAACCCATCATTCTTGTACTTACATCAGCGCTTTTTTGCGATTCAATTTTCCCACTTGCTGTTACAAATGGACTGATATTGTTTTCGGTTGTTCCGCTAACTTGTACTGAAATTGGAGTTTCATTTGCGATTTCATTTTTCTTTTCGCCACCACATGAGATTAGGAATAGTGATGATAGAGTTAAGATTGCTGTTATTTTTTTCATTTTTTTTTATTATTATTTTTGGAACACTGATTTAAGAAATTTTGTCTTTTCTCTTTCTTTTTATTGAGTTAAAAATTCTAAATATTTCTGAGTAAAATTATATTCAAAAACGGCTTCTAAATATTCTAATTCTTTTTGAAATTGCAACGTTTCTGAATTTAATAAATCAGTTGTTTTTTCTAAACCTTCTTTAAAACGATTTTCTCTAATTCTGTAAGCTTCTTGAGATTGTTCTAAAGCTAATTTTGAAAGATTCACTTTATTTTCAGCATCTTTTAATTTACGATTGGTTTTGTTTAATTCAAGTTGACTTTGTGCTTTGTATTGATCACTTTCGGTTTGAGCTTTATCGAAATCAGCTTTAGCTTTTTGGTATTTTCCAATAGTTTTATATCCATCAAAAACACTCCATAACAATTGTGCTCCTATTGTATATCCTTGTGCTCCTGTTCGAAAAATCTTGCTGTCATATAATTCGTAACTTCCGAAAGCATTTAACCTTGGTAAGAAACCCATTTTATTCATTTGTGTCATTTGTCCATAAGCCTCCACTGATTTATCTAATGCTAAAATGTCTTTTCTATTTGAAATCAATTTTACATCAAATGATGAAATTTGTATTGCATTTTCAATATCTTCAATTGGTTTGAAAACTTTGTTTGTATTATCTTCATTTAATAAAAAAGCTAAATAATCTGAAGTATTTTGTACATTTGATTTTGCATATTGCAACTGATTTTTAACTTCATTAACACGTACTTGAACAGAAAGTAAATCCGTTTTTTGAAGCAAGCCTTGATTAGTGTAATTCTCAACTAATTTAAGATTTGCTTGAGCTGTTGTATTTGCTTTTTCTAAAACCTCAACTGCTTTATAAGCCAATTGTAATTGCATAAATGATTTATTTACTTCTAGTTGTAAATATTCTTTAGTTCTTTCGGTTTGTAATTGAGAAGCTTCGAATTTTGATTTAGCAGCTTGTCTTCCATAAAAACCATCTACATTAATTAAAGGTTGTAATACTTCAATTTTAGTTGCAAAATTTTGAATTTTGTTAGGATTGTTTAGGAACGTTGGATTAAAGTCTGATGCTGTTAAAATTTCCTGATTCAATTTAGAACCAAAAGCCATTAAGGGATTAGTTGTAGAAATAGCAGTGTGTGAAGCTGTAATACTAGGCAAAAACAACGAATTAGATTGGTTATAATCTGCTTTTGCTGAAACTGCATTTTTTTCTGCAATTTTGATTTGCAAATTGTTATCGTTTACTTTTTCTAAAATTTCTTTTTTAGAAATAGCAATGGTATCTTGACCAGAAGCATTAAAAGCTAGGGCAAAAATTCCAATTAAAGTGAGTACTAATTTATTCTTCATGGTTATTAACTTATTTATGACAAATGTACAGTTAGAAAATTGCTCTGTCAGTAACAAGAGTTACATAGTGTTTTATAAAAGAAAAGAGGCTGTTTACTTTAACTTAAACAACGTTTGATATAGGTTATAAACTAAAAATAATAATCGTTAAGTTAGTATATTATCGTGTTCCTCCGTGGCCTCCAGCAACAATCTTTAAGATTCTAATATTTAAATAGAAAAATTTAAAAAACTGTAAAATTTAAAATTGAACGAGGTGGCACAAAGGCAATTCTAGGAGCAAAAATATTTTTAGCTTTTTTATAAGAAGTTTTTAATTGAACAATAAGCTCTTTTAAACCTTGCCCAGCGTGTTCAACATGATCATAAGTACAAATAGAAAAGGCTTTATTTATTCCTAAATTTATATCCTCAGTCATATCGAAAGCTAATTTTGGTCCAGTTGAATTTATTAGGTAATCATAAGTCTCATTTTCTTGAGTTCCTTGCATTTCTCCAAAAACATATTCAACTGAAACACATGGTTTACTTTCGTTTTTATTTCCTTCAGGACGAAAGGAAACTACTTTGGCTTGTTTATAGCCAATACCATTTCTTTTATATAAAGGTTCTAACAGAAAAATTAATTGATTGGATTTCATTCTACCAATTCCAACCCAAATATTCGAAGGAACCCATCGGTAATTTCGATTAGGAAAAACAACAAGAACTTCGTGCTCTTTTCCTAATTTTCTCCTTAAATGTGCGACAACAGTATGACCTGAAAATCCGTCACCTAGTATTACTATTTTTGACATCTTAATTAGTTTAATACTTCAAAAGTAATATTAGCACTAACTTACTACAGCAACATTTGTTACAGATAAAAAAGTGTTTTAAGATTGAAATATGTTTTTTACTTATAATCTTTTCTTGTGTTAAACCAATAACTAATTCCTGCTGACCAATAAAAAACTTCCTTAAGATTTTCTTTAAAAACAGCATCTTCAATTGTAAATGTTGCATTACTTTGAGGAAATGCTAGCTGAGGTGTAATTGAAATTATAAATGATTTATAATAATAATTAATTGGCATACTTAATTCTATACTAAGCAAATTAAACTTGTTAACTTCATT
>JBLHNH010000018.1:0-31910 GCA_047622645.1 Flavobacterium sp.
ACTGAATATTGATTATTAGTACAATCTGGAACAATTGTAGCTGTAGCACTAGCAGGTGTACATGAAGAGACTATTATATTTACCGAAAAATCTAATGTAACTCCATAAGAACCTGAATAACAAGGGTTAGCTGTTGTTAAAACATCAGCCGTAACAATTCTCATTCTATGAGTTCCAATGGCTGCTGTTGCAGGCATAACAAATGACGCATTTAAAACAGTTGGATTAGCAGACAATGACTCTCCAGTATAAACTAATTCAGAAGCATCAAAAATATAATTATCGTTAAAATCAATCCAGATGTAAGTATTGTATGTATAACCTGTAGCAAATGATATTTGAACATTTGTATTTAATCCCTGCGGTAAAGTTACAGTTGTGGCTGAATGATCAAAATAAGTTACATCATTAGTAGCAAAGTCATTAGTTCCTAATTGCACATTAGGGATTCCTAAGCCATCATTAGATGTTGGCACAGATGTACAATAACAACCTGTAGCAACAGTCATGAAACTCTGTTCAGTACAACCAGTAGCAGAACCAAAAGCATTAAAAGGTACAACGGTATAATAATAAGTAGTATTAATAGTCCCTACAAACGAATATGAAGTATTAATTCCTAAATTTTGATTGTCTAAAACATCTGTTCCTCCAGTTGATGTTCCAATAGTTAAAAAATAACCATCTGCACCAGATGTTGCATCCCAAGAAATTGAATTGCTAAAGTTACCACAAGTAGCATTTGGAGTAGCCATAATATTTGATGCACATACTGGAGCGACAGTAGGAATAGATTCCCACTTAACATCATCAATATAAGCAGTTGTTGATCCAGCTGGATTACCAGAGTTTCTTATGGCTAAACGTGTAACTCCAGCTGGTATTCCACTTGGAACAATAATAAATTCTTGAGCAGTAGAAGCAGCTGTTGACGGAAGGAATACTTCATCTATTTGCATAAACGTAGTTATGTCTGAAGGATTTGTTAAATATCCTATTGACAAAAATCTATTTGCTGCGGTTGCATAGGCTTTAAATTTTAATCTGTGCGTGTTTGCCTGTAAATTTGACACTCCCGGTAAGACTGCACAAATTTCTGAGGGTGTAGTCCCACTAGCATTCATATATAACTTATTTGAAGGTGACATTGGAGCTACAGAACCTGTAGTTATATATGTACTTCCTGTTCCTATTTTACTCCAACAGTTAGGCATTGGACTTGTTGTACCCGTTGCATAAGTATCAAAATTTTCAAAATATTCCGTTACATCTGAGCATAAAGTTGTAAAAGTAAATGGACCAGTCCAGAAACTAAATCCAGTTGAAGCACAAACAGTCCTTACATAAACATCATAAGTAGTATTTGAAGTAAGAGTTGTGAAGTTGAAAGAAGTTGTAGAATTTGCTGTACCTGAAGTTGGAATTGGACTTCCTGTATTCACAATTGCAACTTCAAAAGTATCACTTGTGTTTGCTGAACTCCACATAATTGAAGCATCAAAAGCATTTATTGTAGTTGCAGAAATATTTGTTGGTCCTGCACAATTTGATAATAGTTTACCCGTTGCAGCAAAAAGATTAAAAATACCACCACTAGTTTTTTGAGCTGTAATTCCAGTTACAATTTTACTTTGATTAGCCAGATCGATATTTAAATCTAATTGATATATTCTTGGATTACCAGTAGGGTTTTCCAAGTTATTGTTACTTAAATTACCTCTTCCAATTCCTGAAATAATAACAGGTAAAGCGTTAGAGTTAAACCAGTCAGGTATAGCAGTGCTTGGAATTACTTGAGTAGTTGCATCTGAAAAATTGACAGTAAAAGTAACATTTGAAGCACCACTTCCAGAAGTAACTGCTAAATGAATTTTTTCATATGAATTTAATTCTGCAAAAGTAATAGTAGATTGGCCGACTGCACCATTTTGTTCTATCCTTAATGAATTATTACTGGTGTAAGAAGCCAATTGAAAAAATAAATCACTATTTGATACGTTAAGTAATCCTCCAGTTGGCAAGCCATAAGTTGTTGGAGTTGCTGTACTACTAACTTGAGTGCCTAGAGCTAAATAACAATAATTCACTCCATCTACGTCATTATTTGTAGTTGTATTTAATGCACCTAATCCGTTTGCTATTACATCGGCATTATATCCGTTTACTGTTAATGCTACATAGCTGGCTGGGTCGATTATTTTGGCAGCAAAAACTGTATTTTTTTTCTTTTTTGGATCCTCAAATTTCTTTGGGGTAAATGCTACTAAAAAGCAAAAAACACCTAACAAAGTAAGTTTGAGATAGAATCCTTTAAAATTAATGTACTTTTTCTTCATGTTGTTGTAGTTAAATGTTTTAATTATATAAATATAGTAAAAAAAATACTTTAAAAATGTCAAATGTTACTTTTAGCTTTTTTAATAAAAAGTCACATAATAATCATTAATTTTGCATTCTGTTTTTTTTATCATCAAATTGTTTCTTATTTATAGAATATATTAATGTATGTTTTGAGATGGTGTTTTTTCTTTTTTCAGAATCTACTTTTTCAAGTTTTCTTGGAGGTTTATTTATTCAAAATATTATGCAAGAATTTTGGCCTTATTTGTTATTGGTAGTTTTAGGTTTTATAGCTGGTTTTTTAAATACAGTAGCTGGTGGAGGAACTTTATTAACCTTACCCATATTAATATTTATGGGATTGCCTGCTCCTTTAGCACAAGGAACAAATCGTGTTGCAATATTACTGCAAACATTTACTGCAGTTAGAGGTTTTAAAAGCAAAGGAGTTTCAACTTATCCTTTTAGTTTGTATGTCGGAATTGCTGCTTTTTTTGGAGCAATAATTGGATCTTATTTAGCTTTAGATTTTGATGGAAAAGCTTTTAATAGAATGTTAGCTGTTGTTATGATAATGGTTTTAGTTTTAACACTATTTAATCCCAATAAAAATAAAAAAGATTTAATTGAACGATTAACGGGGAAACCCTTAATTATTTCTCTAGTAGTTTTCTTTTTCTTAGGTATTTATGGAGGATTAATAAACGCAGGAATTGGTTTTTTAATGCTTTTAGCGCTTCCATATATAAACGGAATGAACTTATTAAGATCAAATGCTACAAAAGTTTTTGTAGCATTTGTTTACACTATTGGTGCTGTTATTGTTTTTGCAATCGATGATAAAATCGATTATGGTTTAGCAGCCGTTTTATCTATTGGAAATGTTTCTGGCGCTTGGTTTGGAAGCCGTTGGGCTGTTAAAAAAGACGAAAAAGTAATACAACTTTTTTTAGTAGTTACAGTTTCAGCTTTAGCTATCAAATTATGGTTTTTTGATTAGTATTTAACGTAATCTGTTATTTCTAAACCATAACCAATCATTCCAACACGTTTGGTTTGTTCAGAATTTGAAAGTAATTTAATTTTTGAAATATCTAAATCGTGAAGGATTTGTGCTCCAATTCCAAAATCTTTTGCATCCATTTTTACTTGTGGGGCTTTAAAAATTCCTTCTTCTTGTAGTTCTTTTAATTCTGTAATTCTATTAAGCATTTCAATAGATTGCTTTTCTTGATTTATAAAAATGACAGCTCCATTTTCATCTTGATTTATTCTTTTGAACATATCTTCTAATCTATCATCAGGATTTGAAGTCAATGTACCTAAAATATCATTATTAATTTGTGATGAATTTATTCGAGTTAAAACTTCATCACCTATATTCCAACTGCCTTTAGATAAAGCAATGTGAACTTGTTTGTTAGTAGTTTGTAAATAAGCTCTTAATCTAAATTTACCAAAACGAGTTTCAATTTCATAATCTTCTTTTTTCTGAATTAAACTATCGTGTTGCATTCTATAAGCAACTAAATCTTCAATTGAAACTAATTTTAAATCAAACTTTTTAGCTACTTCTGCAAGTTGAGGTAAACGAGCCATTGTTCCGTCTTCGTTCATTATTTCAACGATTACGCCCGCAGGAGTAAAGCCAGCTAAGCGCGCAAAATCAATTGCAGCTTCTGTATGACCTGTTCTTCTTAAAACACCACCTTGTTTAGCAATTAATGGAAAAATATGTCCAGGACGAGCTAAATCAAACGGTTTTGTCTCTTCATTAACTAAAGCTAAAACTGTTTTTGCTCTATCTGCAGCAGAAATTCCGGTTGTAACTCCATTTCCTTTTAAGTCAATAGAAACTGTAAAAGCTGTTTCCATATGATCTGTATTATTAGTAACCATTGTATGCAAATCTAATTCTTTACATCTTCTTTCAGTCAACGGTGTGCAAATAAGGCCACGTCCATGAGTTGCCATAAAATTAATCATCTCTGGAGTTACTTTTTCGGCTGCAGCTAAAAAGTCTCCTTCGTTTTCTCTATCTTCATCATCAACAACAATTATTATTTTACCTTGACGAATATCTTCAATGGCTTCTTCTATTGTGTTTAGTTGTATTTTATGTAACATTGGTTGTAGTTGTTTTTTGTTTTTTTAACTTATTTATTAATTTTTTAATTGGTTCGATTATCCAATCAAAATTTATCATTATTCCTATATCATTTGTCGCTCTGTAAGTTAGCAATATTGCAAAAGGGGTTAATATAATTGACGACATCCAAGCACCTAAAAAAGGACTTATGCTGTCTTCTTGAGCTAATTTCCGACCAAAAGTGTTAATAAAATGAAATGTTATGAAAATTAGAATAGCAAAAACCATTGGCAAACCCAAACCACCTTTTCTAATAATTGCGCCAAGTGGTGCACCAATAAAAAACATCAATAAACACGAAAAAGCTAACATATACTTTTCGTGAATTGCGGTCCAATGTTGGTTGATGTTTTTCTTTTTAAACTCTAAATCATTTTTACTACTATCAATAGAAAAATCTATACTGGTAATATTGTTTGTTGCAATTTCAATAATTTTCTTTTGTTCAATCAATTGATATAAATCCAATAAATTGTCGGTAATTGTGTCTTTATCAACATATTGAATTTTTCTTGAATTTAAAACATTTGAGGTTCGTTGGGTAATATTATCAGAAAATGAAATTATATCTTCATTATAGCTTTTTTGTAAAGAATCGATTGTGATATTAAGTTCACTAATATTTAGCATTTTATCGGTATTAGAAATAGATTCTTGATCAATGTCTGAAGCGTTTAATTTACCGATATCAATAGTTAAAATATATTTTTTAAAGGTGCTTTTTGCAAAAGGCATTTTTTTTTGTTCTTCGTATTTAGTAGGAACTATATCTTCATAATAATTACCATCAAATAATTCAAGATTTAATAAGTTTCCAGCATCATCACTCGTTAAAACACCATTTTTAGCATTTATGATTGTACTAGCTCCATTTCCGTTACTAGACTTTTTATGAATAATTATACCTTTTAAAAACTGTCCTTTATCACCAGATTTTTCTTCGACTTTTATATTTGTATTTCCAATTTGGTTAAACTGCCCTTGAGCAATTGCCATAGCAGGTTTTTGTTGAACTATATTTTGACGTAAATTAATAAACCTATATTGAGCTTGTGGAATTACATTATTAGAAAACACAAAGGCAACGATACTTAATAAAAGAATGAACACTGTTAAGTACTTCATGGCTCTTTGTAACGAAATTCCTGAAGATTTCATAGCTGCAAATTCATAATTTTCAGAAAAACTTCCAAAAGTCATTATAGAAGCTAATAATACAGAAAGGGGTAATACTAACGGAATTACATTTGGAGCATAAAAGCTTAAAAATTTTAAAATGGTAAAAAAATCTAAATCTTTACCAGCTAATTCGGAAATAAAAAGCCATATTCCTTGAAGAATGAATATAAAAAACAAAATTACGAATACAGTAGTAAACGTAATTATGAATGATTTTAAAATATATTTATCTAATATTTTCAACGAAACTTTTTTTAGTCTAATCTATTAATATAATACCCAGAATATTTTGACTCCGTAAAGGTAAAGTGATTTTTCGATAAAGGCTGATTTGTTTTAAAAGAATTAACAGTTAAAGTTGTTTTTGTTCCTTTTTTATCAGTTTCAATCATAGTATAAATATGATTTGTAGAAGTGTCAATTCCAATTAGAACTTCTTTTACATTTTCTTTTGAACTAGTTGGTTTTAGTTTTACATATTGAATTTTTCTTCCTTTAATGTTTTGTAAAATATCCCAAGAATAACTATAACCAGATTGAAAAAAAGTAAGCATTTTGTCTGGTGTAATTGTCTTGTCATCATCTTTTCCGGTAGAAATTGTTATTTCTTCATCTTCTGGAACAATAGTATAAGTTTTTTTACCATCATAGACCTTTGTTATGCCCATAAAGTTTAAAACATATTTATTGCCATTAATAGCAACATTTCCATTGCTTTCTTGGTTAATGTTTTCTTTAGCGTTACTTAACGAATATTTAAATTCTATAACAATATTAGTGTAGCCTTTTGCTTTTGTCGCTACATCATCTAATAATTGTTTTGCTTTTTTGGCATCTTGTGCCTGAATATTTAAAGTAAATAAAAATAATACTACGACTTTTAATAAAGTTTTCATTTTAAGAATTGTTTTTTTCATTGTTTAAAAATAGTTCTAATGCTACTAAATCCGGAATTAAGACTGATCTTGCTTTGCTTCCTTCAAATTGACCAACTATACCAGCAGCTTCTAATTGATCTATTATTCTGCCTGCTCTATTATAACCTAATTTTAGCTTTCTTTGTATTAAAGAAGCACTTCCTTGTTGAGCTGTTACAATAACTTCAGCAGCATCTCTAAATAAAGTATCTCTTTCTGAAATATTCATATCAAGTTTTGTGCCACTTTCTTCACCAACATATTCTGGTAATTGATAAGCTTCAGGATAGGCTTTTTGAGAACCAATGTACTCTGTAACTCTATCAACTTCTGGTGTATCAACAAAGGCACATTGTACCCGTACTATTTCATTTCCTTGTGTAAAAAGTAAATCTCCACGACCAATTAATTGATCTGCACCACCAGAATCTAAAATGGTTCTAGAATCTATTTTTGATGTTACTCTAAAGGCAATTCTAGCTGGAAAATTGGCTTTAATCATACCAGTAATTACGTTTACAGAGGGTCTTTGTGTAGCAATAATTAAGTGAATTCCAATGGCACGAGCTAATTGAGCTAAACGAGCAATAGGCGTTTCTACTTCTTTCCCAGCTGTCATAATTAAATCGGCAAACTCATCAACAACTAATACTATATAAGGTAAAAAACGATGGCCGTTTTCTGGGTTTAATTTTCTTGATTTAAATTTGTCGTTATATTCTTTAATATTTCTAACCATTGCATCTTTTAGTAAGTTGTAACGGTTATCCATTTCAATACAAAGTGAATTTAAGGTATTAATAACTTTAGCATTGTCAGTAATAATAGCATCTTCAGTATCAGGAAGTTTGGCCAAGTAATGTCTTTCAATTTTATTAAAAAGTGTTAGTTCTACTTTCTTTGGATCAACTAAAACAAACTTTACTTCTGCAGGATGTTTTTTGTACAAAAGAGAAGTTAAAACAGCATTTAAACCCACAGATTTACCTTGACCAGTTGCACCAGCCATTAATAAATGAGGCATTTTTGCTAAATCGAAAACAAAAGTTTCATTTGAAATTGTTTTTCCAAGCGCAATAGGTAATTCCATTTCAGATTGTTGAAATTTAGCGGAAGATATCACACTTTTCATAGAAACTAAAGTTGGATTAGCATTTGGTACTTCAATACCAATAGTGCCTTTTCCTGGAATAGGAGCAATGATACGAATGCCTAATGCTGCTAACGAAAGCGCAATATCGTCTTCTAAGTTTTTGATTTTTGATATACGCACACCAGCTTCTGGAACAATTTCGTATAAAGTTACGGTTGGTCCAACAGTTGCTTTAATCTGAGAAATTCCGATACCATAATTCTTTAAGGTTTCAAGAATTTTATTTTTGTTTTGTTCTAATTCTTCTTGGTTAATTGTAATACCAACAGATGTGTACTCTTTAAGTAAATCAACACTTGGCATTTTGTAGTTTGATAATTCTAACGTTGGGTCAAATTCTCCAAAATTCTCCAAAATTTTTGCTGCAAAATCACCTTCAACAATTTCTTCTTCTTCTGGGGTTTCTATAACAAAGCTATCCTCTTTTGTTTCAATTACTTTTTTTGTTTTGTCCTCAATCGAAAAAGTTTGTTCTGTTTTTGGTTCTTCTTTTATTTTTGGTTCGAGAGATAATTCAGAAGAATATCCGATAGTAGGTTTTAAACTTTCTTTGTCAACTTCAAAAGAAGAAGTTGGTTTTAGTTCAATTTTAGAGATGTCTTCATCGTCTTCTGTTAATTCAAAATTTTTAGAAGCTTTTTCTTCTTTATTTAGAACTGTGTTATCTACTTCTTTACTATCAGCTGGTTCTTTCTCAAAAACAGGAATAGGAATTTTATTTTTAATTTTTTCAACTTTATCTTTAATTTTATCAGGAGACATTTTCATCTTGAAAACTAAAAATAATATAGTTACTAAAATCAGTAAAAATATAGTCCCAATTTTACCTATGTAATCTTGTATAAATTGATTTATTTCATAGCCAATAACACCAGAAAGATTAGGGAATTGATTCCAGAAAAAACCAAAAACTAATGATAAAGTAATAATTAAATAGAAATCCCAAAATAAAGATTTTCTTAACTTGAAAACGCTAATATCTAAAATAAAGTAGATTCCAATCATTAAAATTGACTTTACAAAAATGATTGAAGCAACTCCAAAACCTCTGTAGATAAAAAAGTCAGCGAGGTATGCACCAATTTTTCCCAACCAATTTTCTGCTTTTTCTGTACGATCAATAATAGAGTCTATTTGACTTTGATCGTAATTACCTGTAATGTAGTAAGAAAAAAACGAAATTAATAGTGCTACAGCGATTAAAACTAAAATACAACCTATTACAAACCTATGTTGCCTATAGTTTTTAGGAGCACTTGTTTCTTTTTTAGAAGTTGATGTTTGTTTTTTTGCCATATATATTTACCTTCTATTGAGGTTTATTTCAAAAATTAATTATAATAAATGTGGAATATAAATGATGCAACCTATCGCAATAGCTGTCATGGCTGCAAAAAACACAGCACCAGCAGCAATGTCTTTAATAAAACCAATTCTTTCATGGTATTCTGGGTGAATAAAATCAGCTATTTTTTCAATAGCAGTGTTTAAACCTTCTACGCCTAAAACTAATCCAATAGCTAATGTTTGAATTAACCATTCTTCATGAGAAATATTAAAATAAAAACCAGCAATAATTATCAAAACTGCTAAAAAGCATTGAACCATTACGCTATGTTCTGTAGTAATAAGTTTTACCGCACCTTTATAAGCAAATCCCATGCTTTTAAGTCTTCCAGTAAAAAGCGTTTCATCTTTTTCGAATTTCATTTGTAATTAATTATTGTTTTTTAATGGTCAAATGGTATCGATTTGTATTTATTTGAGTTTTTTTTAAAAACAAACTTGTTGTTGATTGCGTTTTCATTAACGATTATAATGAAGCTAAAGCAGATTCATAGTTAGGTTCGTCTGCAATTTCTTTAACTTGTTGCGAGTGAATTACAGTTCCATTTACATCTAAAACAATTACAACTCTAGAATGCAATCCAGCTAAAGGGCCATCTACAATTTCTAAACCATAATCTTTACCGAAACTTCCGTTTTTGAAATCAGATAAATTAATTACGTTTTCTAATCCTTCAGCACCACAAAAACGTTTTTGAGCAAACGGTAAATCTCTAGAAATGCACAATACTTTAGTGTTTTTTAATTTACTTGCTTCATTGTTAAAAGCTCTAACAGAAGCAGCACATGTTCCAGTATCAATGCTTGGAAATATATTTAAAACAACTTTAGTACCTCTAAAATCTTCTAAAGAAGCTGTCGATAAATCGTCTTTTATTAATTTAAAATTCGGTGCTTTCATACCTTTTATTGGTAATTCACCTGATGTTAATATTGGATTTCCACCTAATGTAATTGATGCCATTTTTTTTATTTTTTATAGAGCAAAAGTAAGAAAATAATTTGAAATAGAATAAGGCAATTATATTTAATAAAATTCAAGAATTAATTGCTTCTTTTATTTATATATTGTAATATTGCAATATATAAATAATAATAAAAATGGGTGCTTCTAAATCAGTTTTTTTTTCGGAGGAACAAAACGAATTAGCTAATTTGTTTAAAGCTATTTCTCATCCTGCACGAATTGCAATTATTCAATATTTATTGACTGTAGACACTTGTATTTGTGGTGATATTGTTAATGAATTGCCTTTGGCACAACCAACGGTTTCACAACATTTAAAAGAGTTAAAAAATGTAGGAATCATTAAAGGTACTATTGAAGGAACATCAATTTGTTATTGTTTAAATCCAGATGTTATGATAAAAATGGAAAATTATTTTGGAGGAATTTCCAAAGAATTAAAAAATAAATGTTGTTAAATCTTAAATAATATTAATCTTCAGCATTGACGAGATGCTGAAATAAATTCAGCATAAAATGAAATTATCAGAAATTAAAAACGAATTGAGAAAGTTAACAAATATTGCTTTTCAATTGCCAAATGGAGATTTAGTTCCCAGTCATTTTCACGTTACTGAAGTTGGAAAAGTTACTAAAAACTTTATTGATTGTGGTGGAACAGTTAGAAACGAAGAAGTTGCAAATTTCCAATTGTGGGAAGCAAATGATTATGATCACAGATTGCATCCAGAAAAATTGCTCAATATTATTGAATTGTCTGAAGAAAAATTACAAATTCCAGATTTAGAAATTGAAGTTGAATATCAAATGAGTGATACTATTGGGAAATTTGATTTAGATTTTAACGGAACAAACTTTCTATTAATCTCTAAACTAACCGATTGTTTGGCAAAAGATAAATGTGGAATTCCTGAAGAAAAACCAAAACTAAAGTTTAACGAATTAAATACACAAGGTAATTCTTGTACACCTGGTTCAGGTTGTTGTTAATATGGAAAAAAAGATAAAAGAACATTGGGAAAAAGTCTTTACAACAAAGGCAGAAGATGAAGTAAGCTGGTTTCAAAAAAAACCAGAAACGTCTATTCAATTAATTCAAGCTTTAAAATTGCCAAAAGAGGCTAAAATTATTGATATTGGTGGTGGTGATAGTTATTTAATTGATAGTTTAATCGAATTGGGTTTTACGAATTTATTTTTGTTAGATATTTCTGAAAGTGCAATTCTAAGAAGTAAAAATAGGTTAGGAGCTAATGCTGATAGAGTTACTTATATAGTTTCTGACGTTTTAGACTTCAAACCAGCTGAAAAATTTGATGCTTGGCATGATAGAGCATCGTTTCACTTCTTAACTGATGAGTCCGATATTTTAAAATATAAAGCCATTGTTTCTGATGCTTTGACTTCGAATGGGAATTTTGTTTTAGGAACATTTTCAGATGAAGGACCTTTAAAATGTAGTGGATTAGACATTTCTCAATATTCTGTTGAAAAAATATTAGCTCTTTTTGAAGATACTTTTGAAATGGAAAACTGTTTCACAGAAGATCATCAAACGCCGTTTGAAACAACACAGAATTTTATTTTTTGTTCCTTTAAAAAATTATAATATGTATTCAAAAATAGAAACTATAATAAATGAAGTCTCAAATTTCACTATAACAGAAGAAAGAAAAGAGAAATTGAATTCATTAGTTGAATATGTTCAGCAAAAAGGTAATGCTAAGCAAGAAATTCGATTAAACTTTATTTGTACCCATAATTCAAGAAGAAGTCACTTATCCCAAATTTGGGCACAAACTATGGCTTTTCACTTTAATATTTCAACTGTTTTTTGTTATTCTGGTGGAACAGAAGCAACAGCTATGTTTCCAAAAGTAGAAGAAACGTTAAGTAATCAAGGTTTTCAAATTCAACAATTGAGTAAAATTCCAAACCCTGTTTATGCAGTTAAATATAATGAGAATTCACATCCAATAATATGTTTTTCAAAGACTTTTGACGATTCATTTAATCCAAAATTAAATTTTGCAGCCATTATGACTTGTTCTTCTGCTGATGAGAATTGTCCGTTTATTGCTGGTGCGGAAGTTAGATTGCCAATAAGATATGATGATCCAAAAGCTTTTGATGGAACAGATTTAATGAATTTAAAATATGCTGAACGAAGTTTAGAAATTGCTTCGGAAATGTATTATGTGTTTTCAAAAATAAACTTAAAATAAGAATGAAAAAGAGATTAGGATTTTTAGACAAATATTTAACGCTTTGGATTTTTTTAGCCATGTTAATTGGTGTTGGAATTGGTTATTTTATTCAGAATTCAGCAGATTTTATCAATTCATTTTCTTCTGGAACAACAAATGTTCCTTTAGCAATAGGGTTAATCTTAATGATGTATCCACCTTTAACAAAAATTGATTTTTCAAAAATACCCTTGATGTTTGAAAAACCAAAATTACTTTCAGCTTCCTTTTTAATTACTTGGATTGTTGGACCATTTTTAATGTTTCTATTGGCTACTTTTTTCTTAAAAGATTATCCAGAATACATGACTGGTTTGATTATTATCGGAATTGCTCCTTGTATTGCAATGGTAATTGTTTGGAATGAATTAGCCGATGGAAATCGTGAATTAACAGCCGGATTAATTGGACTAAACAGTTTGTTTCAAGTATTATTTTTTAGTTTATATGCGTATTTCTATTTAGAAATTATGTTGCCTTTATTTGGAATAAAAGGCTTAGAATTAGATATTACAGTTACTGAAATAGCAAAAACGGTTGGAATTTATTTAGGAATTCCGTTTGCGTTAGCTGTTGCAAGTCGCTATCTTATAAAGAAATATGTTGGTGATAAGTGGTTTAATCAAAAGTTTATTCCTTTTATTTCTCCAATTACGTTGATTGCTTTACTTTTTACGATTGTAGTTATGTTTAGTTTAAAAGGAGAAATGATTGTAGATTTACCTTTAGATGTTGTTAGAATTGCAATTCCATTGATTATTTTCTTTACAATAATGTTCTTTTTGATGTTTTTTGTGTCTAAAAAATTAGGCGCAAATTATAAAGATGCAGTTGCTTTATCGTTTACAGCTTCTGGTAATAATTTTGAATTAGCTATTGCTGTTTCTATTGGAGTTTTTGGAATAAATAGCGGACAAGCTTTTGCTGGAGTTATTGGCCCATTAGTAGAAGTTCCAGCTTTGATAATATTAGTAAATGTAGCTTTTTGGTTAAAGAAAAAGTTTTATAAATAATATGCTCTCAAATTGAGAGCATATATTTTATTTATCTATAGAACCTAAAACTCGCTTCATAAAATCATTTAAAGCTGTTTTTTTGTCCTTTCCTTCTTTCACCATTTTATGGACTTCAAGAGCGCCATACATGTTTGATATTAATTCACCTATAACATCTAATTCTTCATCTTTTAAAGATGGAACTTCAGTTAAAGCTTCTAAGACCTCAATGGTTTCTACTAAATAATCTTGATCATTATCCTCAATAAATTGAGTTAAATGTTTGATAACAGGTAGTTTCATAATTAGATTACTTCATTAACTAATTCTGTTAATACTTCTAACTTATTGGTTTGAGTTTGTTTAACTAATATTCCGTTTTTGAAAGTTGCAAAAGTTGGTAAATTATCCACTGTTGCTAATTTTCTCGATTCAGGAAATTTTTCTGCATCAACCATTAAAAACGGAATATTTTCGTTTTGTGAAGCCAACATTTTAAATTTTGGTTTCATAATACGACAATTTCCACACCAAGTTGCTGAATATTGAACTACAACCGTATCGTTTGAAGCTACAACTTCTGCTAAATTATCTTGTTCTATTTCTGTAAACATTGTTTTTAAAATTTTAATTAAAAAAACCAAATTCCAATCACTTCGACAAGCTCAGTGTGACAATTGGAATTTGGAGTTTTAATATTGGTAATTATACTTTTAGTTTTGACTTAAATAAGCAGCAGTACTTAATCTATCAGCATTCATTGCTTCTTTTCCTTCTTCCCAGTTTGCTGGACAAACTTCACCTTTTTCTTGTACGTGTGTGTAAGCATCAACTAAACGTAAATATTCGTTTACATTTCTACCTAATGGCATATCGTTTACACTTTCGTGGAATATTTTTCCTTCTTCATCAATTAAATAAGTAGCTCTGAAAGTTACGTTTGAACCTTCTAAAATTTCTTCGTTTAATTCTTCGTTATAAACCCATTCTGCATCAAGAATATCTAAATTTGCAGATAAATTACGAGTTGTGTCAGCTAAAATTGGATATGTAACACCTTCAATTCCACCATTATCTTTTGCTGTGTTTAACCATGCAAAGTGAACTTCATTTGTATCGCAAGAAGCTCCAATTACCATAGTGTTTCTTTTTTCAAATTCACCTAAAGCTGCTTGAAAAGCGTGTAACTCCGTTGGGCAAACAAAAGTAAAGTCTTTTGGATACCAAAATAAAAGTACTTTCTTTTTGTTGTTTACTGCTTCTTCTAAAACGTTAATTCTTAAATTATCTCCCATTGAAGAGATAGCGTCAACTGTAATGTTTGGGAATTTTTTTCCTACTAATGCCATTGTATTTATTATTTTGTTAATGATTAAATTTCTACTGCAAAACTACAAAAGCAACTAATTATAAAAAGGATACTATTATGTTTTCTTTTTATTAAGATATAGATAATAGTTATGAAAACATTTCTTACTAATAAACCATCATGAATTATATAATTGATGCTTTCGAATAAAGAATTATATTAATTTAAAAAGTAAAACCACCAAATTGGTGGTTTTACTTTTTTTTAAAATAACTTGCTTTTTATTTTGTATCAAACCTATCTGCATCCATAACTTTGGTCCATGCTTTTACAAAATCTTTCACAAATTTTTCTTTAGAATCATCTTGCGCATAAACTTCTGCATAAGCTCTCAAAATAGAATTCGAACCAAAAACTAAATCTACACGAGTTGCAGTCCATTTTGTTTGTCCTGTTTTTCTATCGTTGATGCTATACTGGTTTTGTCCCGTTGGTTTCCAAACATTATTCATATCGGTTAGGTTTACAAAGTAATCGTTGGTAAGTGTCCCAATTTTATCTGTAAAAGCACCATGTTTTGTTCCTCCATAATTTGTTCCAAGAACTCTCATTCCTCCTAATAAAACAGTCATTTCCGGTGCAGTTAGTCCTAATAATTGTGCTTTGTCAAGCATTAACTTTTCAGGTTTAACAGCATATTCTTTTTTCATGAAGTTTCTAAAAGCATCATTAGTTGGTTCTAATTCTGCGAAAGACTCATCGTCTGTCATTTCTGGAGTAGCATCACCTCTTCCTAGAAGAAAAGGAACTTTAATAGTAACACCAGCATTATTAGCCGCTTTTTCTACAGCTGCAGTTCCACCAAGAACAATCAAATCAGCCAAACTAACTTTTGTAGCCAATCCAGATTGAATTTCGGTAAGTTTATTTAGTACTTTTTGTAAGCGTTCTGGTTCATTTCCAACCCAATTTTTTTGTGGTGCTAATCTTATTCTAGCACCATTTGCACCACCTCTAAAATCTGAACCTCTAAAAGTTCTTGCACTATCCCAAGCTGTGTTTATTAATTCAGCACTGGTTAAACCACTATTTAATAATTTTACTTTTAATTCTTCAATTTCAATATCTGATAATGAATAGTCTGCTGTTGGAATTGGATCTTGCCAGATTAATTCTTCTTTTGGGCTATCAGCACCTAAATAACGATTTTTTGGTCCTAAATCACGATGCGTTAATTTGAACCATGCTCTAGCGAATACATCTTCAAAATAGGCAGAATCTTTATAAAAACGTTCTGAAATTTCTTTATAAATTGGATCCATTTTCATGGCCATATCAGCATCAGTCATTATTGGATTGTTTCTTTTCGTAGGATCAAATGCATCAATAGGTTTGTCCTCTTCCTTAATGTTTATTGGTTCCCATTGCCAAGCTCCAGCCGGACTTTTCTTTAATTCCCATTCATAAGTAAATAAAAGATAGAAGTACCCATTATCCCATTGTGTTGGATTTGTTGTCCATGCACCTTCTAAGCCACTTGTTACTGCATCTGCTCCAACACCAGTTTTAGTTGGATTCTTCCATCCAAATCCTTGTTCTTCAATTTCTGCTGCTTCTGGTTCTCTTCCTAATTTTGAAGCATCACCATTTCCATGAGCTTTACCAACAGTGTGTCCACCAGCAGTTAATGCAACAGTTTCTTCATCATTCATGGCCATACGTTTAAATGTTGTTCTAACATCAATAGCTGTTTTTAATGGATCTGGATTTCCATCAACACCTTCTGGATTGACATAAATTAGACCCATTTGTACTGCAGCTAAAGGATTGTCCAAAGATTCTCTGTTTGTATCGCTGTCATATCTGTTTTTTGTTTCTGCTAGCCATTCTTTTTCAGCTCCCCAATTAATGTCAATTTCAGGATGCCAAATATCTTCACGACCACCTGCAAATCCAAAGGTTTTGAATCCCATTGATTCATAAGCCATATTTCCTGCAAGAATCATTAAATCAGCCCAAGAAATCTTGTTACCGTATTTTTTCTTAATTGGCCATAATAGTCTTCTTCCTTTATCTAAGTTTCCATTATCTGGCCAACTGTTTAAAGGAGCGAATCTTTGGTTTCCGGTACCACTTCCTCCACGTCCATCTGAGATTCTATAAGTTCCAGCTGAGTGCCATGCCAAACGAATCATTAACCCACCATAATGACCCCAATCTGCTGGCCACCAATCTTGACTTTCAGTCATTAATTTTTTTAAATCTGTTTTTAACGCTTCTAAATCTAATTTTTTAAACTCATCTGCATAATTAAAACTGTCTCCAAGTGGATTTGTCTTTGTATCATGTTGATGAAGAATGTCTAAGTTTAGTGCTTCAGGCCACCAAGTTTCATTTGTAGTTTTTGGTTTTACATTGTCTTCTTTTTGATGAAAAGGGCATTTGTTAATGTCGTTTGAGTTTTCCATATTTAAGTATTTGTTGTTAATTTGTCTAACGTTTAAGTGAAATTGTCAGGTAAAGTTACAAAATAAAAAAAAACCATTACACAAAAAGTAATGGTTTTTTTTATAAAACAATAGATTTAGACTATAGTTAAGTTAGTCTTTGATAGTCGAAACCAATTGACGTATTTTAATATTAAAAGCTGCAAAAATTAATGTCATTATAGGACTTAATAAATTAAAGAATGCATATGGTAGATAATCAAAAGTATCAACTCCTAATGTTCCAGATTGATAAGCACCACAAGTATTCCATGGCACTAAAACAGAAGTAACAGTACCAGAATCTTCTAACGTTCTACTTAGATTTTCTGGTGCTAAACCTTTGTCATGATATGCCTTTTTAAACATTTTTCCTGGAACAACAATCGCTAAATATTGATCAGAGGCTGTAATGTTTAATGCCAAACAACTACCTACAGTAGCAGCAAATAAACCAAAAGTAGTTTTGGCTAATTTTAATAGTGCACGACTAATTCTTGCTAAGGCTCCAATTGCGTCCATAACACCACCAAATACCATTGCACAAATTATTAACCATATAGTGTTAAGCATTCCACTCATTCCTTTTGCTTTAAACAACTTTACTAAACTTTCATTTTCGGTAGGTATTATAGTTTCTGTTGTTATGGTATTCATTATACCTTTATAGGCTGATTTAAAAGTCATAGTATCAACACCCATTATCTGATTGATGATTTGTGGTTGAAAAATTAAAGCAAATAAACCACCTAGTAATACTCCAATAAATAGAGCAATTAGCGGTTCTGTTTTTTTAAATATTAAACCAATTACTATTACTGGGACAAGAAATAACCATCCTGATATATTAAATGATTTTTCAATATCCAAAAGCATTTGAGAAGTATCAGCAGTTCCTTGAATATCAATTGTTAATCCTATAATTATAAATAAAATTAATGAAATAACAAATGAGGGTACAGTGGTTAAAGTCATGTATCTAATGTGCGTAAACAAATCAGTTCCAGCCATTGCAGGTGCAAGATTCGTTGTATCTGACATTGGAGAAAGTTTATCTCCAAAATAAGCTCCAGAAATAACAGCACCAGCAACCATTCCTAATGGAAAACCAATTGCACCACCAATACCAACTAAAGCAATACCAACTGTAGCTGAAGTTGTCCATGAACTACCAGTTGCTATGGAAATTATAGCACAAATTATCATTGTAGCAGGTAAAAATATAGATGGACTTAAAATTTGTAAACCATAATAAATCATGGAAGGAATTACACCACTTATTAACCAAGTACCGGCTAAAGCTCCAACCATTAACAGTATTAATATTGCACCTACAGTTGATTTTATGTTTTCTGCAACTTCATCAATCATAGTTTGAAAGGATACTTTATTTAATAACCCAACAATTACTGCTACTGCAGCACCTAAAAGTAATACAAATTGATTACTACCAGCAAGCGCATCATCTTCTTTACCATTGTAAGCTACTAAAACATTATAAGCTAACATTGCGATTAAAGCAAAAACAGGAATTAAAGCTTCCCAAATGTTTAATTCCTTATTTCTATTAATATGTGCATCCATAAATTATTTATTTGAAGACGCAATATATAAAAAAAAATCCGCTTAAGAATTTCTTAAACGGACTTTATTAATGTAGGTTAAAATTATAAAATTTGCAATTCTTTCATGCAAGTTTTCATCATTTCATAAGTTCTTTCAATGTTGTTATCTAAACCTATTGAGAAGCGAATTAATCCATCCGTTAAGCCCATTTCAGCTTGTTCTTCTTCTGGTATTTCTGATGAAGTAGATGATCCTGGAGCACTGAATAAAGTTTTGTAAAACCCTAAACTTACGGCTAAATAACCTAAGTTTTTTTCTTGCATTAATTCCATTAAAGCATTGGCTTTATCTAAAGAACCAACGTCAATAGTCATCATTCCTCCAAAACCATATTCTGGATTAATCATGTTTTTATAAATTTCATGACTTGGGTGACTTTTTAATCCAGGATAAACTGTTTTAATTCCGTCTTGTTCAAATTTTTCAGCTAAATATGCTGCGTTTAAACTGTGCTGTTTAATACGAAGATGTAATGTTCTTAAGTTTTTCATTACACTTGCAGAACGCATACTATCCATAGTTGGTCCTAAAAGCATGCTTGCACCCGAATTTACATCTTTCAATTGATTAATGAATTCTAGTGAAGCACAAACTACACCACCAACAGTATCACTACTTCCGTTGATATATTTTGTAAGGGAATGAATAACAATATCTGCACCCAATTTTATTGGAGAAACCGATAAAGGTGAAAATGTATTATCAACAATTAAAGTTAAATTGTGTTTTTTTGCAATTTTAGAAAGCTCGGCAATATCGGCAACTTCTAATAATGGATTACTAACTGTTTCACAGTATAAAACTTTAGTATTTGGAGTTATTGCCGCTTCAACAACATCTAACTTAGTAATATCAACAAACGAAGTTTTTACACCCATTCTTGGAGCAAAATTCTTTAGGAAAGCATAAGTTCCACCATAAATTGTTCTACTTGAAACAATATGATCACCAGTTCCGCATAATTGCAATAGAGTAGGAGTAATTGCTCCCATTCCAGATGCAGCTACATTTGCAGATTCTGTTCCTTCCATTGCTGCTAAAGCTCTGTCAAGATATAAATTACTTGGGGAAGAATGACGAGAATATAAATAACATCCTTCAGCGTTACCTTCAAAGGTGTCGAACATGGTTTTTGCAGAAAGAAAAGTGTAAGTTGAAGAGTCTGAAATAGATGGATTTACACCACCAAATTCTCCAAAGTATTGTAAGTCTTGAATATTATCAGCTGGATTGAATTTACTCATTATTTTTTATTTTTAGGTTTGTATTAATTTGTTTTTATTACGTCAAAATTGACTATTTTTTTTTGTTTTTTCAATAGATGTTTGAATTATTAGTTTATTTACCTGATATTTTCTTTTTTATTAGAAAATAAAACTATATTAAATCATAAATAGATGTTTTTTTAGTATTTTTGAAACTTTAATATAATTATTATGGATGTAATAGACAAAAAACTAGTAGGTTATCTGCAACAAGATGCTAAAAAAACTACAAAGGAATTATCTTTAAAGTTGAATCTTTCGGTAACTGCTGTTTATGAAAGAATTAAAAAGTTAGAGCGTGAAGGTATAATTTCTAAATACGTAGCCTTACTTGACAAAAAGAAAATCGATAAAGGTTTTATGGTTATTTGTCACATTAAGTTAGTACAACATAATGTTGATAGTGTAACGACTTTTGAAAAAGAAATCGTTAAATTAGAAGAAGTTTTGGAATGCTATCACGTAAGTGGTGATTATGATTATATCATTAAAATATATGTCAAAGACATGGAAGCTTATAGAGAATTTATGCTGACAAAATTAACAACTCTTCAACATATTGGAAGCACGCATAGTGTCTTTATGATTGGAGAAGTTAAGAACACAACTATTTTTAAAGTTTAGTGTTTTTTTCTGGATATTTAATAAAATATAAATTAATCAATCGATTCAAATTTTTGCCTTTGACAGAATGACTTTTAAAGACAATAACGCCAAAAGCCACACCAAAAGCCAAAGCAAAAACAATAAATATTGCTGAAACTCCCGTGTTAAAAATTTCTATTACTTCATTTATATTTTGAGTTTCTCTATTGGGTTGCATGGTCCATTTAATTAAACCCATCATAAATTTATAACTTAAAAGGCCTGGAATCATATTTATTACTGCAGGAATAGTAAAAACTACTGGTGGTGTATGAGTGCGATGCGCAAAATACATTCCAGAAAGACCAACAAAACAAGAAGCACAGAAAACGGCAAATAGTTGGCTAAAATTTATTTCAACATTCAGATAATACTTTATCATGTATCCTATTCCGCCCAATAGAAAGACAACCCATAAAGCTCTTTTAGGGGTATTGAACAAAACTGCAAATCCTAAAGACGTAATTCCGCCCCAAAGAAATTTTGAAGCCAATAACAAAGGAAAAGAACTTTGTCCATAAAAAACATTACTTTGTTGGGCTTTAGAAAGATCAACTAAAACATGATTGAAAAACCCTTGCTCAAACATGAAATTTGAAAAAAAGAAACCGCATGCAATCGAAAATATTATAAATAATCCATAAATTAATTTAGAACTTCCAGCTTCAATATAGCCCTCTAAATAATCAATAAATGAATTGATTAAAAATACACCCGGTACTAAATACAAGACTGAAACAGCAAGTACTTGAACATTATTCAAATTGAGAAGAGCTCCAAGTAAATGAATTGTAGAAACCGAAACTACTGTTACCAAAAAATAAGAAAAAAAGGAATTATAGTTTTTAGTTCTTAAGACTTTTAAAAAACTAAAACCTAATAGTGTAGAAATAAAAGCAATTATACATTGAAACCAATCGCCTTCAAACAAACGACATAATGCCATACTTGCTAATGGTATAAAAAAGTACAATGCGCCTTTGTTGTAAACTGTTTTTCTTTTGATTCTGTTAAGGATTTTACCTATTCGTCTTGTAGAAATTTTGTTTTCTAGAACATCCCAAGACAATATACTTATTCCAGAAACAGTTTCAAAATTAATTCCTTTTACTTTAATACTTCTAGATAACGTGTAACTACTTTTATCTTTATTAATTGTAATTACGATTCCGTTAAAAGTTAAAACTAAATCAACATCATAACCCAAGCCCTTAGCCATACGTTCTACATTACGAACTATACGAGCATAGTGTGCCCCGCTTGAATGTAATGCTACCACAACTTCAGCTAAAATATTTAAGGTTTGATTGATTTCTTTTTCGTTAACTTTTACTACAATTTCCATTACAATTTTTGTAAGTGTAAAATTTATGCCACTAATGTACTAATTTATTAGTGGCATAAATATAATAATTATAAACTTGGACCTGCAGCAACCAGTTTTTTACCTTCGGCTGTATCGCAGTATTGTTCAAAGTTTTTATTATATAGTATAGTCAAATCTTTAGCTTTTTTCTCCCAATCGGCAACTACTTTGTAGGTTGTTCTTGGATCAAGAATGTCATCAACTTTGTCTAATTTTTTAGGAAACGTTAAGTTTAAGAAAGGTATTGTTTGTGTTTCAGTTTTATCAATACTACCATCAAGTATTGCATCAATTATTGCACGAGTGTTTTTAAGAGAGATGCGTTTTCCGGTTCCGTTCCAACCTGTATTTACTAGATATGCTTTGGCATTGTGTTCTTTCATTTTAGCTACTAATGTTTTTGAATACATTGTAGGATGTAAAGTTAAGAAAGCCTCTCCAAAGGCAGGAGAAAATGATGGTTGAGGTTCGGTAATTCCTCTTTCTGTCCCAGCTAATTTAGATGTAAACCCACATAAGAAATGGTATTGCGCCTGTTCATCATCTAAAATTGAAACGGGAGGCAATACACCAAAGGCATCAGCCGATAAATAAATAATTTTACTTGCATGTCCAGCTTTTGATGGTAATACAATTTTATTAATATTATAAATTGGGTAAGAAACTCTTGAATTTTCTGTAATGGAATGATCATAATAATCAACATCACCGTGTTCATCAACAACTACGTTTTCCAACAATGCATCTCGTTTAATTGCTTTCCAAATATCGGGTTCGTTTTCTTCACTTAAGTCAATAACTTTTGCGTAACAACCACCTTCAAAATTAAAGATACCATTTTCATCCCAACCGTGCTCGTCATCACCAATTAAATAACGTTTTGGGTCTGCAGACAGTGTAGTTTTGCCTGTTCCTGATAAACCAAAGAAAATAGCGACGTCACCTTTTTCACCTACATTGGCAGAGCAATGCATAGCAGCAATTCCTTTTAAGGGTAAATAATAGTTCATCATAGAGAACATTCCTTTTTTCATTTCGCCACCGTACCAAGTACCACCAATAATTTGAACTTTTTCTGTTAAGTTGAACATTACAAAATTTTCAGAATTTAAGCCTTGCTCTTTCCAGTTGGGGTTTACTGTTTTAGAACCATTCATTATAACAAAATCTGGTTCGCCAAAGTTTTCTAACTCGTAAATTGACGGTCTAATAAACATATTTGTCACAAAGTGCGCTTGCCAAGCTACTTCCATTACAAAACGAACTTTTAACCTTGTATCTTCATTTGTTCCACAAAAAGCATCAACTACATATATTTTTTTTGAAGTGGAAAGTTGTTTTAATACCAATTTTTTACAATCTAGATAAACTTCATTAGAAGTTGGCATGTTTACACTATTCCAATCAATAGTTTCTTTTGTTATATCGTCTTTTACAATATATCTATCTTTAGGAGAACGCCCTGTAAAAACTCCAGTTTTAACAGCAACTGCACCTGTTGAAGTTTGAGTTCCTTTTTCATAGCCCTTTCTTGCATGAGAAGTTTCGGCCTTAAATAATTCTTCGTAAGTTGGGTTATAAACTACTTCATGATATCCCGTGATTCCTAAACTATGTAACTCTTGTATTACTTTAATGTTTTTCATAATTATATTTTAATTTTATTTAATGAATTATTAGTGTAATTTTATGCTACAAATTTCTAAATTTTAAGAACCAATAAACCTGATATTTATCATGAAAATAATAATTCTACGCAAACGTTTTCTTTAATTTTTCTAGGGTTTTGCATGTTTTAGGTTTGATTTGGTAGAGTAAAATGGATTACAATAGTCAATTTAAAAGAGAAAATTAAATATGTAAAATTCTGAAGAAGTACCTTTAAAACTCAACTTATACTTTTCTGCTGCTTGTGATTAGAGAAGTCAAGAATACTAGGGTTTTTAAAATTTAATATTATAAGAAATGAGACACATATATATAATTTTAGTTTTTTTTATAACCTATTATTCTTCAAGTCAAGAAAAATTTAGTGAAAAAAAAATAAAATCAACAAAAGAAAAATTGTTTTTTGTTAATGACACAATACAAAACACTAATTTTCTTTACCATGATGATTATGGCCATGGAGGATTTTCAGGTCCAAAAGGAACGCTTTATCGCTTTGTGAATTATTGGGAAAATGAAGTAAACGTAAACTATTTAAATAATAAAAAAGATTTTAATTTAAAAGGGTTATTAACTAAAGAAGTTTGGTTTAATAAGAAAGACTCATTAATTGCTTATTATGAATACGAATATACAAACTTTGATAGTTTAAGTAAAGTTAAATGGTCACTGCATAACGATGAATATTTTAATTTTATAAATTTTAATTACAATAACAAAAATAGAGTTGAAAGTATATTAAAAAATAGTGAAACTGATTCTGAATTTATGTTGCAATATGTAAAATACGATTCGGTATTTAATGTCATTAAAATAGAACATTACGAAGAGTTTGGATATAATTATTCAACCATTTATAAATTTAATAAAAATGACTTAAATTTTGAAATAAGTGAACACCATCCTTATGTTTTTACTTTATCTGAAAATGGAATTTCATACGGTTCAAAAGAAGATTCTATTGGAGTTAAATACTTAATTGAAAAAAAATATTTTAATATAAAAAAGCAATTAATAAGGCATGATTTTTTTACAACTCCAAATTATAAAACACAAAATAATCTTAATAGATTTTTTGAATATGAATATGATAAGAATGATAATCTGATTTTAAGCAAAAGCGCTATAGTCTCATCAAATTATGGTTATTTTAAAACAAAAAAGTATGATAAAATGAATAGATTGAGTTATGAAAAATACATCAATAAATATAATGATTCATTGAGTCTATACTATATAAAAGAATATTTTTATAACAATAAAAACGAATTATTAAAACTAATTATATTTGAAAACAACATTAAAACAGTTGTAAAATATGATTACTTATATGATAAATTTAATAATTGGATTGAAAAAACAAAAATTGTCAACGGAAAAAAATTATTCATTTGGAAAAGAGGTATTGAATATTTCTAATTCTTAAAATATTTATCAATAAATTATAATAGTTACATTGCAAAAAATCTTAATTTTGCAGTACAAAATAAAATAACACACAAAAAATACAAATATGAGTCAGTTTGATGTAGTAATTATAGGTTCTGGTCCTGGTGGATATGTTTCAGCAATTCGTTGTGCACAATTAGGATTTAAAACCGCAATCATTGAAAAATATTCAACTTTAGGTGGAACATGTTTAAATGTAGGATGTATTCCTTCAAAAGCAATGTTAGCTTCTTCACATCATTACGATGAAATGAAACATTTTGCAGATCACGGAATTGAAGTTTCTGGAGAAGTAAAAGTAAATCTTCAGAAAATGGTAGATAGAAAACAAGCAATTGTTGATCAAACTTCAGGAGGTGTTAAATTTTTAATGGATAAAAATAAAATTACCGTTTTAGAAGGAACTGGATCTTTTGAAGATGCTACTCACGTTAAAGTGGCTAAAAATGATGGTTCATCAGAAGTGATTGAATCAAAATATATTATTATTGCAACAGGTTCTAAACCTTCAAACTTACCATTTATTACATTAGATAAAGAAAGAGTTATCACTTCGACAGAAGCCTTAAAATTACCTGAAGTTCCCAAACACTTAGTAATAATTGGTGGTGGAGTTATCGGAATAGAATTAGGTCAGGTGTATTTACGATTAGGAGCTCAAGTTTCTGTTGTTGAATATATGGATAGAATTATTCCAGGAATGGATAGTTCTTTATCAAAAGAATTAACAAAAGTATTGAAGAAACAAGGAATGAAATTCTATGTTTCGCATAAAGTTCAAGCTGTTGAAAGAAAAGGAAATGAAGTTATAGTTAAAGCAGAAAATAAAAAAGGTGAAGTTATTACACTTGAAGGTGATTATGCTTTAGTTTCTGTAGGAAGAAAACCTTATACAGCAGGATTAAATGCTGAAAAAGCTGGTGTAAAAATAACTGAAAGAGGAATGGTTGAAGTAAATGATCATTTACAAACTAATGTTCCAAATATTTATGCAATTGGTGATGTTGTTCGTGGAGCAATGTTAGCACACAAAGCTGAAGAAGAAGGAACAATGGTTGCTGAAATCTTAGCTGGACAAAAACCTCATATTGATTATAACTTAATTCCAGGTGTAGTTTATACTTGGCCAGAAGTTGCAGCTGTTGGAAAAACGGAAGAGCAATTAAAAGAAGAAGGTGTTGAGTACAAAGCAGGAAGTTTTCCTTTCAAAGCTTTAGGTAGAGCAAGAGCTGGTGGAGATTTAGACGGATTTGTAAAAATTCTAGCAGATGCAAAAACGGATGAAGTTCTTGGAGTTCACATGATTGGTGCTCGTTGTGCCGATTTAATTGCAGAAGCTGTAGTTGCCATGGAATTTAGAGCAAGTGCAGAAGACATTTCTCGAATGAGTCACGCACACCCAACGTTTGCTGAGGCTGTTAAAGAAGCTGCATTAGCTGCAACAGATAATAGACCATTACACGTTTAATATTGCAATATATTTTATATGTTTGTTGTTAAATTAAAACATATAAAGACAAGTGGTATAATTATTGTTACTAATAATATAAATTATTGCAGTTTTCATAGTATTTATTTAATTGGTTTAAAAAAATATAGAAATTTCCTGCAATATAGAAAGTCCCGTGAAAACGGGACTTTTGTTTTATATTAATTGTTTTTTAAAGCAGTTTTCATAACAAAATAAACCCAAAAATCAAATTAAGATAAATGGCTAAAGAGCCAAAAAAAGCGTCCTGATTTCTTCAAGTATAAACCAACCGCTTTTTAGGTTTTCCCAAATTTGAACACCAATACTATATCAAAAAGCATTTTTTTTTGATTTTAAAGTGATTTCTGCATCAATAATTTGATTTAACTTTTTTCTATTGCCATCAATTAAATTTACTAATGTTATGTGTGATTAAAAATCATCCCAATAATTATCAAAAGTTATGAAAAGACAAAATAATTTTATCGTATTTTTGAAATTCAAAACAACAATCCTTGAGAACTTCTATATTTAAACAAATAGACAACCCTTCTACTTTTAAAAAACAACTGCTAATTTGGTCACAGCAATTTAGAGAAATAACTTTTTTAGATTCTAATGTTGATTATAATCAAGATTCAAAATATTCAAGTTATGATTTAGTTTTAGCTGTTGATGCTTTTATGGCTATTAAAACTGATTATACTAAAGCTTTTGAAGATTTGTATGAACATCAATCTCGAATGAAAGATTGGTTGTTTGGATATATGTCTTATGATTTAAAAAATGATGTTGAAGATTTAAAATCAAATAATTTTGATGGGTTACAGTTTCCTGATTTATATTTTTTTCAACCAAAGAAATTATTTTTTCTAAAAGGAAATCAATTAGAAATTCAATATCTCAATATGTGTGATGATGAAGTTGAGGTTGATTTTGATGAAATAAGTCAGTGTTCAGTGTTGAGTATTGAGTGTTCAGAAATAAAAAATATCCAACAAAGAGTTTCAAAAGAAAAATATTTAGAAAAAGTATCAAAAATGTTAGAATACATTTATCGTGGAGATATTTATGAAGCTAATTTTTGTATGGAATTCTTTGCCAAAGATGCAGAAATAAATCCTTCACAAGTTTATGAAAGTCTAAATGCAATTTCAGAACCACCTTTTGCTGTTTATTTTAAAAATAAAGACAATTTTTTGATTTCAGCTTCGCCAGAACGTTATCTAAAAAAGATAGATACAAAAATCATATCACAACCTATAAAAGGAACTGCGAAACGTAGTTTTGATTTTGAATTGGATGAAGAACTTAAATCAAATTTGTCAAAAGATGAAAAAGAACGTTCAGAAAACATTATGATTGTCGATTTAGTTAGAAATGATTTATCTCACACAGCTACAAAAGGAAGTGTTCAAGTAGAAGAATTATGTCAAGTTTATACTTTTAAGCAAGTACATCAAATGATTTCTACGGTTGTTTCTGAAGTAGAAAACACAACTTCTCCTATTCAAATTATAAAATCAACTTTTCCAATGGGAAGCATGACTGGTGCTCCTAAAATTTCAGCCATGAATATTATTGAAGAGTTGGAAGAAACCAAAAGAGGTTTATATAGTGGAGCAGTCGGTTATTTTACACCTGACGGAGATTTCGATTTTAATGTTGTGATTCGTAGTATATTATATAATTCATCAAATCAATATTTATCTTTTTCTGTCGGAAGCGCTATAACTTCTCAATCAATTCCTGAGAAAGAATATGAAGAATGTCTTCTAAAGGCTCAAGCGATGTTAGCTACCTTACAAAAAGCATAGTTTTATATTTTTACTAAGAAAATTAAAGTATAATTAGGCTAATTTGGCTTCATAATTTAAAAACAAATAAATATGAAAACGTTAAAATTAGTTCTATTAGTCTTTACAATGTCATTGTTAACTAACAAAATAATGGCTCAAACTGAACCTGCAGTAATTGCTGTTGTTACAAAAGCAAAATGGTGTCCAACTTGTGTTAAAAATGAAAATCGAGTAGCTTCAGAAGTGCTTTCAAAAATTGATGACACAAAAGTAGCTATCTTAGTTAATGATTTATCAGACAAAGAAACAAAGGCTACTGCTAAAGAAACACTTAAAAAAGCTGGTTTAGAAAATTTGAAATTAAAAGCAACAGGTGTAATTACATTTGTAAATGCTAAAACTAAGAAAGAGATTTTATCAATTTCTGTTTCAAAATCTTCCGAAGAGATTGCTGCTGCTTTTGCAAAAGCTTCTATGATGTAAATTATAAAGTTTGGTAAAGTTGTATTTCTTTGCCAAACTTTCTCTATTTTTCTAGCAGAAATGTTACTTTAGCATTTCAAAATAATAAAAGTGCAGAAAAGCTTTCAAGACCGACTTCAAAATCAATTTCCTTATTTAAAAGATAAAAAACTTCTTTTAGCTATAAGTGGTGGAATTGATAGTATGGTTTTATTGCATTTATTTCAGAATTTAAAGTTTGATATTACTGTTGCTCATTGCAATTTTAGCTTGCGTAACGCAGAAAGTGATGCTGATGAAGCTTTCGTAAAATCTACTTGTGAAAATCTAAATATACCTTTTTATATTCAAAAATTTGATACCAAGCAATTTGCTTCGGATTACAAACTTTCCATTCAATTAGCAGCACGAAAATTGCGTTACGAATGGTTTTCTGAACTTTTATTGGATAAAAAATTAGATTTTGTTTTAACAGCACATCATTTAGATGACGAAATTGAAACGTTTTTAATCAATTTAACAAGAGGAACAGGTTTAGAAGGTTTAACAGGAATTCCAGCAAAGAATGAAAAAACTATTCGTCCTTTATTGAAATTTTCTAGAGAACAAATTGAGACTCTTGCCAAAGAAAAAAACATCAAATGGAGAGAAGATTCGAGCAATGCTTCCAATAAATATCTACGAAATAAATTGCGACATGATGTTGTTCCGATTTTGAAAGAACTGAATCCAAGTTTTATGCAATCGTTTCAAAATACTTTGAATAATTTAAAACAAAGTCAGTCTTTAGTTGATGATGCTTCTCTAATTGTTTATAGAAAAGTAGTTCAGGAAGAAGAAAATCAGAAGAAAATCAAAATTTCCGAATTAAAACAACTAGAAAATTATGAAGCTTATCTTTTTCAATGGTTAAAACCTTTAGGATTTTCTGCTTGGGAAGATATTTATGACTTAGTAAATTCACAATCAGGAAAACAAGTTTTTTCTAAAGATTATTTGATATTGAAAGATAGAGATTATTTGATTGTTTCTGAGAAAAATCAGAAGGATAATCAAAACATATATAAAATTGAAAAAAAAGTCTTAGAAGTTAAAAAACCCTTAAAAATTTCAATAAGTAAGGTAGATGACATTTCTAATCTTTCAAATACTACTATATTTGTTGACGAAGAAAAGATATCATTTCCTTTAGTCATTCGTAAATGGCAAGAAGGAGATTTTTTTTATCCTTCGGGAATGAGCGGTAAAAAGAAAGTCAGTAAGTATTTTAAAGATAAAAAATTCTCACTAATTGACAAACAAAATCAATGGTTACTTTGTTCTAATGGCGAAATAATTTGGATAATTAATCACAGAGCAGACGAACGATTCATTGCAAATAACAAAACAAAAAACATAATAAAACTAGAAACAAAAGCATGAAATAGTCATGAAATTATATTTTGAACACAAAATAAAATACTCCTCATGACATTACATATGACCTTTAAAAAAAAATAAAAACTACAAATGAAAAAATTACTTTTAAGTCTATTACTTTTAGTTTCCTTCTTTGGAAATTCGCAAATATTAGATCCAGTCAAATGGAAATCAAAAGTCGTTCAAAAATCAGATACAGAATTTGAATTGGTGATGGAAGCAGCTATCGATACCGATTGGCATATGTATTCGCAATTCACACCAGACGGAGGAGCACAACCTTTAGTTTTTACTTTTAAAGGAAGTGGAAAAGACTTTAAATTAGTTGGAAAAACAAAAGAAAGTCAATACAAGAAAACATACAATGATATTTTTGAAGTTGATGAATATTATTTTTCTAAAAAAGCAACATTCACTCAATTAATTAAGGTTACTAATCCCAATCTAAAAGTGATTAAAGTACTTTTAGAAGGACAATCTTGTATTGAAGGAAAATGTATTCAAGAAGAAGATAACTTAACATTCAAATTACCAGCTATTAAAGTTGTCGAAAAAATTGAAGAAGTTGTTAAAGAGGAACCAAAAGAAGCAGTTGTTCCAACAGAAGTTGCTTCAAATGATATTGATTCAACAGAAGTAACTACTGCACACGTCTCTGAAACAAAAGAAACTGCTGAAACAAATGATGTTACAACTACAGATGAACCAGAAGAAGATGAGAAAAAAGGTTTGTGGACCATTTTCTTTTTAGCATTTGTTGGTGGTTTTGCAGCTTTGTTAACGCCTTGTGTGTTTCCAATGATACCCATGACAGTAAGTTTTTTTACTAAACAAAGTAAAACTAAAGCTGCTGGTATTAGAAATGCAGTTATTTATGGACTTTCTATTGTTGTAATTTATTTGCTTTTAGGAGTTTTAGTAAGTTTGGTATTTGGAGCAGACGCACTAAATGCATTATCAACTAACGTGTGGTTCAATATTATCTTTTTTGTACTTTTATTAGTTTTTGCTGCTTCTTTTTTAGGAGCTTTTGAAATTATGTTACCTAACAAATGGGCTAATAAAGTAGATTCGCAAGCCGATAGAGGAGGACTTTTAGGTATCTTTTTTATGGCTTTAGCTCTAGCCATTGTTTCGTTTTCTTGTACTGGACCAATAGTTGGAACATTATTAGTACAAGCAGCAGCTGGAGGTAGTCAAATTGGACCAATTGTTGGAATGTTAGGTTTTTCTTTAGCTATCGCCTTGCCTTTTGCTTTGTTCGCAGCTTTTCCAGGTTGGATGAATTCCTTGCCAAAATCGGGTGGTTGGTTAAATACAGTTAAAGTTTCTTTGGGATTTTTGGAATTAGCTTTAGCTTTCAAATTTTTATCAAATGCCGATTTAGTTTTACAAGCTCATTGGTTAGAAAGAGAAGTCTTTTTAGTAATTTGGATTGTTATTTTTGGAGCTTGGGCAGCCTATTTATTTGGAAAAATAACGTTACCTCATGATAGTCCATTATCGCATATCTCAGTAGGAAGATTATTTTTGGCTTTATTAGTTTCAATATTTACTGTTTACATGATTCCTGGTTTATGGGGAGCACCTTTAAAATTGATTTCAGGATTTCCACCACCAATGACTTATAGTGAAAGTCCTTATGGAGTAGG
>JBLHNH010000019.1:0-31800 GCA_047622645.1 Flavobacterium sp.
GATGGTTCAACTTTGAATCAAAAAATGGCAAATTCCATGTCTATGTACGAAAATATCATCATTTTATGTGGTCATTACAAAGGAGTAGATCAAAGAGTTCGCGATTTACACATTACAAAAGAGATTTCTATTGGTGATTATGTTCTTTCTGGTGGAGAAATTGGTGCAATCGTATTTTGTGATGCAATTATTCGATTAATTCCAGGAGTTTTATCCGATGAGACTTCCGCTTTGACAGATAGTTTTCAAGATAATTTACTTTCACCACCTATATTTACAAGACCTGCAGAATATAAAGGTATGAAAGTGCCAGATGTTCTATTAAGCGGAAACTTCGCAAAAATTGAAAAATGGAGAGAAGAAAAAGCTTATGAACATACTAAGAACAGAAGACCAGATTTATTAGACGAATAGCTTTTCTGTACAATCAAACATTCTAAAAGTCTTTTATCACATATAAATAAATTGTAAAAAATTTATAATTCATAATTCATAATTCATAATTATTTTCTACTTTTGCACCCATATTTAACCAACCTCTGACGATATTCGTGTATGTTGCTTAGATTCAACAAGTTATTTATATTATTATGTCAAATTTAGTTGATTTCGTTAATAACGAATTTGTTACAAAAAAAGATTTCCCTGTTTTTGGTGCTGGTGATACTATCACAGTTTACTATGAAATTAAAGAGGGTGAAAAAACTAGAACTCAGTTTTTCAAAGGAGTTGTAATCCAAAGAAGAGGTTCTGGTGCTACTGAAACTTTTACAATTCGTAAAATGTCAGGTTCTGTAGGTGTTGAGCGTATCTTCCCTATCAACTTGCCAGCTTTACAAAAAGTTGAAGTTAACCAAAGAGGTAAAGTTCGTAGAGCAAGAATTTTCTACTTTAGAGAGCTTACTGGTAAAAAAGCAAAAATCAAAGAAAGAAGATACAAAAACTAGTATCCAAAATTCTCATAATAAAGTCTCAATTTCGATTGGGACTTTTTTTTTGTCAAATTTTTATTTGCTTAATTATTAAATTCATAATTTAAATTGTTTTAATTTAGAATTTAGTAATTCAAACGATTTCGCGGTAATCCTACCTATAATAGCATCAAATTTCTTATATTTGCGTGGCTCAAAAATATTTGAATCTTTCAAATTATATTAAGTTACATACTATTTCATAACTAAAACAACATTTTTCATGTCTAACAAATCAAAAATATTTTATACTATTACTGATGAGGCTCCTATGTTGGCAACACATTCTTTTTTGCCAATTGTACAAGCTTTTTCTAAACCTGCAAACATTGATTTAGAAACAAGAGATATCTCTTTAGCAGGAAGAATTTTATCAAATTTTCCAGAATATTTAAAAGAAGACCAAAAAGTTGCTGATGCACTTTCAGAATTAGGTCAATTAGCTACAAAACCAGAAGCTAATATCATAAAATTACCAAATATTTCGGCTTCTGTTCCTCAATTAAAAGAAGCAATAGCTGAATTGCAATCTCAAGGTTACGCAATTCCTAATTTTCCAGAAGAAACGAATACAGACGAACAAAAAGCTATTAAAGCTAAATACGCAAAAGTATTAGGTTCTGCTGTAAATCCGGTTTTACGTGAAGGAAATTCAGATAGACGTGCCCCAAAGGCTGTCAAAAATTACGCAAAAGCTCATCCACATTCAATGGGTGCTTGGTCATCAGATTCAAAAACACACGTTTCTCATATGGAAAGTGGCGACTTTTATGGTACTGAAAAAGCAGTTACTTTAAAAGATGCTGGAAGTTTTTCAATTGAATTTGAAGGAGCTAACGGTACAACTAAAACATTAAAAGGAAATTCTCCGTTATTAGCTGGTGAAGTTATTGATTCATCTGTAATCAACATGAATTCATTAAAGAAATTCATCGCAGAACAAGTTGCTGATGCAAAAGCAAAAGGTGTTTTGTTTTCTGTGCACTTAAAAGCAACGATGATGAAAGTTTCTGATCCCTTAATTTTTGGAGCTTTCGTAGAAGTATTCTTTGCTGATGTTTTTGCTAAGTATGCTGATTTATTCGCTGAATTAGGTGTAGATACTAAAAACGGTTTAGGTGATGTCTATGCAAAAATTGAAGGAAATCCAAAACAAGCTGAAGTAGAAGCCGCTCTAACTACTGCTATGGAAAATGGTCCAGCTCTAGCCATGGTTAATTCAGATAAAGGAATTACTAACTTACACGTTCCTTCTGACGTAATTATTGATGCTTCTATGCCTGCAATGATTCGTAACTCAGGAAAAATGTGGAACAAAGAAGGCAAATCTCAAGATACAAAAGCAATTATTCCAGACAGATGTTATGCTGGAGTTTATCAAGCTACTATAGATTTTTGTAAAGAAAATGGAGCATTAGACCCAAAAACAATGGGAAGTGTTCCTAATGTTGGTTTAATGGCTCAAAAAGCTGAAGAATATGGCTCACATGATAAAACATTTCAAATAGCTGCAAATGGTACTGTAAAGGTTAAAGATGCTAACGGAAACGTAATCATGGAACAAGCTGTTGAAACTGGAGACATTTTTAGAATGTGTCAAGTGAAAGATGCTCCTATTCAAGACTGGGTAAAATTAGCTGTAAATAGAGCAAGAGCAACTGGAGTTCCAACTGTTTTTTGGTTAGACGATAAAAGAGCTCATGACAGACAAATTATAGAAAAAGTAAATTTATACTTAAAAGACTATGATACTAAAGGATTAGACATTCGTATTATGAATCCGGTTGACGCAACTACATTCTCTTTAGAACGAATTGTAAAAGGCTTAGATACAATCTCAGTTACAGGTAACGTTTTACGTGATTATTTAACTGATTTATTCCCAATTTTAGAAGTTGGAACATCTGCAAAAATGTTATCAATCGTTCCATTAATGAATGGTGGTGGTTTATTTGAAACTGGTGCAGGTGGATCAGCTCCAAAACATATCGAACAATTTATCGAAGAAGGTTATTTACGTTGGGATTCATTAGGTGAATTCTTAGCTTTAGGTGTTTCTTACGAACATTTAGGTTTAACTTTTAATAATCCAAAAGCTTTAATATTATCTGAGACTTTAGATGAAGCTACTGAATTATTTTTACAAAATGATAAGTCTCCAGCAAGAAAATTAGGTAGTATTGACAATAGAGGTTCACATTTCTATTTAGCTTTATATTGGTCACAAGCTTTGGCTAAACAAGATAAAGATGCTGAATTACAAGCAACCTTCACTCCTATTGCGGCTGATTTAAGTGCAAATGAAGCAAAAATTAATGAAGAGTTAATTGCTGCTCAAGGAAAACGTCAAGAAATTGGTGGTTATTATCATCCAAATTTTGAATTAACGGACAAAGCCATGAGACCAAGTGCAACATTTAACGGTATTTTAGCAAAGTTGAAATAATTCATATTCCATATAAAAGCAAAAAACGTCCTAAGAAATTAGGGCGTTTTCGTTTTATGTTTTTGTTTGTACTTTATTCTTCCTTTTTGTCTTCTTTTAAAGCATCATCTTCTTTTGCTTTGTCATCTGTTTTATTCATAATAATTAAACTCGCTTTAACTCCTGTGTTCAAATTCCATTCGCTAGCCGTTATTTGTTTTCCAAATTCATCAAACACAACAAAAGCTGCTGTATTTGGTCCAGAAGTTCCTTGATTTAAAGCTACAAAGTCAATATGATTACTACCTTTTTCTAAACTCACAAAGAATGTTTTGTAACCTGCTTCAAGCAATATGCTTTGAACCACAACTATATCATTCAACAAAATCGAAACTACATCACCATCGGGTTGTTGATGATCACGACACATGATTTTAATTAAATTTGTCTCAACAGAAAATTCACCTAAATATTGTGTTTTTTGATTTCCAGTAGTGGCTTCTTTTAATCTGTCATTTAAAGCACTTTTTCTATCTTCATCAAAATCATAGCCTTTATCTTTTTGAACCATTATAGATTCCACTTTTTCCTCTTTTTTAAATGTAAATTTCTTTAAATAAACATCTTCCTTTGTGGTCAAAATACTTTTATAACCAATTGTTGCTTTAGGTTCTTCAACTTTAGGTTTATTATTAATAGTAGGCATTTTATAATTTTCTAACTTTAATTCACCCGATTTTTTAGGAACTTCTCTTTGTCCTAGCATGTTGAATGTAATTAAAAATAGAAAAACTATTGAAAGTAAAGTCCGCATTTTTGCTTTTTATTTATGTAAAATTAAAAAATATTTCTGCAATTAACCACAAATTAACATTTGATAAAGAATAATTTAGAATAATATTATCAAATTTGTAAATCAAAATTTATGCCATGTTATTTAGACGATTTATTTCTCTATTTCTTTTATTGTTGACTCTATTTTCATCAGCTCAAGAAAAATTTACCTTAAGTGGTGTAATTTCTGACGAAAAAACAAATGAAACATTAATAGGTGTTTCTATAATTATTGAAGAATTAAGAACAGGAACTTCTACAAATGAATATGGGTTTTATTCCATTACACTTCCTAAAGGAGTTTATGAAGTTAGAATTAGCTATCTAGGTTATAAAGAAATAAAAACTACAATTGATTTAAACCAAAACGTCAAAAATAATTTTTCAATTATTGAAAGTGAAGAAGTTTTAAATGAAATCGTTTTGGTTGATAATCCAAACAAAATCGATATAAGAAGTCCAGAAATGAGTGTTAATAAACTTTCTATTAATACTATAAAACAAATGCCAGTAATTTTGGGTGAAGTAGATATTTTGAAATCTATTTTGACCTTACCTGGTGTTACAAATGCCGGTGAAGGACAATCAGGTTTTAACGTTCGTGGTGGTGCAGTAGATCAAAATTTAATACTTTTAGATGAAGCTACAATTTATAATTCATCCCATTTATTTGGCTTCTTTTCGGTTTTTAATGCTGATGCAATTAAAGATTTAAAATTATATAAAGGTGGAATTCCAGCTCGTTTTGGAGGAAGAGTTGCTTCTGTCTTAGATATTTATCAAAAAGAAGGAAACAGCAAAGAGTTTCATGTAAATGGTGGAATTGGTTTAATTTCAAGTCGAATTTTAGCCGAAGGACCAATCGTAAAAGACAAAGGTTCTTTTTTAGTTAGTGGAAGAAGTTCTTATGCTCATTTGTTTTTGAAACTTACTGACAATCAAAATTCAGCTTATTTTTATGATTTGAATACAAAATTAAGCTATAAAGTAAACGGTAACAATAACTTATATCTTTCGGGTTATTTTGGAAGAGACGTGTTTTCATTAAACCAAAGTTTTGTAAACACTTATGGAAATAGTGTTTTAAACTTTCGTTGGAATCATCTTTTTTCTGATAAGTTGTTTTCAAATGCTTCTTTAATATATAGTGATTACTATTATGGTTTAACGCTAGATTTTATTGGGTTTAATTGGGATAGTGGTATCAAAAATTACAATTTCAAATACGATTTTAAACATTATTTGACAGACAAAACAAAATTAACGTACGGAATCAACACCGTTTATTACGACTTTAATCCAGGAAAAATTGAACCAACAGATTCAAATTCTGGAATTAATCCGGATCAATTAGATAAAAAATATGCTTTTGAACCAGCTATTTATGTTGATGCTGAACAAACTATTTCAGAAAAATTATCTATAAATTATGGTTTAAGATATAGCATGTTTTACCGTTTGGGAAGTCAAGAAATAAATGTGTACGAAAACAATCAAGCTGTAAATTATGACTCAGATTTAAAAATTTACGAAAAAGCAACTCCAATTGGAACCAAAAAATATGGATCAAATGAAACTATTGCAAGTTTTGGAAATCTTGAGCCTAGATTAGCATTATCGTATTCTATCGATTATAAACAATCTATTAAAATGAGTTATAATAGGATGAGTCAATACTTGCATTTAATATCAAATACACAATCTCCTACTCCATTAGACGTTTGGGCGCCAAGTGATGATTTTCTTAAACCTCAAATATTAGATCAATATGCAATTGGTTACTTCAGAAATTTTGAAAATGGAAAATATACTTTGGAAGTTGAATCCTTTTATAAAGACATAAAAAATAGATTAGATTATATTGATGGAGCTGATTTAATTGCAAATAATGCTATTGAACAGGTTGTTTTAGCAGGAAAATCAAGAGCTTATGGTTTAGAAGTTTTAATTAAAAAGAATGAAGGAAAGTTAAGTGGTTGGGTTTCTTACACTTTATCGCGTTCAGAACAACAAACAGCTGGAAGAACTGCTGCTGAAATCGGAATTAATAATGGTGATTGGTATAAAACAGGTTGGGACAAAACACACAATTTATCTATAACCGGAATGTATCAACTGAATGATAAATGGAGCTTTGGTAGTATTTTTAGTTTACAAACCGGACAACCTGTAACTTTTCCAAATGGACAATATCAATATTTAGGGATAACTGTTCCTAGTTTTAGTGAAAGAAATAGTAATAATTTACCAACTTATCATCGTTTAGACATTTCAGCCACTATGACACCTAGAAACAATGCTGGAAAGAAAATAAAAGGGGAATGGGTTTTTGGTATTTATAATCTTTATAGTAGAAAAAATGCAGCTTCTATAAGTTTTAGACAAAATCAGGATTCTGGAAATAACGAAGCCGTTCGTTTGTCCATTTTTGGAATTGTTCCAAGTGTAACGTATAATTTTAAATTTTAAATCATGGTGAAATTCATATATAAAATAGCCTCATTTTTTATTCTATTAATTGTAATGCTTTTGACATTAATTAGTTGTGAAGATGTTGTAGATGTTGATTTAGATAATGCAAATCCGAGACTTGTAATTGAAGCTTCAATTTTATGGAAAAAAGGTACATCTGGAAGCGAACAAAAAATTAAATTAACTACATCTACAGATTATTACTATTCAAATGTAACACCAATTGTTTCTGGTGCAATTGTAACAGTAACAAGTGGTACAACTACTTTTAATTTTTTATATAATTCTGGTTCTGGAGATTATAATTGTAGTAATTTTGTACCTGTAATTGGTGAGACTTACGTACTTACAATTAATGTAAATGGAGAAATTTATACGGCAACCGAAACATTACAAGCTGTTCCTTCAATTGATTCGGTTGAACAAAATAATGAAGGTGGTTTTTTAGGTGATGAAATTGAAGTTAAATACTTTTTTCAAGATAATGGAAGTACTAATGACTTTTATCTGGTTCAATTTAATTCTAACTTTAGTTTGTTACCTGAATACGATGTTGTTAATGATCAGTTTTTTCAAGGAAATCAAATGTTTGGATTGTATAGTAATGATAATATGCTTCCTGGAGACGAACTTACCTTTACATTGCATGGAATTTCAGAACGATATTATAATTATTTAAATGTTTTATTAGGAATTTCAGGAGGAAACGGAGGCAGTCCTTTTACAACACCACCAGCAACTGTAAGAGGAAATTTTGTAAATCAAATAAATCCCAATAACTTTGCCTTTGGTTACTTTAGTCTTTCAGAAATTGAGACTAAAACCTATCTGATTGAATAAATTCTAAAACCTTAAATTCCATGTCTTCACATCATATCGTTCGCGATGATCAAGAACCCGCTTTAATTATTGCTAATGGTGCAGCTTGTAATGAAGAATTGCTAGGCCAACTATTAGAATGGTCACCTTTAGTAATCGTGTTAGATTCTGCAATTGATCGTGTTTTAGAATTAGGAATAAAAATAGATGTTTTATTAGGTGATTTTGACAGAGGTTTTGATGCTAATTTCTATAAAGAAAGTCAATATCCTATTGAAATTGTTCATACACCAAACCAAGATAAAACAGATTTAGAAAAAGCATTTGATTATTTAATTGAACGTAAAATTCCAGCTGTAAATGTCATTTGGGCAACCGGAAAAAGAGCTGATCACACCATAACAAATATTACAAATATTGTTCGTTATAGAAATTTACTAAAAATTGTAATTTTAGATGATCATTCCAAAATATTTTTACTGCCTTTAAAGTTCGAAAAATGGTATACTAAATATAGTATAATCTCTTTAATTCCAATTGGTGAAGTAGTCGATATACATTCAACTAACCTATTTTATCCCTTAACTAATTTATCTTTAACTATTGGTTATAAGTCGGGAAGCAGTAATCATGTTGCTGAAGATGGTATCGTTAAAATTACGCACAAATCTGGTGATTTATTACTAATGGAATGTTGGGATTAATCAATTACGATTTTAGTTCTAGTACTACCCTTTTCAGAAACTAAATTTGCCAAATAAATTCCTTTAGACAATTTACTAACATTAATTATTTCTACTTGTTTTGGATTATTTATGTTTTCGGTTTGAACAACTTTTCCATTAATATCAATTAATTGTAAGGTGTAATTATCTTCTGGAGTCACACAAAAGTTTATAAATAGATACTCTTTTGTTGGATTTGGATAAAAATTAATTTTAAAATCACCTTGAATTGAATTCAATCCTAAAGTTGTTGGAGCAACTGCAAAATGCAACATTGCTCCTGTCGCAGCTTTAGCAACATTATAATTATAAACTGGATCCATATTAATTAACAAATCAGTTGATGAATGTGGATGTGTTGATTCATTTGTTTCGTAAAAGCCAGTTATCACCTCATTATTATTTTCAAAAGGAATATAATCAGAACTATAAGCATAAGATAAATTTGTGTTTAAAGGAGAATATAGTCCAACACAAGTAATTAATTCATTAGTAATTGTATTAGAAGCCGCATTATTTGTTGTTGGAGAACTTAAATCTCTTTCACAAGTAATTGTATTATTTACAGCACCAGCTACACCACCAACTTGGTCTAAATTAAAAACTAATTTAATATTCATTTTAGGAGTAGTACCATTAACCACACTACTTACATAATGTTGACTTCCAATTAATCCATCTTCTTCACCACTAAAATGAATAAATTTAATTGAATATTCTGTTGACACATTTTGAAGCAAACGAGCTACTTCTAATATTGTAGAAGTTCCACTACCATTATCATTAGTACCTGTACCAATAATTGAATCATAATGACCACAAATAATTACATAAGTATTTGGGTATAGCGTTCCAACCTTCGTGATTATTAGGTTTTTACAAGTAAATGAAGAATTTGAAAAAGTATCTACTTGCAATTGAGAAGCAGTATATCCAAAACCTAAATATTTGTTTCTTAACCAATTATAAGTATTTTCAAGAGGTTGTGTTCCTCTTCTTTTTACACCTAAATTCTGAAATTCAGTTAAATTGGTTGTTATAGTTGATTGTGTAACCTGATTGGCAATATTGGCATATTGTTGCACAAAAGTTTGTCCAAAAAACAAACTGCTAAACAGTAAAAAAAATAGAGTATAAATTATAGTCTTTTTCATAAAACTTGATTCTTAATCTTTAATAACTTAATAAAATCAGAACAAATATATAATTTATTCTACAATTGTATAGTTTTAAAAATACTTTTAAGTATTCAACTCATCGTTCCTAAAGTTTTATAAAAAGGTAAACAAAATAAAAATATAATTGATTATATTGGGTGTTAAAATTAATAATTGATTTCGCTTTTAAATTGTATATTAGTTATTGCACTAGGATTCAATAAATATCGATTCATACCATTTATTCCTATCGTAAATAAATCATTATCTTTAATAATTACATCATAACAGAACTTGTCTATAATGTGAACCAATATTGGGTTTTCTGGTGTCGAAATGTCAAATATTTTAATTACATCATCGCATACAAAAAGAAAATTATTATACAAACCTAACCCTTTTGGAGAAGTTAGGTTTCTTGTATGTAATAAAGTTGGATTAGTAGCATTACTTGTGTCGTAAACTTCTAAAACGTTAATGTTATTACCACATGTGTTATTGGAATGTAAAGTAACAAAAGAGTGAGTACCATTCGATACTACTGGATCACAAGCTGTTAAATGCTGTACATTTGAAAGTAATGTAGGGTTTTCAGGATTTTCAATAGAATAGATGAACATTCCATTTCTTGAACCAATGTATAAATAATCACCATTAGAAAAAAGTGTTTCTATGTTAAACCCAACAGATAAATCATTTACTTTAATAGGTTGTTCTTGATTTATAAGTGAAAAAATATTTAAATTTTCATTATCAACAGTGTACAGATAATTACCCTTTAATGCAAAAATAGCAAGTGAACCACCTGATCCATCTTTAGTACTTGAAGTAGAATCTGAATCATTACTACAAGCATTGATAAAGAATGTTAATAGCAATATATAAATAATATTATTTTTCATTTTCATTTTTTAGTTAGGAATCCAATTAACAACTATTTCATTAGTATTCAAAGAAGTATAAAAACCATCAGGAGATATTTTTTGTGGAAATACATTTAAATTTCTTGTAATAAAATCAAATGAGTTCGTTTGATAATTGTATTTAAGCGTGAGTAAGTCTGTAGCTTGATTAATATATAATAAACTATTTCTAATAGCTAAATCAGTTGCTCCAGGTGCTTTTATATAATTTAAAGGAATAGGATTTGTTGGATCTTGGTAGTTAAAAACATGAAAACCATCATTTACTTCGGTAATAAATAACAAATTTTCGAAAATGTAAATTTTTCCTGAATTTACTATGTTTTGAGTAGGAATTGTTCCAACAGCATTTTCAAAATTAACTCTTTGCATGATTACAGGTATATAATTTGACTGCTGAGATGGAAAATCGTCTACATTATTACCACCCCAACCGAAACACCCAGCTAAAAGAATTGTTAAACAAACAAAACAAGAAAGTTTAATTATTGTTTTTATCATATTTCATGCTTTTTAAATTCATTTATTCTAAGTTAAGATACATTTAATTATAATTGGTTGCGTTCAAAATTAAAGAATTATAATTTAAAAATTAAATTAATATATTTTGCCTAATTTGAACATTATCGTATTAGTTGAAGTAATTTTATTTAACTCTTTTTTTGCGATAATACTTCGTAACTTTGCAGACATAAAATTGCAATACAACTAAATGGAATTCAAAGTCGTTTCAGATTACAAACCTACTGGTGATCAGCCTCAAGCTATTGAAAAACTTTCAAAAGGTATAATCAATGGTGAAAAATATCAAACTTTATTAGGAGTAACTGGTTCTGGTAAAACGTTTACTGTTGCAAACGTTGTTCAAGATGTACAAAAACCAACTTTGGTTTTAGCCCATAACAAAACGCTTGCTGCACAATTATATTCTGAATTCAAACAGTTTTTTCCTGAAAATTCAGTACAATACTTTGTGTCATATTATGATTATTATCAACCAGAAGCTTTTATTCCGGTAACTGGAACTTATATTGAAAAAGATTTATCTATCAATGAAGAGTTAGAAAAATTGCGTTTAAGTACTACTTCTGCGCTACTATCTGGACGAAGAGATATAATTGTTATTTCGTCTGTTTCATGTTTATACGGAATTGGAAATCCGGTTGAATTTCAGAAAAACATTGTTTCCGTTGAAAAAAATCAGGTTATTTCTAGAACTAAATTATTACATCAATTAGTTCAAAGTTTATATTCTAGAACAGAAGCTGAATTCACACCTGGAACTTTCCGAATAAAAGGGGATACTGTTGAAGTTTTTCCAAGTTATGCTGATGATCCTTTTAGAATTCACTTTTTTGGTGATGAAATTGAAGAAATTGAAGCCTTTGACCCAAGAGATGCAAAAGTGATTGAAAAATACGATAAACTAAACATTTATCCAGCCAATATGTTTGTGACTTCACCAGATGTTTTAAATGGCGCAATTTGGGAAATTCAACAAGATATGGTGAAACAAGTGGAATATTTCCGAGAAATTGGAAAACATTTGGAAGCCAAAAGATTAGAAGAACGTACTAATTTTGACTTAGAAATGATTCGCGAATTAGGGTATTGTTCAGGAATTGAAAATTACTCTCGTTATTTAGACGGAAGATTACCTGGAACAAGGCCTTTCTGTCTGTTAGATTATTTTCCAGATGATTTTTTAATGGTTGTCGATGAAAGTCACGTTACGATTTCACAAGTGCATGCTATGTATGGTGGAGATAGAAGTCGAAAAGAAAATTTGGTTGAATATGGTTTTAGATTACCTGCTGCAATGGATAATCGTCCGTTAAAGTTTGAAGAGTTTGAAGGCTTGCAAAATCAAGTAATTTATGTTTCTGCAACTCCAGCTGATTATGAATTAGAAAAATGTGAAGGAGTTTATGTAGAGCAGGTCATTCGTCCAACAGGATTATTAGATCCAATTATTGAAGTTCGTCCAAGTTTGAATCAAATTGATGATTTAATTGAGGAAATTCAATTGCGTTGCGAAAAAGATGAACGTGTTTTAGTGACTACTCTTACCAAAAGAATGGCTGAAGAATTAACTAAATACTTGACAAAAGTGGCGATTCGTTGTCGTTATATTCACTCTGATGTTGATACTTTAGAACGTGTTGAAATCATGCAAGATTTACGAAAAGGTATTTTTGATGTTTTAATTGGTGTGAATTTATTGCGTGAAGGATTAGATTTACCCGAAGTTTCTCTTGTTGCGATTTTAGATGCTGATAAAGAAGGTTTTTTAAGAAGTCACAGATCATTAACGCAAACAGTTGGTCGTGCTGCAAGAAACATAAATGGAAAAGCCATTTTGTATGCTGATAAAATTACCAAGAGTATGCAAAAAACTATGGATGAGACTACTTATCGTAGAGAAAAACAAATGGCTTACAACATTAAACATGGTTTAGAACCAAAGGCCTTAAATAAAAGTTTAGGAAGTGCTTTGAATAAGAATTCAGTTTCATCACAATACTATGAAAATATTGAATATAAAGCAGCAGAACCAGAAAGTGAGTACTTATCCAAACCAGAAATAGAAAAAAAAATTCGTGAAAAACGAAAAATTATGGAAAAAGCAGCTAAAGAATTAGATTTTATGGTGGCCGCCAGATTAAGAGATGAAATTAAGGCTTTGCAGGAAAAGATTTAAATGAATTGTGAGTTATGAATTATGAATTTCAAAACCTCAAACTTACAACCTAAAACATACAACAAAATAAAAATGAACATAAACGAAATACTACAGTTAACAGACGAAATCGAAATCATTGAAGCGGTTGGAGCCAACATTTATAAAAAGAAAGAACAATCAGATGATTTTACTTTATTAAACGATTACGAACGCACATTTGTTTATATAGACGTGTTCGAAGCAGCTATGAATGAAGGTGGTTTTAACAATTTTTTCAGCACTGAAGCCGGAAACTTTGCTTTAGAAATCAAAAATGCTTACAAAGCTATAAATGCACCAAAAACAGCCTTATTAATTGAAAAAGCTTTAGGTTTATTCCCAAATAATGATTTTAAAGATATTCTAGACGAAAGAAACAAACAGTTAGCCAAAATGGATGAAATGGTTTTTTCGGGTTGGGAAGATTTAGATGAATTATTTTTTGATGAAGAGCAAGAAGAAGATATTGTAGGTTTAATTGTTGAATACATTAGAAAACATAAAGAAAAATTTAATTAGTTTTTTAATTACTAATTCAACTGCTCATGAAAAGCAGCCATTAAAACATCTCCATCAATCATTCTTGTTGGAGATTTTTTCATTAAATGAAGAACACGTTTCATAGCATAAGGATTCAACCCCATATTAATGCCAATTTCATTGATTTTCTTGTTTTCCTTTTCGTGCAAAACCCCATCAACATGCATCAATAAAGCTAGTCTATAAAATTGACAAATTCGACTAATTTCATCCTTAATAATCAATTTTTGTTCTTTCTTATCATAAAGTTTTAGCATGGTTTGCTTATCAATTTCTAGTTCTTCTGCAATCATTTCTATAAAGTCATATTCTCTATCATGTAATTGACCATCAACAAATGCAAAGGCAATCATTTCTTGCAATAAACTAATTTTCTCTTGGTAAGTTTCCATCAAAATGCTACTTTTATTAAAGATATTAAATTCAAATATAATTAAAAATGCAAAAACATATTCTGTTTTACATAACAATTTTTTATTCCGCTTTTCAAATGCAAGCTCAAAATCGCTATTCAATATTTGAAATTAAAGCAACACAAATAGATACAATTAAGAAAATTTGGGTTTATCTTCCTTTAAATTATGACACTTCAAACAAAAAATACCCTGTAATTTATATGCATGATGCTCAAAATTTATTTGATGCAAAAGCTTCTTATGCTGGTGAATGGAAAATTGATGAAACCTTAGACAGTTTAAAAGCCAACGTAATTATAATTGGCATCGAACACGGAAATAACAAACGATTAGATGAATTAACTCCTTACAAAAACGAAAAGCACGGTGGTGGAAAAGCCGATTCGTATTTAGATTTTATAGTTTCTGACTTAAAGCCTTATGTAGATAAAGCGTATCGTACAAAATCTAATAAAAATAATACTGCAATTATGGGAAGTTCACTTGGTGGTTTAGTTTCTTTTTATGCTGGATTAAAATATCCAAAAGTATTTGGAAAAGTAGGTTGCTTCTCTCCTTCTTTTTGGTTTTCGGACGAAATTTATAAACTAACAAAAGAAACTAAAAAAATAAATACTAAAATTTACTTTATGTGTGGTGATAGTGAAAGTGAAACTATGGTTACAGATATGGAAAAAATGGAAAACTTAATTAGAGATAAACGTTGTGATTGTTTAAATCTTACAAAGACCATTGTAGTAAGAGATGGAAAACATAATGAAAAATTATGGGCAAAGGAATTTGCAAAAGCGTATCTTTGGCTTTTCTAATTAGAAAAGTTGCACGTATACTGTAATTTGTATACTTAAACTTTAATATATAACATACACTTTACAACAACAGAAAATGACAAATAACGATATATTTAAGAAACTGCGTGTAGCTTTACAATTAAGAGACGAGCAAATAGTTGAGATTTTAGAATTAGTAGATTTTAGAATTTCTAAAGGCGAATTAGGAAACGTTTTTAGAAAAGATGATCATCCTAGTTATATGGAATGTGGTGACCAATTGCTACGTAATTTTTTAAACGGTTTAGTAATTAAACTACGTGGTACAAAAGAAGATCCTAAAAATGCTAGTGAAGAATTAACTAAAATTGCCAATTCTAAAATAGATTTAGAAACAGGTGAAAAACTTCCTGTAAATAAAATAGCTGACAAGAAACCAGTAGCTAAAAAACCTTATGCAAAAGACTTTCCTAAAAAGAAGTATGATGACAAGCCAAAATACGATGATAAACCAAAGTATGATTCAAAAAAGAAACCATCTTATAAAGACAAACCAAAAAAAGTAGAAATTGTTGAAAAAGTAAAGTTTAACAACGGAAAACCAAAGAAGAAATAAATAATAAATAAAATCGAAATTATGAAAACGGTTTTAATCATAGTAGGTATAGTGTTGTTAGCCTTTGTTATTATTCAGGTTTTTGCTATTAATAGCCAAAGAAACATAGAAACATATCCTTACAAAGTCATTAAAAAATATGACACGTTTGAAATACGAAATTACGAAGCAACTTTATTTACTTCTGTCAAGCTTTCGACAAAAGAATATAAAAAAGCTTCTAGCAAAGGATTTTCTATTTTAGCTGGTTACATTTTTGGTAAGAACGAAAAGAATGAAAAAATAGCCATGACTTCACCTGTATCAATGTCTTTGGATGATTCCATGACTATGATGTTTATGGTTCCAAAGAAAAAGAATAAAGAAACACTTCCACAACCAAGCAATTCACAAATTGAATTTCGGGAAGAACCAGCTAAAACAGTTGCAGCAATTACATTTGGTGGTTGGGTTAACGATGAAAAAATTGAAAAGTATAAAAACAAGTTAATTGCTTCTTTAGAAGCTAAAGAAATTCCTTATACAAATCGTTTTTATTTTTTAGGTTATAATCCTCCTTATGAGGTTTTTAATAGAAAAAATGAAGTTATTGTTGAGTTACAAAAAGAAATTATTGATGTAGCTTCAGAATAAGATAGCTATAAGAAATTAAATATCACATTTGATTGTTAAATAAACTAACAAAATGAATAAGAACGGAGCAATTATTATTGTTGAAGATGACATTGATGACCAAGAAATGTTTAGTGAAGTTTTTAATGAACTTAATTATATTAATGAAATTATTTTTTTTAACGACGGACAAGAAGCACTAGCATATTTGACTTCAAATACTAGTGAGCCATTTATTGTTTTTTCGGATATTAATATGCCAAAATTAAATGGTATAGAACTAAGACAGCAAATTCATGAAAACGAAAACATCCGATTAAAAACAATTCCTTACTTATTTTTTACAACAAGCGCTGCACAAGAAGATGTTATTGATGCTTACTCAAAATCTATTCAAGGTTTTTTTGTTAAGCCTTCGAGTTTTCAAGATTTAAAAAGTATAGTTAAGATAATAGTTGAGTATTGGCAAAAATGCGAATCTCCAAACTATACTAAATAACTAAATTTTGGTTTGATTATATCGAATCCTATATCTTACATTTAACCTGCAGAAACATTTAATCTAAGAGATTTTTAGCTCCAAGATAATTAACAATAAATTTGACGTTTAATCCTTTCAGAATAGTCTGTTAGGATATAAATATAATTCCCCTTGAGTATAAACACTTGTTAGTTGTTACGTATAAAAATAATGCGCTATTCCAAAAAGAAAAATATTCTGTGAAAAAAAAAGTGAATTAACAACAGAAATAATATTTTTTGAACAATGTTAGTATTTATGATTTTTTAGTATTGCTATTTTGAATTTAAAAATATATCTCTATTTCAAAATAACAGCATAATAATCACTAAATAAATATGGCTAATAATAATGTAAATTTTAAAGTCATTACTCAAATAATTATTACTTAATCCTCATTTTAAAAAAATACTATCAATCTAAACTCAAAGCATTCAATAACATTTGAGCAGAAGCTTCGTTGGTTGCTAAAGGAACATTGTGTACATCGCAAATTCGAATCAACATAGAAATATCTGGTTCGTGTGCGTGACTTGAGTTTGGATCTTTAAAAAACAATACCATTTTAGTTTTCCCTTCTGCTACTCTAGCAGCTATTTGAGCATCACCTCCTAATGGTCCAGAAAGCATTTTCTTTACTTTAATGCCTACATTTTCAACTTTGGTACCAGTTGTGCCGGTTGCTATTAGTTTGATATTTTCTACAATAAGAATTTCTTTGTTTTTGTTTAAAAATTGCACCATTTCGGCTTTTTTTCCATCGTGTGCAATTACTGCTATTTCATATTCTTTTGTCATATCTCTTTTATGTTTTTTTAACCAAATAGATTAATTTTGTGGTTTAGACAGTTTTTGTATAGGATACATAGTAACTCTCTTGTAAAAGTATAAAAAAACCTGATTCAGATGAATCAGGTTTTTTTTAATTATTGAGAGAGTGATAAGCAATTAGACCATCAATTGGTCTTCGTAAAGCATTACCCATTTTATAACCATACTTTGTAAGGATAGTTTCTAATTCATCCTTTAAATAAAAAGCTATTGAACCTACAAAATGAACAGGTACATTTTTGTGATTTTCAAATTGCATGACATAATTTTTTACAAAAGACTTTAATTCTTTCTTAATTATTTTTTTGCAAAATTCTTCATCTTTATGCTTGATTAAAAACTTAGCAAACGTAGCTAAATAAGCATTGGGATTAGGTTCTTTATATAATTTATTCTTTATGAAATCAGCATCAACATTAAACTCTTTTTCAAATTCTTTTGCCATGTTTGGAGGCATTTTATTAAAATAATAACCTCTTATTAAGTGTCTTCCAAAACGATTGCCAGAACCATCATCCATTGCAATATAACCTAAAGATTGCACTTTTTGATGTAATGATTTACCGTCAAAAAAACTGCAATTAGAACCTGTTCCCAAAATACAAACAATTGCTTTTTCGTCTTTTGGAGTTGTAGCATAAACTGCAGCATAAGTATCTTCGTAAACTGTTACTTCAGCATTTTTGAAATACTCTTGAAAAACACTAGTTAAAAAGTCTTTCATTCTGTCAGTCCCGCAACCAGCTCCATAAAAAAATAGTTCAGAAGCTTTATTCCTATTGTGAGATATGTCAAATTTTTCTTCTAAACGACTAATTACTTGTTCTTTACTCAATACTTCTGGATTTAAACCTAAAGTTTGTGTCGTAAAAAGCACTTTTCCATCTTCATCAATTGCAATCCAATCCGCTTTTGTAGAACCACTATCAACGAGTAATTTCATGATTTTTTTTGTTTTTTTTACATTATACGGAATTTCGATTAATTAAATAATCGAAATTTCGTATAATCAAATGTATTATAAATTTGAAATATGAACTGATAAATCAATTAATTTACTTGAATATCCATATTCATTATCATACCATGAAATAATTTTGAAGAAAGTTGAATTTAATCCAATTCCAGCTTTTGCATCCACAACTGAAGTTCTTGGATCAGAATTAAAGTCAGTAGAAACTACATCGTCTTCTGTATATCCTAAAATTCCTTTCATTTCATTTTCTGACGCTTTTTTCAAAACAGCCATAATTTCTTCATAAGAAGTTTCTTTAGCTAACTTAACAGTTAAATCTACAGCAGAAACATCAGCAGTAGGAATACGCATTGACATACCTGTTAATTTTCCGTTTAATTCTGGAATTACTTTTCCAACTGCTTTAGCAGCACCTGTTGAAGAAGGAATCATATTTAATAATGCAGAACGTCCACCACGGAAATCTTTACGAGATGGGCCATCAACTGTTAGTTGAGTAGCTGTTGTAGCGTGAATAGTTGTCATTAAACCTTCTACAATTCCGAAATTATCATTGATAACTTTAGCTAAAGGAGCTAAACAGTTCGTTGTACAAGATGCATTTGAAACAATACTATCAGACGCTTTAGCTGACATATGATTTACACCCATTACAAACATTGGAGCATCAGCGGAAGGTGCCGAAATAACTACTTTTTTTGCACCACCATCAATGTGAGCCTGTGCAGTTTCTAATGTTGTAAAAATACCAGTACATTCAGCTACTACATCAACATCTTTGTCATCCCATTGGATTAATTTTGGATCTCTTTGTGCTGTAACTCTAATGAATTTATCATTTACATATAATTTTCCGTCTATAACTTCTACTTTACCAGCAAAACGACCATGAACTGAATCATATTTTAATAAGTAAGCTAAATGATCTACATCTAATAAATCATTAATTGCTACTACTTCTACATTATCTCTGTTGAATGTTTCTCTAAAAACAATTCTTCCAATTCTACCGAAACCGTTTATTCCTAATTTTACTTTTGACATTTTATACTATGTTTATTATTGTATTATTGTATTTGTATTAAATTGACATGATGTCTGAAACTCTTACTAATTCTAAGTCAATTGGATATTCACCTTTAATAGCTTGTTCTAATGGTGTTAATTCAATAGCGTCTTTTAAAATTCCGACCATATAATTTGATTTTCCTTCTAAAAGTGATTCAACTGCTTTTACTCCTAACCTTGAAGCCAACACTCTATCGAAACATGAAGGAGCGCCACCACGTTGCATGTGACCTAAAACCGACACACGGACATCATATTCTGGCATGTGTTCTTCCACATAATCTTTTAATTCAAAAACACTTTTACCTATTTTATCCCCTTCAGAAACCACGACTATGCTAGACGATTTTCCGGATGCTTTACTTTTTCTTAAAGATTCTAATAAACGTTCTAAACCTAAATCTTCTTCGGGAATAAGAATTTCCTCAGCTCCCGCACCAATTCCAGCATTTAAGGCAATATGTCCAGCATCACGACCCATAACTTCAACGAAGAATAATCGATTGTGTGAACTAGCTGTATCTCTAATTTTATCTATTACTTCTACAACTGTGTTTAGTGCTGTATCGTATCCTAAAGTGTGACTTGTTCCAAAAATATCGTTATCGATAGTTCCTGGAATACCCATTACGGGAAAGTTATATTCGTTATTAAAAATTTCAGCCCCAGTAAAAGAACCATCACCACCAATAACTACAAAAGCATCAATTCCAGCTTCTGTTAGTTTTTCGTAGGCTTTTTTTCTACCTTCTGGTGTTCTGAATTCGACAGAACGAGCAGATTTTAATATTGTACCTCCTTTATTTACGATATTGTTTACAGAACGTGGTCCCATTTCTTTAAAGTCACCTTCAATCATTCCTTGGTAACCTCTATAAATACCTATGCATTCTATATTATGAAAAGCACAAGTACGAACTACAGAACGTATAGCAGCATTCATTCCAGGGGAATCTCCACCAGAAGTTAGAACTCCGATTTTTGTAATGCTTTTTGACATTTTTTTAATTATTTATTGTAAATTTAACTGATTTATAAATTTTATTCAATCATTTTAAAAAAAATATAACAATTACTCATTTTTTCAAACGTTTTCGTTGATAAGTTTCTTGAGAATTCAATTTAAAACACTTAAATTAAATATGATTTTTAGAAAATAAAAAGAGAATAATGAGAATTATTCAATCTCTGGGGCAATTTCTTCTTTTTCTTGTTGGTTCTTTTTATTTTTGTCTTGTACATTAGACATATTGATATATTCTGGATCTAAGTCAGAATCTGGAGGAATTTCATCATAAGGATTTTTTTCTCCTTTTGCTTTTAAAGATTTTGGTGCAAAGACTTTTCTCCATAATTCTGAAAGATTATCAAAATCAACATTATAAGACAATCCGATTCCTTGTGTGTAACCAATTCCTTGACCAATATAACTTATGTCATTTTCTTTATTAAATGCTCTAGCACGCAAAGTATTATCTACATTTAATTGATATTGTAACTCTACATTTCCTACTACTCCAGACTGACTAATTCCACCAACTGGTACCCCAACTTTTCCGTTAATAGAAAGTTTATCATTAATTTGAGAACTTAAATTTACACCAACTTGATCTGAAGTATTATTTATTCGTGAACCTGTTGTGTAACCTAAACCAACTTTTATTTTATCATCTTCATTTGAAATAATATCTTGCAACAAACTACTTGCTGTTTCGCTCAACGCATTGGAGTAATAATCGCTTGCAACTGCTCCTTGTGCAAAATAAGTTCCACCAGCTAAAACAGAAAGTGCTTGCTGTTGACGCGTATCTTTATCTGATAATTTATATAAAATTTCTGATTTATAAACAGAACTTACATTTGGATATTCTAAACTAAAATCTGTTTCAGGATTTTCTAAGTTACCTGTTATTTTAATTACAACATCAGTATCAACTTTTCTATTAGATATAGAAGAAGATTCTAACAATACAGAAGGATTTGTTTGTGTATGATAAACAGCTTCAAGATTTAAAGTAGCATTCATAGGATCACCTTGCCAAACAATATTGCCATATTTTTTAACGGCTAATTTTTTAGAAATTATTCCTCCATATTTAAAGTTGTATTCTCCTTCATAAACCATAAAGTCACCTACCATATCAAAAACACCGTTGGTATTGATATGCATGTTCATAGCTCCTGCTCCTCTACCTTTCATGGCATGGCCAGTTTCTTGGTTTAAAATAACTGCTATTTCTGCATCAGGTGTTATATCAAAGTCTAGCACCAAATCTAAACCTCCAAGGTTTTTAATATTCTCTTTAACAATTTTTTCTTCACCAACTTTAATAATGTTGATATAAGCTACTTCCCCATAATTTTCGGTATCTTTTACAGGAATTTTAATTGAAGTTCCTTTTTCTGATTTTCCAGACACTTTAATTTTTAAGGCTTCAACTGGACCGTTTATAGAAGCTGTTCCGTTTAAAAATGCAGTACCATAATAATATTCATCTTCTTTTTCTTTCGTATCTAACGCTAAAATGTTTCTAGATGATAAATTTAAATCTAAAACCCAATTGGCTAAATTTTTGTGTTTTATATTACCTGAAATTATTCCTTTAGTATTGTACTTTGTATCTGTGATTTCAAAACTTCTAAATAAAAATTGACTTTCAGTCACATCTATTCTGGATCTATCTTCTAAATTAAAATCAACATTCAAATAAGGCACATTCATACCCGCTTTATCTAAATAAATAATTCCATCGATTTCTGGATCAATTGCTTTACCTGTAACATAGGCTCTACCAGTTGCTAAACCCCTCATATTAGAGAAAACACTACTTAATAATGGTCCAAGCGGTTTAATGTCAAAATCTTCAAACTTAGTATCTAAAGATAGTAACGCTTCTTTATTTACAATTTCTATGTTTCCTTTGGTGTAAAAGCTTTCAAAACCATCTCTAGTAATCGTAGAGTTTACATTAAATTTTCTAAAATATTCATCACTTGTAATTTGAAGTTTTAAATCTCCAACATCATAATCATTAATTTGTAAACTATCTATTCTAACATCAGAAATAGGTTTATAAACATCTTTATTTTGTTTAAAATCAATCATTCCATTCATTCTACCAGCAAACGTAAGATTGTTTAGTGCTGGTGTGACTTTGTCTAGGTCAACATTATTAAATGTTAGATTTAAATCTTTATAATCTTTCCCTTTAATAACACCTTCAAAAGAAAAAGATTCATCATCATTTGAAAATAATAGCTTTTGAAAATCAAAATTTTCTAACTTTTTATCAAAGACTATTTTGTTTTTTGAATCTTCATTTTCATTTATATACCAAAGACTATTTTTAAAATTTATTTGTGAGTTTTTAAAACCAATTACTGAGTTTTTATCTTGATTAATTGTGTGGTATAAATTCAAATCATAATTATCCTCCTTACCTTTTCCTCCTTTAAATTCAGTTCTAAAAAATAATGTATCATTTTGAGTAATATTAATTAGATTAAATTCAGAAATATCATAAAAATCAGTATGCAAACTATCTAATGAAATATAAGCATTATATAATGGATTTTTATTATCAATCTCAATCATAATTCCACTAAACTTATTCTTATCAATTGATACAGATGGAGATTTAAAATCAAGTGTAAATAATTCTTCATCTGAAATAATTTTACCTTTAACGCGAGTGTTTTCACCCACTTCTACATTCGGCAAAATAACGCCAATTATTTTATTGTAAATTGTAAAGTCAAAAGTCATGTATTGATTCGGTAATAGTTTATTGGGAGAATAATTAGCATATAAACTACCTGCTGCATTTTCTAATAACTTTTGTAATTGATTGAATTTAAACTTACCAACTACTTTTCCGCTAACAATATCGGGTGACTCTACTATAATTGTTCTTTCTTTATTTGAATCAAATGTTGATTCTAAAATAAAATCATCAAAAAAGTAAAAATCCTTATTATTTTGATAATATAGATTCTTTAGGTTAACGGTTCCATAAATTTCGTCAATAGAATTTCCTGTAACATTAATATCGACTAATCCTTTTAGAATCGATATACTATCTTTTGAATAAATATTTAAAGCTCTTAGGTTTGCATAATCAATATTAGCTTTAAAATTATAGTTTTTAGATTTTGAACTCAAATCAACAATACCATTAAAATCCATTTTAAGATTTTTATCATTACTGTTAAAATATCCTTGAAAATAAGGCATTTTTAGTTTACCATCAATTTCAATTTTTTGATAAGAATACCCGTCATAAGTAAGCGATTCTATATAACCAGCAATCTTAGTATCTAAATATTTTTTTGTAAATCCTTTTCCGTCAACATCTAGGTTTAATGTTGTTTTACCAATTGTTTTATCACCAATTAATATTCCAATGTCAAATCTATCTAAAACAATATTACCGTTATATTCAGCTTTGTCAATATTATTTAAATTATTGATGTATAATTTAGATTTTAGATAACCTAACTCCGACAACATAGCAACATCTGCATTAATATCATTATAAGTTAAATCCATTGTTCCATTGATATCAAAACTACCTAAAAGTGCTAAAGATGAGGGTAACCTTTCTCCTAATATTCTTGGCATTAAAATTTTAATATCATCATATCTAGAGTAGATTTTATTAAAGTTTCCAGAAATTTCAAATTCCTTTTCTTTTTTAGTCAATAAATTTTTAAAAGTTACATTTCCTCTAATTTCTGAACCGTATTTATCTACTAAACTTAAGTTCTTAGTTGTAAAGTTATTCAGCGTGCCTTTTAAATGTGTATCAACATAAAAAGTATTATTTGTACCAAATTCATTATAAAAATAATTTAAATCATTTGTTGAAATCGTTGCTTTATCAATTTGAACGTCAAAAACTACTTTGTTATTAAAGTCTCTAAAATCTTCTCTTTTGTATAATAACTTAACATTGCCCTCAAAATTAGAATTAGCTGTTTTTAAAGCTAAAGCGTCTAAAATTATATTGGTCTTAGTGTAAGTAAAATTTGAAGCTAAATTAGTAATTTCAACGCCTCTATGGTCTTTAAATGCTAATATTCTAATTAAAGCTGTAACATCACTTCCTTTAATGGTAAATTGATCAAGTTCCCCATTTAGGTTTGTAAAAAAGAGTACTTTTGGTGTTTCTAAATTATAATCTGTATATGAAAATAAACTATTGCTAATTTTCATATTATTAACAAACATTCTAAATTTTCCTGAACTAGGACTTCCGTCATCAAACGAAGCAATAAAATCATCAAGATTGGTTTCTTTATCTCCTTTGTATTGTATGATGTTAAAATGTAAACCATCAGCTATCAAATTTTCTAAATAAGGATGACCATTATTTATTAATTTTCTAACCTGAAGAATTGACGTTTGAAGTTTGTCAATTTGAAAAAGGTCACTGTTTTTTTTATCTTTTGCTACAATGTTTTTCAACTTTACATTTCCAAAAGGACTTATAGCAACTTTCTCAATTGATAAATTAGTACCAAAATCTTCGTTTAAGGAATTCGTAACATATTGACCTAGTTTTGTTTGCACAAAAGGCAATGACAAAAGTATACCCGAAACGAGTAACAAAATCAATAAACCCAAAAGGGTACGAAGTACTATTTTTTTTAATGTTTTGATACGAAAAAAATGTTTTAAATTTGTGCTTTAAAATTAACACAAAACTTTCGGAAACAAAAATAACTATTTTTGAAAGATATTCTTACTAATTAACAAATTTCGTGCCTCTTTTATGATAAATAAATCAATATATACATTAGCAATAGAAAGTTCTTGTGATGATACATCAGCTGCTGTATTAATTAACGATAAAGTTATATCAAATGTTGTAGCTAGCCAACCTATTCATCAAGAATTTGGTGGTGTTGTTCCAGAGTTAGCATCTAGAGCTCATCAACAAAACATTGTACCCGTTGTGGATGTAGCCTTAAAAAAAGCTGGAATAACTAAAGATGACTTGAGTTGTATAGCATTTACTCAAGGTCCAGGATTAATGGGTTCTTTATTAGTTGGTGGTTCATTTGCTAAATCAATGAGTTTAGCTTTAGAGATTCCGTTAATTGCTGTTAACCACATGAAAGCCCATATTTTAGCTCATTTTATTGATGAAGACGGATTTGATAAACCTACTTTCCCCTTTTTGGCATTAACAATTAGTGGTGGTCATACACAAATTGTAAAAGTCAATAGTTTCTTTGATTTAGAAATTATTGGAGAAACAACTGATGATGCAGTTGGAGAAGCTTTTGATAAAAGTGCCAAAGTATTAGGTTTTCCTTATCCTGGTGGACCATTAATTGATAAATTTGCTAAAGAAGGAAATCCGAAAGCCTATAAATTTACCAAACCTAAAGTTAATGGTTTAAATTTTAGCTTTAGTGGTTTAAAAACACAAATTTTATACTTTATCCAAAAAAGTGTAGCAGAAAACCCAACTTTTATTGAAGAAAATAAAGCCGATATTTGTGCTTCTATTCAACATACAATTATAAATATCTTAATGGATAAACTAAAAATGGCTGTAGCAGAAACAGGAATTAAACAAATTGCCATTGGTGGTGGTGTTTCTGCAAATTCAGGCATTAGACAAACGCTTAAAGAAGGTGAAGCAAAATACGGTTGGAAAACATACATTCCAAAATTTGAATACACTACTGATAATGCAGCTATGATTGGTATAGTTGGTTATTATAACTTTCTAGAAAATAACTATAATGATGCTTCGACAGTTTCTAAAGCTCGAATTAAATTTTAAATTAAACACATGCAATTATTCTATAATTCTGATATAAAATCAACAGACACTATCTTTCAATTTGACAAAGAGGAAAGCAAACACATCATAAAAGTTCTTAGAAAAAGAGGTGGTGATATTATTCATATTACCAATGGAAAAGGATATTTATTCCATTCAGAAATCACCTTAGAATCAGAAAAAAAATGTGAAGTAAGAATCATTAAAATTGATGCTTTTGAGGCAAGAAAATATAATTTACATATTGCTATTGCTCCAACAAAAATGAATGATCGATTAGAATGGTTTCTGGAAAAAGCAACTGAAATAGGAATTGATGAAATCTCACTAATTCTTTGTGATCATTCTGAAAGAAAAACATTTAAAATCGATAGAGCTGAAAAAATAATTCAAGCAGCGATGAAGCAATCTAATCAGTTTTATTTGCCAAAAATCAATGAACCTATTCCATTTAGTGATTTTATTAGTAAAGAAACAAATTCTTCAAAATTCATTGCTCATTGTGAAGAAGATAAAAAAGATTTATTCAAAAATGGAATTCAAGCTAATCAAAATATTTTGGTATTAATTGGACCCGAAGGAGATTTTTCTCCTAAAGAAATTACATTAGCCCTGAAAAATAATTTTATTCCTGTATCTTTGGGAAACACTAGGTTACGAACAGAAACTGCAGGTATTGTTGCTTGTCATACTGTAGCTTTAATTAACGAATAAATGAAAAAAATACTAACTTTTGGCGTTTTATTAATTTGGAGTTTAAGCTTTTCGCAAGAAATAGCTTTAGCTAAATATGCTGGTGGTGGTGATTGGTATGCAAACCCAACTTCTTTACCAAACTTAGTAAAATATTGCAATCAAACTATCAATACAAGATTAAACACAAAAGTAGCAACTGTAGAAGTAGGAAGTGCCGAAATATTCTCTTATCCATTTGTTCACATGACAGGACACGGAAATGTTGTTTTTAGTCCAAATGACGTTGAAAACCTTAGAAATTATCTAAATTCTGGTGGTTTTTTACACATAGATGACAATTTTGGCATGGATGAATATATTCGAAAAGAAATAAAAAAATTGTTCCCAAATAATGATTTAAAAGAAATACCTGCAAATCACGAAATTTTTCAAGGACCAAATTTATTTCCAAATGGTTTGCCAAAAATTCATGAACACGAGAATAAAAAACCACAAGCTTTTGGAATTTTTATTGAAAACAAATTAGTTTTGCTTTATACATTTGAATGTGATTTAGGTGATGGTTGGGAAGACAAAGAAGTTCACAATGATCCAGATAGTGTTAGAGAAAGAGCTTTTAAAATGGGAGCTAATATTATTAATTATGTCTTTAAGAATTAGTAATACTTTACGGTTTTCACGCATATTTTAAAAATTTCATGTAATATTTATTAATTTTTTGTTTTTGTTTTACTTTTTTGATTAAAATTGTACCATATTAACAAACTAAACTTTATTATATGAAAAAATTGATTTTATCAGCATCTTTATTGATGTTATTGTTTTCTTGTACAGAAAATAATTCTACTGATTTAGTTTCTGCAACTAACGAAGTTGCACACAGAGGTTGTGCCTCACACGATGTTCTTTTAAACAAATTAAATGAAGACCCAAAATTGGCTGCCAGAATGAATGAAATTGAATCATTTACTGAATTAGCTATAAAAGAAGGTAGATTAGTAAATGGTAGAATTGAAATTCCTGTTGTTGTTAATGTTTTATACAAAACAACTGCTGAGAATATATCATTAGCTCAAATTCAATCTCAAATTGATGTATTGAATAAAGACTTTAATGCCACAAATTCAGAATTTAACAATGTCCCTTCAGGCTTTTCTGGAGTTAAAGCAAACGTTGGTATAACTTTCGTTTTAGATGCTGTTAATAGAAAAAGTACAACTAAGGTATCATGGAAAACTGACGATTCTATGAAAAAAGCAAATAGAGGTGGAATTGCTCCTACATCTCCAACTACAAAATTAAACCTTTGGGTGTGTAATATGAGTGGTGGAATTTTGGGTTATGCTCAGTTTCCTGGAGGATCATCTGCAACTGATGGAGTTGTAATTGATAATAACGCAATGGGAACAACAGGATCTGCTTCTGCTCCATTTGATTTAGGAAGAACTGCAACTCATGAAGTTGGTCATTGGATGAACTTAAGACATATTTGGGGTGATGCAACTTGTGGAAGTGATTTAGTAAATGACACTCCTTCTCATAATACTGCAAATTATGGTTGTCCTTCATATCCTCATTATTCAACTTGTTCAGGAACACCTATAGAAATGACAATGAATTATATGGATTATACAGATGATGCATGTATGTATATGTTTTCAAACGACCAAAAAAGTAGAATGCTAACTATTTTTGCTACTGGTGGTGCAAGAAATTCATTTGCTCAACCTTAATTATTAGAAGATTGAAATATATTTTAAAAACTCGTTATTTAATAGCGAGTTTTTTTTTACTTTAGCCATATGACTTCAAAATCACTAGCAAACGGAATTTTAAGAGCAATAGGCATATTAATACTTTTTGCATTAAGTCTTTATATAATTTATCAAGTATCTACAGTTATTGTTTATTTGATAATTTCTGTTGTTTTTACTTTAATTGCAAATCCAGTTGTAAAGTTTTTAAAAGGAAAGTTAAAATTCAAAAACACCTTAGCCGTTGCCACCACTCTACTTCTTTTTGTATTGTTAGTAATAGGTTTTGTATTGCTTTTTGTACCTTTAATTATTAATCAAGTTGATAAATTATCTTTATTAGATATTAATTCGTTAAAACAAAACTATATAATTGTTTTAAATCAATTAACAGAATACCTATCTAATTATAATGTTAATCTTTCAAGTTTATTAGATAGTTCTTCTTTATTAAAAAATATAGATTTCAATATTATTCCAAGTTTTGTAAATAGTTTAATAAATATTGTTGGTAACTTTAGTGTTGGATTAATCTCCGTTTTATTTATTTCCTTCTTTTTATTAAAAGGAAAAGCTTATTATTTTGAAAGCTTTAAGAGTCTACTACCATCTTCAAACAAAGAAAAAATTATAACTTCAGTTAGAAAAAGTAATGAATTATTATCGCGCTATTTTATTGGACTAATGTTGCAATTATTTATAGTTTTTATCTTGTATTATATTGTTCTTTTAATTTTTGGTGTAGACAATGCGTTTATTATTGCTTTATTATGTGCAGTTTTAAATATCATTCCTTATTTGGGGCCACTTATCGGAGTTATGTTTGCAGCAATTTTAACTATGATTGGTAATTTAAATTCCGATTTCTCTTCTGAAATAGTTTCAACAACTATTTATGTAATTATAGGCTTTATGATAGTTCAATTTATAGATAATATGTTTAGTCAACCACTTATTTTTTCTAAAAGCACTAATTCACATCCTTTAGAAATATTCTTAATCATATTAATCATTGGTTCATTATTTGGAATTATTGGTATGATTGTCGCGATTCCATCTTACACCGTTTTAAAAGTAATAGCAAAGGAATTTTTTCCAGAAAATACTTTTATAAAATTGCTAACTAAAAGTCATTGATTTTGGATTTTTCAACTTTATTATCAGAAGAAATTCAGGAATTTATTCAAAGTAATTTAGAGGTTAACACATCTGAATTAGCTTTAAAGAAAAATCCTTTTCCTTCAATTGATTATCCTAAACTAATCAATCAAATCATTGCCAAAAAGAAAGCTAAAGATAAATTACCAACTTGGTTTAAAACTAAAAACATTGTTTATCCTGCTAAAATTTCTATAGAACAAACTTCTTCTGAAATTACAGCCAAATATAAAGCATCTCTTATTAATGGTGAAAAACTTATTGATTTAACAGGTGGATTTGGAGTTGATGACTATTATTTTGCAAAACATTTTAAAAAGGTTTTTCATTGTGAGATGAATGAAGAATTGTCTAAAGTAGTTTCACACAATTACATTGCTTTAAACCAACATAACATTACTTGCTTACAAGATGATAGTTTTGCAGTTTTAGAGCAATTAAACACGACTTTTGATTGGATTTATATTGATCCTTCTAGAAGAAGTGACATAAAAGGAAAAGTATTCTTATTAAATGATTGTTTGCCAAATGTACCTGAATTATTAGAAAATTATTTTAAGTACTCTAATAATATTCTAATCAAAACAGCACCCATTTTAGACATAACTTCTGGATTGAATGAAATGAAGTTTGTAAAGAAAATTCACATTATAGCCATAAAAAACGAAATTAAGGAATTACTTTGGGAAATTGAAAAAGGATATTTAAATAAAATTATAATTTCTTCTGTAAATATTGAAAATGAAACCATAAATCATTTTGAAACTATCTATAGAGAAGATTATACAGTAACATATTCTTTACCCAAAAAGTACTTATACGAGCCCAACAGTTCTATAATGAAATCTGGAAATATGAATGCAATTTCAAGTTTTTATAAAATAGATAAATTGCACCAACATTCACACTTATTTACGTCAGATGAAATAGTAGCTTTTCAAGGTCGAAGTTTCCAAATTAATCAAATTTTACCGTTTCATAAAGATTTTATGAAGCAGTTTCAAAATCAGAAAATGAATTGCACTACTAGAAATTTTCCATTAAGTGTAGAAGAAATCAAAAAAAAGTTTAAAATTAAAGATGGTGGTATTATATTTGCTTTCTTTACTACAAATCTCAATAACGAAAAAATCGTACTTATATGTACAAAATTATAACTATGAAGAATTATATTTTAGTCTTGTTTTTATTTACTGCAACCTTTTCTTTTGCCCAAAAAAAAGCTTGTAAAATTGATTTTGAAGAAAAAACAGATTCAACCTATATAAAAAAAACGGTTGAAGTTTTAATCCATGAAAGAGTTTTTGGAAACAATAAAGAAATGATTTTCTTTTCGTTATTAAATTCGGACGGTGTTCCAATGCTTGGTTTACAACAAATTCAAAAAAGCACAGAATTCATTTCTGCCTTGTGTTTTGATAAAAACTCAAAAATAACGTTTCAATTAGAAAACGGAAAGTTCGTTACGTTAATCAATTCAAGTCAAGAAAACTGTAGTTCATTAAGTTATGATGCTGAAACAAAAAGCAATATTAAAGTTTTAACTAATTATTTCTTGTTTCTAAAAGATAATTATGAAGATTTAAAAAAGTCTCCTATTTCCTTAATGCGAATAAGCTATGTTGGAGAAAAGAAAGATATTGCTATAAAAAATAAAATGAATTCAGAATTATTAAAAACAACATCTACTCCTTCTACTTATTTTATAGATTATTTGCATTGTATAGAATAAGAGAATGTATAGAGCAAAAAAATCCACTTAAGAAAGTGGATTTTTTTTTGTGATATTAATTTTACTTTAAATCTAATTCTAAATTATCTTTTCCGTTTATAATAACTGCATAAATGATACTGTAAAAACCTAAACTATGAACCTATTTAATTTTTTAAGATTAAGGTTTTAGAATTTATACTTTTACTCAATTTTATGAGTTATTTTATCTTTTTTTGATTGTATTATAAAAACACCTAAACCTAAACCCAATACTAATAAAGCCA
>JBLHNH010000020.1:0-30745 GCA_047622645.1 Flavobacterium sp.
AATAGGTAATGGGTTATGGGTAGTTTTGATTTCATGTTGATTTTTATTCTATCGAGAAATAAAAATACAAAAAAAAGAAAGAAAATACATTGTTAAAACAAAATATGTATACTATTCATTTTAAAACAAAATCGCAACTTGCTCATTAACAAATTCTAAAAAGTGTTCGTCTGCTTCTGTGAAAGGATCAATTACATGTGAATCAATATCGATTTGACCAATGTTTTTTCCGTTTACAAATAAAGGAACTACAATTTCAGATTTTACCGTAAAACTACAAGCAATATAATTGTCTTGAGCAGCAACATCTGGCACCACAAAATTTGCATTTGATTCAGCCACTTGTCCACAAATACCTTTTCCAAAAGGAATTACTGTATGATCTGTTTCGGCTCCAACATAAGGTCCAAGGTGTAATGTTTTAGTTTCGTGGTTTGCAAAATAAAAACCAACCCAATTATAATATGATATATTGTCTTGTAAGTATTGGCAAATATTTTTTAATTTTTCATCTTTTGTTAAGGAGTCGTTTTTGACGATATCAATAATAGATGGTTTTAGGGTTTCAAAGTTCATTTTCTAATTTTTTACAAAAGTATTTAATCCAATTCACATCAAAAAACGAATTGATTTTATTTTAACTTTTTATAAACTTCTTTTAGTAAAAGACATTTAATACTGTTGAAGTCGCTTAAAATGTATATTTTTGAAAAAAAAATAGCCTTGAAAGAAATTTTTATTCAATACAAACCTTTTTTTACTTTTTTATTAAAGTTTGCTTTGTTTTATTTTGTGTTTGCTTTTATTTATAATCAATTTCTAAATCAGTTTGATGTTTCAAAATTTGAATTAGATTCGATTACAAAAATGGTTTCAGATCATACGGCTTATTTTATGCGTTTTTTTAATGAAGATTACCATGTTGTTCCAAATGAATCTGAATCTTCTACGAAGGTAATTTATAAAGGTAAATATGTTGCTAGAATTATTGAAGGTTGTAATGCAATTAGTGTAATTATTTTATTTGCAGCTTTCATCTTTGCTTTTGCTTCAAATTGGGTTAAAACATTTTTATATATCATTGTTGGATCTGTATTGGTTTATGTTTTGAATGTAATTCGAATTGGATTATTGGTTTGGGCAATATATTATTATCCTCAATACCAAGAATTTTTACATGGAATTATATTTCCTTTGTTTATATATGGAGTAGTTTTTATTTTATGGATAATTTGGGTCACAAAATTTTCTAAATATGCAAAATAAACTTATCAGATATACTGGAATTTCTGTTGCTTTATTCTTAATAATTTGTGTAAGGATTTTCGAAAAAAAATTGTTTTACGACCCTTTTTTGCCTTTTTTTAAATCAGATTATCAAAACAAACCTTTGCCAGATTTTGAAATTTTGAAATTAACGTTGAATCTATTTTTAAGGTATTTTGTTAACACATTGCTTTCAATAAGCATTATCTATTTACTTTTTCAAAATAAAATGCATGTAAAAATTGCTTCTTTTTTGTATTTAATTTTGTTTGTTATATTAATAATAATATTCTCTGTATTGCTTTATGGTTCAGATAAGCCTGATTATTTATTATTGTTTTATGTAAGACGCTTTTTAATTCAACCTATTTTATTATTGCTCTTAATTCCAGCATTTTACTTTCAGAAAAAAGCCGAATAACATTTTTTTCACTATCTTTAAGAGTAAAATTAGGGATTATGAAAGTTACTAAGTATTCTGGTGAAGTTGTTACATTTGAAAAAGATAAACTCAAAAAATCTTTATTTAAATCAGGTGCTAGTGAGGCTAATGTTACTCGTGTTCTAGAAACAATCGAAAAACAACTTTATGATGGAATTCCAACAAAGAAAATCTATAAAATGGCTTTTCAATTGTTGAAGAAAATAGCCAATGTTCATGCAGCAAAATACAATTTAAGAACTGCAATTATGGCTCTTGGTCCAGCTGGGTTTTATTTTGAAAAATTTATAGCAAAAGTTTTACAAATTGAAGGTTTTGAAACCATTACCAATCTAACTTTAAACGGAAAATGTGTTTCTCATGAACTTGATGTTTTGCTAAAAAAGGACGGAATAATCAGTATGGTAGAATGCAAGTTTCACAGTAGTCAAGATGCAAAAACTAATGTAAAAGTTCCCATGTATATTCTATCTAGGTATAATGATTTGGCTGTTAATGAATATACTTTATTTAATGAAAGTCATAAAATATCAAAATGTAGAATTGTTACCAATAATCGATTTACTGAAGATGCAATTCAATTTGCAACCTGTTCGAATATGGAATTATTAAGTTGGAATTATCCTTCTGGAAACAGTCTAAAAAATAAAATTGATTCCTATCATATTTATCCAGTTACAGCATTGACAACTTTAACGCTTTTGGAAAAAGATAAATTATTGACTCAAAATATTATTACAGCAAAAGAGTTGTTGGCGAATAAAGAATGGTTGAATAAAATTGGCTTAAGTCAAAATCGAATTAAAAATGTATTAAAAGAAACCAATCAATTGTGTAATATTCTAAACTATTAAAAGATGAAAATTTACTTTTTAGGTGCTGCAAGTACTGTTACAGGTTCGAAATTTGTTATTGAACACAATGAAACTCGAATTTTAATTGATTGTGGATTGTTTCAAGGATTAAAGCCTTTGCGCCAATTAAATTGGCAGCCTTTATCCGTGTTGCCTTCAACGATTGATTTTGTGTTGCTAACACATGGACATTTAGATCATTGTGGTTGGTTGCCAAAATTAGTGAATGATGGTTTTTTGGGAAAGGTATTCTGTACTAGTCCAACCAAACAAATTTCTAAATTAATTCTTTTAGACAGTGCGAAAATTCAGGAAGAAGAAGCCGAAAGAGCTAATAAAGAAAATTATTCAAAACACAATCCAGCCAAACCTTTATACACTGTTAAAGATGCAGAAAAAGTAATTCCGTTTTTTAGAGTTGTCGATAAAGATTTAGAAGTTAAATTGACAGATGATATTTCTTTCAAATTCTTTTATGCAAGTCATATTATTGGAGCTTGTTCCATAGAATTGCATATTGATGATAAAATTTTGGTTTTTTCTGGCGATATTGGTCAAGATGATGATGTGTTGCTTTATCCACCAGTAAAACCTAAAAAAGCTGATTTTGTTTTTATGGAAAGTACGTATGGAAACAGGTTGCATCCTAAAGATGACGTAATGTTTGAATTGGAACAAATCATAAATAATACTTTTCAAAAAGGAGGAAATGTTGTGATTCCAAGTTTTGCTGTTGAACGCGCCCAAACTGTTATGTATTTGCTTTGGCAATTAAAAGAACAAAAACGAATTCCAAATATGCCTTACATAATAGACACGCCAATGGGAATAAGCGTTCTTGATGTTTTTCTGCAAAACACGAAATGGCATAAATTAAATCCATATCAATGTGAAGAAATGTGTAAAATGTTTACTATGATTTCTTCATACAAAGACACTATTGAAACTATTTACAATGAAAATCCAAAAGTTATTATTGCTGCAAGTGGTATGATAACTGGTGGAAGGGTGCTTTCTTATTTAGAAAGATATATTGTAGACGAAAAAAACACTGTGCTTTTAGTGGGTTATCAAGCTGAAGGAACAAGAGGAAGAAAATTGTTAGAAGGTGCAAAAGAAATTAAATTCTACGGAAAATATTATCCAGTTAATGCAAATGTGTTTTTAGTTGAAGGCTTATCAGCTCATGGTGATCAAAAAGATTTGATTAATTGGTTAAGTGAATTAGAAAATAAACCCCAAAAAGTATTCTTAGTTCATGGTGAAAACGCTGCAGCCGATGAACTTCGAATTAAGCTTAATGAAACCTATGGTTTTGATTGTGTTGTGCCACTATTAGAACAAATTATTGAAATTTAAAAAGTTTTAACGTCAAATCGATTTAGAATAGTTAATTTTGCATTAATGAAATTAAAAAAACATATCAGTATGCTTTTAGCTTTTGCGGTCTTTATGGCTAACATTGGTTATAGTTTTACGGTACATTATTGTAACGATACGATTGCTTCTATTTCATTGCATTCAAATTTTGAAGAACCTTGCAGTAAACCCATTGTTTCTTGTTGTGCTGTCGACAATTCTCATGATAGTTGTTGTTCCAATAAAATCATCAAACTAGAAAAAAAGAATGATAATTTTCTAACAAAATCTTTAAAATTTGAGACTAGTAACTCTCTTTTAAGTACTAATTCTACAGTTGAATTTGCTGATAAAACGTTGTTTACTTCATCTATTGAAAATCCAGCTTTTTATTGCGAATCCAATGCGCCACCGCTATATAAACTCTATTGTCAGTTGGTTTTTTATGCATAATGTTTAATGTTTTTATCAAATTAGAATTGATTAAATAACGTTAAATAAATTTATATATGCATAAAATAATAATGTATTTACTATTGTTAGTATCTTCGATTACTCAAGCTCAAAATGAAGAAATTAAAGGAAAAATAGTAGATGAAAATAATGTGACTTTACTAGGAGCAAATGTTTATTGGCTCAATACAAATATTGGTGTAGTTACCAATGAAAACGGTGAATTCACCATAAAAAAATCTTCTGAAACTACTAGTTTAGTTGTGAGTTATATTGGCTACAATACCAAAAAAATAGAAGTAATTGATAATTCATTTTTAACCATTAAACTAAAAGCAGTTGAAACATTAAATGAAGTTGTTCTTTCAAAATCTCTAAAAAGCACTGAACATTCTTTGTTTAAAGCAACCAATGTGCAAACTATGGGGCAAAAAGAGTTGCTTAAAGCGGCTTGTTGTAATATTTCTGAAAGTTTTTCAACCAACCCATCGATTGATGTAAATTATTCGGATGCAGTTACAGGAAACAAACAAATTAAGATGTTAGGATTAACAAGTCCGTATATTTTAATTGCTGAAGAAAATATTCCTTCAGTTCGTGGTGCTTCACAAGCTTATGGATTGTCTTTTGTACCCGGAACTTGGGTAGAAAGTATTCAAATTACAAAAGGTGCTGGAAGTGTAATTAATGGGTATGAAAGTATTTCTGGTCAAATTAACTATGAAATTTTAAAACCATCCAACGACATTCCGTTTTTCCTAAACGCTTATGGCTCTTCGGACAGTCGTTTTGAATTAAATACGCATTTTAATCAAAAATATTCAGATAAATTAAGTTCCACTTTGTTTCTTCATGGAAATAATAGGTTGAATAAAAATGATATGAATGATGATGGTTTTTTAGATAGTCCTATCGGAAAACAAATCAATGTTTTAAACCGCTGGCAATATAATGATGTTGAAAATGGAATTGTAAGTTTCTTAAATCTTCGTTATATGAATGATGAAAAACAAGCGGGTCAAGTCAACTTTAATCCAGACACGGATAAATTAACTACTAATGCTTGGGGAAGTGAAATTAACACAGAAAAATTTGAAATTTCTAATAAGACAGGATATGTATTTCCAGATATGCCTTATCAAAGTATCGGTTTTCAAAATTCATTTCAATCGCACAATCAAGAGTCTTATTTTGGTTTAAATCAATATAATATTGATCAAAAAAGTCTTTATTCTAATTTACTTTTCAGTTCGATAATCACAAATACTAAAAACAAATTTACAACTGGAGTTAATTTTACTTATGACAAATACAAAGAATTTGTAGAAGTTAATTTTTCAAAAGATTTTTCTAGAATCGACAATTCAGTTGGTGCTTTTTTTGAATATGATTATGATAATTTAGATAACTTTCAAGTCGTTGCCGGTATTCGTGTTGACAATCACAACCGTTTAGGTACGTTTGTGACACCAAGATTACACATTAGATATAATCCTTGGAAAGATGCTGTTTTAAGAACTTCAATAGGAAGAGGTAAACGAGCAGCTAATATTTTTGCCGAAAACCAACAACTTTTAGCTTCGAGTAGAAGTTTTTCAATATTAAATAATGATGGAAAATTATATGGTTTAAATCCAGAAATTGCATGGAATTATGGATTGAGTTTTATTCAAAATTTCAAATTATTCGGAAAAGATTCAGGAATCGTTTTAGATTATTATAGAACCGATTTTCAAAACCAAGCTGTTGTTGATGTCGATTTTAGTCCTCAACAAGTTGTTTTTTACAATTTAGAAGGGAAAAGTGTTGCTAATTCTTTTCAAGTAGAGTTTAGTATTGAATTGAAAAAACATTTAAACTTTAAAACGGCTTATAAGTATTATGACGTTAACACAGATTATATTGTTGGAAATCTTCAAAAAGCATTACAAGCTAAAAATAGATTTTTTGCGAACTTAGCATATGAAACACATATTTTAGACAAAGGACAACAATGGAGGTTTGATGCCACTTATAATTGGTTAGGAAAACAACGTTTACCAATCACATCAAGTAATGTACCTCAATATCGATTAGATGAATTTGGAGAAGCTTTCGGAGTTGTAAATGCCCAAATAACAAGAACATTTTCTAGCACGTTTGAACTATATGTTGGAGGAGAAAATATTGGAAATTACAAACAAAATAACGCAATTGTTGGAGCAAATGATCCTTTTGGCGCTTATTTTGATAGTAGTATGATCTATGGACCGGTTTTTGGTCAGATGTATTATGTAGGTTTAAGATTTAAAATTAAATAGTATTAAGGTTTTAAAAAGATAGATTCAAATAATAAATTTTTAATTAAAATATAAATCATGAAAAAATTAATTTTAGTAGTATTGCTTTCATTTGTAGGGTTTTCAATGAATGCACAAGACAAAGCCGTTAAGAAAAGTAAAAACAAAGAAGTAATCATAAAAGCTTTAGGTAATTGTGAGATGTGCGAAAAGCGTATAGAAAAAGCTGCTTTTTCTGTAAAAGGAGTTAAGAGTGCAGAATGGCACGTAGATTGTCAAGATATTCATGTAATTATCGATGAAAATAAATGCACGAAAGAAGATGTTGCAACGGCAATTGCAAATGTTGGTCACGACACAGACTTAGTCAAAGCTTCTGATGAAGTTTATGATGAGATGCACAGTTGTTGTCAGTACGTAAGAATGTAAAATAATTATTAAAAGTCCCAAAAATATATTTTGGGACTTTTTTATAAAATTAAGGTAATATTAATTTTTATCTTTGTTTTTTGTTATACATTCGTTAGGTATAAAGAAGTAAAAGTGAATATAATTAAAAACAGTTTCAAGAAGCTAATTTGTATAATTTCAATGTTGGCATTAATGCTTGCATTGTATTCTTTTGCCCAAAAACAAAATTCTTTTAGATTAGAGACTAAAACAATTTTTTCTAATTTTGATCATAAACAATCTCCAACATTTACTTCTTCAGGTATAGAAGATAAAGATTTGGTGTATAATGAGTCAGAGAAATCAGAATTTGAAATAGAAATAAATTTTTGTGATGATTATTCTTTTCAGGATAATTTTCTTGAATTAAAATATGATTCTGGAACAAATTCAAATACCAATAATCTCCATAAAACAAATCAGAAACTTCCTTTGTATGATTTGTTTTGCAATTGGAAACTGCATTTTATTTAGTACATAATTTTTTAGTTCATTTGTTTAATTACAAATGATTCACTTATGTATTAATCTTATTTCATTCAAAAAATGAATAATTCAACTATAAGTTTTGACGAACATCATGTTCTTCATCACTTAACCCATTATTTACCTGCACAAAATCCATTAAAAGACTTTGTACATCACAATACATTGCATGCTTTTCAAGACAGACACTTTTTTGATGCTTTGCAAGAATCTTCAAAAATATTTGGCTATAAAACCTATTTGTCTGTTGAAGATTTTAGAAATAGATTCCACAAAAACGAAATTAGTGCTTCTGTTTTAAATCAAGTTATAACTAAAAATAAAGGAAACGAAAATGTTTCATTATGGTTAGATAAAATGCTTAAAAAACAATATGATGAATCTATAAGTCCAAGAATTGGAAGTTTACGTTCGCATTGGAAATCACAATATGCTATAAATTTAGATAAATCTACCCATAGTACCTTGTTTAGAGTGCTTTGTAGTTATTTAGATCAAGGAATCGCTATGTGGTCTTTTCCTATTCATGACAAAGGGTTTTTGTCATCAATTAGTGAATTAGAACGCATTAGTTTTTCTGGTTTTTTCAGCACAAAGCGTGCTAAGAGATTACTTGAAGAAAAAGCTACAATAACCGATTTGTTAAAAATTGTAGTTGGTGATGAACGTTTTTATGAAACTTATATTTTTGACCAACAGTTTTCTCACCCTGGTTGGAGTGGAATGGTGGCAACTTTAGAAAGTAATCCAACTTCACTTTTAGACAAAAAATCAATTACTTTAGAAGAGCTTATTATTTTCGAATTACTTCTTGAAATTGATACTTTAGATAAGAAATTTGGAGAAAATTGGGCGCCTTTAGCAAGTAGAATTCAAGCTGAACCTCAAGATTTATTTAGATCAGTTGAGGCTGATGAACATTTTGAAGTTTTATCGTTATGGCAACAGGCTTTTGAATGGACTTTGTATGATCAAGTGTTAGTTACTGTTAAACAACATAAACCGTTAAACGAAAAAGTTACACCAAGTTTTCAAGCTTTCTTTTGTATGGATGACAGAGAATGTTCTTTTAGACGACATATTGAGCATTTAGACAAAAATGCAGTAACATTTGGAACAGCTGCTTTTTTTAATTTCGAATTTTATTATCAACCGGTTGATGGAAAGTTTTTTACAAAACTTTGTCCAGCTCCAATGACGCCAACTTTTTTAGTAAAAGAACAATATAGAAAGAAAAAACACGCTAAAGATTTACATTATCATAAACGCTCTCATTCGTTGTTTTTTGGCTGGATAATTTCTCAAACGTTAGGTTTTTCGGCAGCTGTGAAATTATTTTTAAATATTTTTCAGCCAAGAATGACACCCGCTACGAGTTCATCTTTTAAGCATTTGAATAAGAAATCTAAACTGCATATCGAAAATAAAGATGTTACTGATAGAGTTGATAACTTGCAAGTAGGTTTCACCGTTGAGGAAATGTCAAATAGGGTAGAAGGTTTATTAAAAAGTAACGGTTTGGTCGATAACTTTGCTCCTATTGTTTATTTAGTAGGTCATGGTGCAACAAGTGTAAACAATACACATTATGCAGGTTACGATTGTGGTGCTTGTTGTGGAAGACCAAGTTCCGTTAACGCAACTGTCGCTTGTTTCGCTATTAATCACCCAGAAGTTAGAAAAAATTTAGTACAAAGAGGTATTGTGATTCCAAATGAAACACAGTTTTTACCTGCTTTACATGATACCACTCGTGATGAAATTACTTTTTATCAAGAAGAAAGTTTGTCAGAAAGCAATAAAAATTTACACCAACAAAATGCTATAGTTTTTGAAGCTGCTTTAGATAATAATGCCAAAGAGCGTTCTCGTAGATTTGATACTGTAGATTCTACTCAATCCCTTAAAAAAGTACATGAAAGCATTAAAAGACGTTCGGTTTCTTTATTTGAACCACGTCCAGAATTAAATCACGCAACCAATGCAATGTGTATTGTTGGAAGAAGAAGTTTATCGAAACACATGTTTTTAGACAGACGTTCTTTTATGAATTCTTATGATTATACCATTGATCCTTCGGGTGATTATTTGGCCGGAATTCTAGGTGCTGTTGCGCCTGTTGGTGGTGGAATTAATTTGGAATATTATTTTTCTAGAGTTGACAATCAAAAACTAGGTGCAGGAAGTAAATTGCCTCATAATGTCATGGGATTGATTGGTGTTGCAAATGGAATTGACGGCGATTTACGTCCAGGTTTACCCAGTCAGATGATTGAAGTACATGATCCTATTCGATTGTTAGTTATAGTGGAGCATTTTCCTGAAAAAGTAAAATATGCTATTACTAAAAGTCCAGCAACTTATGAATGGTTTATAAACGAATGGGTAAAATTAGTTGTTGTGCATCCTGAAACTTTAGAATTATATCATTTTCAAGGAGGAAATTTCGAAATATATAATCCAATTCAACAAGAAACAATTACAATTTCAGATGAATTAAAATTAGCTGAAACTATTGTTGAGAACCTTCCAATTGGAATACTAAATTAAGAAATTATGAACGAATTATTACAGTTTTTTATAGCCTTACCTTTACTAGGTTTTATCATAAGTTTATTGTTGCCAGAAAGAAAAGAATCTTTAATTTCTTGGGTAGCATTTGGAACCGTTTTTATACAATTAATTGCTTTAATTATATTTATTATTTTTTGGATCTTTGATGGAGCAAATCATTTAAACTTAAACGAAGCTACATTATTAAAAACAGATCATTACGAGTTTTTTATTGATTTTTATTTTGATAAAATATCGGCTGTTTATTTGTTTATTGGAGCACTTTTAACTTCAATGATTACTACTTATAGCCGTTATTATTTACACAGAGAAAAAGGATACAAACGTTTTTTTAACACGGTTTTGTTTTTCTTTTTTGGGTATAATTTAGCCATTTTATCAGGAAATTTTGAAACCCTTTTCATTGGTTGGGAAATCATTGGAATTTCATCTTTCTTGTTAATTGCTTTTTATAGAGAGCGTTATTTGCCTGTTAAAAATGCCTTCAAAGTGTTTTCAATTTATAGAATTGGAGACATCGGAATGATATTAGCCATGTGGGCGAGTCACCATTTGTTTCATGAAAACATAACCTTCATGAAAATGAATAATTTTGAATTGGTTAATGAACATTTGCAAAATCATACTTTAATAGGAACATTTATTGCGCTTTCGTTAGCTTTAGCTGCCGCTGCAAAATCGGCTCAAATTCCGTTTTCGTCTTGGTTGCCTAGAGCCATGGAAGGACCAACACCATCGAGTGCTATTTTCTATGGTTCACTCTCTGTACATTTAGGTGTTTTCTTAATGTTGCGTACTTTTCCTTTTTGGGAACATCAAACTTCTATGCGAATTGCAATTGGTTTAATGGGATTAACTACAAGTATTATGGCTGCTTATATGGCGAAAGTACAATCGTCTGTAAAAAGTCAAGTTGCTTATAGTTCTATTTCTCAAATTGGCTTAATTTTTATAGAAGTCGCACTAGGTTTAGAGACTTTAGCTTTGTTTCATTTTGCCGGAAATGCTTTTTTAAGAACCTATCAATTATTGGTTTCACCATCAGTAGTAAGTTATATGATTCGTGAGCAATTTTACAATTTTCAACCCAAAGCAAGAGGTATCAAAAATACGTTTCCAAAACGTATAGAATATGCACTTTATATATGGAGTTTAAAAGAATTTAAATTAGAACAATTTATGAATTTTGTGCTTTGGAGACCTTTAAAAACTTTAGGAAAATCATTAGACTTTTTAAATTTAAAACGTTTGATTTTAGTATTTATTCCAACATTTCTTTTAGGTATTTTGCTTTTTGAATTTAAAGCATCAATTCCTTTAAGGTTTCTAAATATTCTACCTGAATTATTTGCTTTCATTGGATTGTTATTTGTTTTCAAAGCCTTTTCAGAAAGAAAAAGTCCATTTGTGGCTTGGGTTCTTATAGTGCTTAATCACTTTTGGATTGCTTTAGCAATAGTATTTAATGAAAAAGTAGATTTTTCGGAATTACTTGTCTATTTATCAGGAATTATTGTGGCCGGAATAGTGGGTTACTTGGCGTTATTAAAGTTAAAAAAGATGGAATCTAACGTAAACTTAAATCAGTATTTAGGTCATGTCTATGAACATCCAAAATTTGCCTTTTTCTTTTTATTAGCAGCTCTAGGTGTAACTGGTTTTCCGATTACAACCACATTCATTGGGGAAGATTTAATCTTTAGTCATATTGAAAGTAATCAAGTGATGCTAGCTTTCTTTATAGCTTCAAGTTTTATCGTTTCTGGAATTGCCGGAATTCGAATTTATACTCGATTATTTCTTGGTCCTCACATCAAAACGTATCATGAATTACCTTATCGTTCTTCATAATACAAAATCAATTCAATAACAATTTCAAAAATCAATAGGGATTAGATTTTAATTTAAAAATCTATTATCCGAAATCTAATAATCATAAAATAAGATGAATAAAAGTATTAAAAAATATATACCTGCTGATGGTTTAGCAGGATTGAGAGAGAATTTTAAAGCAGATGCTATTTCGGGTTTTATCGTTTTCTTGTTGGCATTGCCTTTAAGTTTGGGTATTGCAAAAGCATCAGCTTTCCCTCCAGTTATGGGTTTATTAACCGCTATAATTGGTGGTATTTTTGTGAGTTTCATAATGGGTTCAAGATTAACGATTAAAGGGCCAGCTGCTGGTTTAATTGTTATTGTTGCTGGTTCTGTGGCTGAATTTGGTCAAGGAGATGATATATTGGGTTGGAAATTAGCTTTAGGAGCAATGGTTGTTGCTGGTGTAGTTCAAATTTTATTTGGAGTTTTTAAATTAGGAAAATTAGCCGATTTCTTTCCGCTTTCTGCCATTCATGGAATGTTAGCGGCAATTGGAATTATAATTATTGCTAAACAAATTCCGGTTTTATTAAACGATAATCCAGCTTTAGGAAAAGGGAAAGGACCTTTAGAATTATTGGCTAATATTCCAAATTTCATTATGAATTTAGATCCAAAAGCTAGTTTAATTGGAATTGTAAGTTTAGCCATTATGATGGGTTGGCCATATATTAAAAACAAAAATATAAAAATGATTCCGGCACCTTTAGTAGTGTTGTTGTTTGCAATTCCATGTGAATTGTTTATGCACTTTAAAGAAACTGAACCAGCTTATGCTTTAGTTAAAATTGGAAATTTTGTGGATTCATTAGGCCTTAATGCTAGTTTTGATGGTATTTCTCAAACAGGAATTTTTATAAAATATGTAATCATGTTTGCTTTAGTAGGTTCGTTAGAATCACTTTTAACAGTGAAAGCAATTGATTTGATGGATCCATTCAAACGTAAATCTGATATGAATAAAGATTTAATTGCTGTTGGAATCGGAAATACATTTGCAGCATTTTTAGGAGGTATACCAATGATTTCTGAAGTGGCTCGTTCTTCGTCAAATGTAAATAATGGAGCACAAACTCGTTGGGCTAACTTTTTTCATGGGGTTTTTATCTTGTTGTTTGTATTAGTTGCTTCACCTGTATTAGAAATGATTCCAAATGCAGCTTTAGCAGCCATGTTAATCACAGTAGGTGTTAAATTAGCTCATCCAAAAGAATTTATTCATACTTTTCGAATTGGAAAAGAACAATTGGCTATTTTCTTGGTAACAATTTTCTTTACTTTATTTGAAGATTTATTAGTTGGAATTGCAGCTGGTATTGTTTTAAAAATGATAATACATCTATTTAATGGAACACCAATTTCTTCTTTCTTTAAAGCACCAACTTTGGTTTCTTTTGAAGGAAATAATTACTTAGTTGAAATTGATAAAGCAGCTATTTTTACCAATTATTTAGGTGTAAAAAGAAAGTTAGATGCTATTCCTCCTGGATTTAATGTTACTATTGATTTGAAGAAAACTAAATTAGTAGATCACTCTGTAATGGAAAATTTAGAACATTTTAAAAATGATTATGAAGCTCATGAGAATAGTACGGTTCAAATTGTTGGATTAGAAGACCACAAGTCTCTTTCAGATCATCCGTTATCAAGTAGAAAAAATAAATAAATTTTAAATAAATAATAATGAAATATTTAAAAAAACACGTTTTGGTTTTGTTACTAGTTTCTTTTTTTGGAATTCTAAAATTAGAAGCACAAAATGACAAGAAAAAACCATTTGTATTAAATCTAAGTGAAGACGGTAAACAATATATTAAGTTTGGCATGAACACACAAATATGGGCACGTTATACAGAGTTAAATCCTAATAGTGCAATCGGTACTAATATTGTAGACCACTCAGAAGATATTGTAATTCGTAGATTACGTTTACAGGCATTAGGAATGTTAACAGAAAACATATTTTTCCACGTTCAAATAGGTCAAAATAATATTAATTTTGCTAGCAATGCTCCGAGTGCACAATTAGCAATCTTAGATTTGTTAGGTGAATATCATTTTAATGATAAATTGCATATTGGTGGTGGTTTAACAGGTTGGGGTGCAGGTACCACAAGATATTCAGCTCAAAGTTCTTCATGCCAATTAACCTTAGATACTCCTATATATCAACAGAATATTAACATTTCTTCAACATTTGGAAATAGAAATTTAAGTGTTTATGCTAAAGGTTTAATAAAAAAACTTAGTTATAGATTTGCTATAACAAACCCTTATGTAAATAATTCTGTAGTTGGAGTTAATTCTTCTGTAAGTTCTAATACGCCTAGGGCTCAATATAGTGCTATGACAACTTATCATTTTTTAGAAACAGAATCAACAGCAGAACCATTTAATAAGGGTACTTATCTTGGGACAAAAAAAGTATTCAATTTAGGAATTGGTTATATGATTCAATCTAAAGCAATGTGGCATAAATCTTTAATAGACCCTACTGTAACAGAATTTGACGATATGAAAGTTTTTGGAGCAGATGCCTTTTATGAAGCACCACTAAGTTCAAAAGGTAACGCATTAACATTATATGGTGCATTTAATAACTGTAATTATGGTAAAAATTATATACGTACAATTGCAACACCAAACCCAGCAAAACCAAACGCCAATTATTCTAATTCTGGTAATGGATTTATTGGAGTAGGTACGGGCAATATTTATTACTCCCAAGTAGGTTATTTATTTGGAAAAAGTTCTAATGAAAAAAAAACAGGTCGTTTTCAAATGTTTGCATCTACAGAGATTGCTGCTTTAGAAGCTTTAGATGAACCAATGACAATGTACGAATTAGGATTGAATTATTATTTTAAAAATAATTTAGGGCCAAAAGTTACTTTAGGGTACCAAAACCGTTCTATATCCGAAAACCTTGATGTTATAACTAATAAATTAACCCAAACTGATAGAAAAGGAATGGTTGTACTGCAAATGCAAGTTAATTTTTAGCATTTATATAACAGTAAGCTTAATTGCATTCTGTTTATTTAGTTACATTGATAAAACCGATAAGAATTTATTTATCGGTTTTTTTTAATTTACATCAATTACAATATTCTCATAATAAAAATTACCTTCATTGTCAATTCCTTGAATGTTAACTAAGACGCTTTTTTGATTTAAAATCGGAATAGTAAACTCAAAATCACCACTTGTATTCGTGTATAAATTTGGAATCCAGTTTATGGTTCCGTATTTTTTAAAGGCTTGATTTTCATAATAAGAATAGGTTGGGTTTTTAAAAGGAATCTCCTTTTGAAAACCATCTTTTATTGTCAATGATTTTGAATTTGTTTTGTCATTTGCAATACCACCAAATTGTTTTTTTGTGTAAATTCTAATAGTTCCACTAGGAGATGACATTCCTGTTCCAAACCCTCTTTTGTTTATATAAATTTCATCAATTGTACTTAAATTCATATTCAATATTAAATCTAAACTTCCCAAAGGAACATCGTCTAAAAATATTGAGGGAGAAAGAGAACCACTAAACGAATTAGCTGTTCTACTGGTAATTAACACTGAGCCTCCAACTGTTTTTACATCAAAACCATGGGATTGAATAAAACCAATTACATCATAATATAAATCTGCTTTGTTTTGGTCGATTTTATAACCTTGTGCGCCACCTCTGTTTAAGAAGTTATTAGTGTTCTCTAATTTTAACTCTACCTGCTCAGTAATTATGACATCTCTTAAAACTGTTGTATTTGCCAAATACGGAAAATCAGAATTGTATTCTGTTAAAGGAGAAAAAGTTGTGTTTTCACATTTTATTTTTATTTCAGGCAGGGATTTTAAAAATCTATTTTTATTATTTGAGACTTTAGAATATAGTTTAATAGCTTGATATTTAGATTTATTATCCAATAAAGAAATGAAAAAAGCTGTTGAATCTGTTGCTACAATATTTTCAAACACAAAATTATTTTTTTCATCTATTTTTCCAGTAAGATTGATCCCGTTTGCTATAGAGGACAAAACCACGCTGTATTTATCCTTGTTGGAAATGGTTTGATTTAATGTTCCTTCAATAGTTAGTCCAACGTCAAAAGGATATTTGATTGTTGGTTTATTTGTAAGTATGTTGTTCCAATTGTATTTTAATGCGTTTTGATTTAATAAAACTAAATCTAATTCAAATTGTTTTTTGCGGTTAAAGTCTTTAAAATAATAAGAATTGCTTTCTAATTTAGTTGTCAAATAGGAGTTGAAATTTAATTGAGATGTAATGGCATTTTCTTCAAAAGAAGAAATAGTTTCTGTTGGAAGTACACTAATACTAAAATTAGCAATTTTATCTTTTAGATGTCCTTTTACCAATAATGTATCCTTGTTTATGCGGCTCTTTTCTAAAACAATAGTTGATGTTTTTTTTATATGATTGTAAATCATTCGTTCAGCTATTGCATTATTATTCTCGTCTAGAATTCTTAGTATATTAATGCCATTAAACAAAGCTGCTTTGTCAATAATAATATCATTTGATAAACCTTTAAAATAGAAATCTATTAGATTTGCTTTGTCGTTTTTTTGAATTACTAATGTGTAATTTTTGTCTTTATTTTTGTTTAAAGTGTAATTGTTGGTTTTGATTTTTATGAACACTTTGTTTTCATCAGAATAGTTATTTACACTCATTGAAATGCCCTCAGTAGTAACTATAGGAAGGTTTTTTTCAATATTGCCGATAGTTTGTTCTATTACAATTTTATATTGTTCGCTTTTTGTTTTTAAAATATCAAACTTACCATAACCTTGTTCGTTTGTGGCAAATTGATTTATTAAACTATTTTTTGAATCATAAACTTTAATGTTACTCAATTTTACTCCTTTTCCACTGCAGTCTTTTATTTGAACGCCTACTGTATTGTCACAATCAAATACTAATTTTCCACCTTCAATACCAAGACTAATCGATTCATTATCTAAAGAGTTGTTGTTATTTGTTTTGGGACTGTCTTTGGTGTTTATTATTTCAACAGGAAAAATTGAAGATTCATCTTCTTCAAAATTATTCATGAAGTTTGTGTATGTGTGAATATAGTATGTTCCAGAAGAATAGGTTTCGTTAAGTTTTATATGGCCGATTATAATTCCATTACTGCATAAAAATAGTTTTGAAATAATTTCATTTTTGTCACTGTCTAAAACTCTAACATAAACATTGGTGGTTGAGTAATTTAATCCGTTTGATTTTTTATCAATCACATAACCTTTAAACCAAATGGTTTCGTTGGTTAAGTAAACACTTTTGTTAAAGTGTAAATGAATGTTTTCGCTTGCTAAGCTGTAATATTCATTAATAGATTTAGTTATTGCTTTATGGTTATCTTGTTCTTGAGCATTTGTAGTCAAAAAAAGAAATGTAAAAGCCAGTAGGAAATAGTTTTTATACATTAGACAAAATTTTTTATAAATATAAAAAAAATCCGACAAGAATTTCTTGTCGGATTTTATTTTTTATTTATTTTTTTAAAATTACATCATTCCTGGCATTCCACCGCCCATTGGCATAGCTGGAGCATCTTCTTTAAGGTCTATTAGAGCACATTCTGTCGTTAATATCATTCCAGAAACTGAAGCTGCATTTTCTAAGGCTACACGTGTTACTTTTTTAGGATCAATAATTCCAGCTTTAAGCATTTGAACATATTCGCCAGTTTTGGCATTGAAACCAAAATCACCTTCTCCGTCTAACACTTTTGCAATTACAACAGAACCTTCACCACCTGCATTTTCAACAATAGTTCTTAATGGAGATTCGATTGCTCTGTTTATAATTTGAATTCCTGTTGCTTCGTCTGCGTTTTCTGGTTTTATTTTTAATAAAGCAGCTTTTGCTCTAACTAAAGCAACTCCACCACCAGCAACAATTCCTTCTTCTACAGCAGCTCTTGTTGCGTGTAACGCATCGTCAACTCTGTCTTTTTTCTCTTTCATTTCTACTTCAGAAGCAGCTCCAACATATAAAACTGCAACTCCACCAGCTAGTTTAGCTAATCTTTCTTGTAGTTTTTCTTTATCATAATCAGAAGTTGTAGTTTCAACTTGAGCTTTAATTTGGTTTACTCTTGCTTTAATATTTTCTTTAGAACCAGCACCGTTTACAATTGTAGTGTTGTCTTTGTCAATTGAAACATTTTCGGCAGTACCTAACATTTCTAAAGTAGCATTTTCTAATGAATAACCACTTTCCTCAGCGATTACTGTTCCACCAGTTAAAATAGCGATGTCTTCTAACATTGCTTTTCTTCTGTCTCCAAAACCTGGAGCTTTTACTGCAGCAATTTTTAATCCACCTCTTAATTTATTTACTACTAAAGTTGCTAATGCTTGACCATCTACATCTTCTGCAATAATTAATAAAGGTTTACCTGATTGCGCAACTGGTTCAAGAATTGGTAACAACTCTTGTAAGTTTGATATTTTTTTGTCGAATAATAATATATAAGGATTATTTAATTCAGCAATCATTTTATCAGCATCTGTTACGAAGTAAGGAGATAAATATCCTCTATCAAATTGCATTCCTTCAACAATATCTACGTATGTATCTGTCCCTTTTGCTTCTTCAACAGTGATTACACCTTCTTTTCCAACTTTGTTGAAAGCAGTAGCGATTAATTCACCAATAGTTTCATCATTATTCGCCGAAATTGAAGCGATTTGTTTTATTTTTTCAGAAGAATTTCCAATAGTTTGCGATTGTTTTGCTAAATCTTCAACGATTGCTTCAACTGCTTTGTCAATTCCTCTTTTTAAATCCATTGGATTTGCACCAGCGGCTACATTTTTTAAACCTTCTTTAACAATAGCTTGAGCTAAAACTGTTGCAGTTGTTGTTCCGTCTCCAGCTAAATCATTAGTTTTTGAAGCAACTTCTTTAACCATCTGAGCACCCATGTTTTCTAAAGGATCAGATAGTTCAATTTCTTTTGCAACGGCAACACCATCTTTAGTAATTGTTGGTCCACCAAACGATTTGCTAATAATAACATTTCTTCCTTTTGGTCCTAAAGTAACTTTAACTGCATTTGCCAAAGCATCTACACCTCTTTTTAAGCCATCACGAGCTTCTATGTCGAATTTAATATCTTTTGCCATTTTGTTTTGTTTTTTTGTCCATTGGTCATAGCCTAATGGTAATTTATTTAATATCCGTTGACCAAAGTCGAACGACAATTCATTTCTATTTAATAATTACTTAAATAATTGCGTAAATCTCTTCTTCCTTCATGATTAGGTAATCACTACCTTCATATTTTAATTCTGTACCAGCATATTTACCATACAATACTGTGTCGCCAACTTTTACAGTCATTGTGTAATCTTTTTTACCGTTTCCAACTGCTACTACAGTTCCTTTTTGAGGTTTTTCTTTTGCAGTGTCAGGTATAATCAATCCTGAAGCGGTTGTAGTTTCTGCAGCCATTGGCTCTATTACTACTCGATCTGAAAGTGGTTTAATGTTTAATGACATATTTTTATGTTTTTAATATTTTTAAATTGTTGTTTTATAAATTTCAGAAATTGTGCCAAACGTTATTTATGACACTTTTACTGCAAAAAAAAAGCCAGCACTGACAGGCTGGCATTTTTATAATGTTACTAAATTTTTATTTAGTAGTATCGTTTGCTTGAGTTGCAGCAGCTTCATTTGCTGGTTGAGCATTTGGAGCTGGTGTAGTTGGAACTACTGGAGCACTTATTTCGCTATCGCTTACGATTTTTGAACCATTAACTCCACCATTTTCAAAACTTAATGTTGATAAGAAAATTAAAACGATTAGCGCTATTCCTAAATACCAAGTACTTTTATCTAAAAAGTCTGTAGTTTTTTGAACACCACCTATTTGTTGTGTACCTCCAAAAGAAGAAGATAATCCTCCACCTTTAGGGTTTTGTACCATAATTGCTAGTATTAATAGAAAACATACTATTGTAATTGCTATTAAAAAACCTGTAAATCCCATAATTAATTATTTTGTTGTAAATCCTTTATATCTTTTATTCGGTTTGCAAAGAAAATACTTTTTTCTGGATATTTCAAAATTAATATCTCATAAGCTTGAATTGCTTTCTTATATTTCTTTTGTTCCAAGTAAATTCTGGCTAATGTTTCTGTCATTAAATGGGTTGGTTCTTGTGAAACCTTTTCAATAATAGCAGTGTTTACAGATGTTTCTTTAAGAGGTCCGATTTTTGGATTAGTTTCAATAAACTTATCTATAATGTCTAGTTTTTTCTTTTTTTCTTTAGGAAAATTTTCTTCAATTTCTTCAGTTTCTCTTTCGATTGGTGCAAATTTTGTCAATTGTAACCATTCTGAAAACGAATGTTTTTCTTGAGAATCAAAATGTAAAGGCTTATTTAAGTCTAGTTTTTCTTCAATTTCTGACAAAAATTCTGCGCTTTTTTCATTTGAAGCTTTAAATTCTTCTAGTTCGATATTATTTTGTAATGCTTTAGGATTTAAGATTTCAAAACTTCCAACAAAAATTTCATTAATTTCTTTTTGTTGCCTTTCAATTACCTCCGTGTTAACGGTTTTAAAATTTTCTGAAGTTACAAAATCAAATAAAATACTTCTATCAGTTGTGTGTGCTGCAGTTTTTTTTAATTCAAAATTATATCTGTAGCTATTTAAATTATATAAGCCTTTTAAATACAAAGCACGAATACCTTGGAAATAAGGATATTGATTTAAAATAGTTTCTAGTGCCATAGTTTGATTTTCATCAACGGCATCAGGATTGTTTAATAGATATATTATTTTACTTATATTCAATTTAAATTACTTTTACCATTTAGCTAACGCTTCATTAAAAACATCTTGTGTAATTCTATCAAAAATTACGTCTAATGATTTTGTTAATTGCGAACCAGTTAATTGCGAGTTTCCATCAAAATCATCATAGAAAGAAAAACGTTTTTCAAAATTATCTTCTTCTTTGTTTCTGTTTGTGTATCTAACATTTATAGAGATTGTTAATCTGTTCTGAGCTGCAGTTTGATCAGCAGTTGCAGTCATTGGAGTAATTCTGTATTCAGTTATTTCACCTTCAAATAATAATTCGCCTCCAGTATTTGTTAGATTTAAATTAGTTTGATTTTGGATTAAATCTTGTAATTTTAAAGTAAAAGTTCTTTCAATTCCAGGTTGAATTAGGTCTGCATTATTTGCAAAATAATTTACTTGAAACGTTTTGGCTTCAATAGGTTTTGCACCTGTAAAATTATAAGCACCACAACCATTTAATAAAATTGAAAGAAGTACCAAGAATATATAATATTTTTTTTTCATTTTAAATCTAAATTTTAAAGATCGTATTGCTTTATTTTTCTGTACAATGTTCTTTCGGAAATCCCTAACTCATCAGCTGCAGCTTTTCTTTTTCCTTTGTTTCTCTCTAAAGATTTTTTAATTAATTCTATTTCTTTTGCTTCTAGACTCAATGTTTCTTCTTCTTCTATTGCTTCTGCAAAAAGGTAGTTTTCATCATCATCGTCATCATCATCATCATCATCAACATCTTCATATTGTTCTTCGATTTGATTTTCTTTAGACGGAATCATCTCTAATCTTAATTCTTCATCAAAAGTAGTTTTATTTTCTTCGGACTTTCCATAAATTTTCTGAATCAAACCTTTGTTTGCTTCTTGAACGTTTGAATTTCCGTTTTTGATTAAGTCAAGTGTTAGTTTCTTTAAATCAGACAAATCACCTTTCATATCAAAAAGCACTTTGTATAAAATCTCTCTTTCATTACTAAAATCATTTTCTGATTTTTTATCCTTTATTAATGCGGGTAAATTTGAACTGCTCTCTGGTAAATAGGAATGAATTATTTGTAATGAAATTTCTCTATTTGTTTCTAATACTGAAATTTGTTCAGCAACATTTCTCAATTGACGAATGTTTCCATTCCATCTATATTTCATTAAATATTGAGCCGCATTTTCATCCAATTTTATCGGTGGCATGTTATATTTGTGCGCAAAATCTGAAGCAAATTTTCGAAACAATAAATGAATATCGTCTTTTCTTTCTCTTAAAGGAGGTAAAGAAATCTCAACAGTACTTAAACGATAATATAAATCTTCTCTAAATTTTCCTTTTTCGATGGCTTCAAACAAATTAACGTTTGTTGCTGCAACTATACGAACATTTGTTTTTTGAACTTTTGAAGAACCTACTTTAATGAATTCGCCATTTTCTAAAACACGAAGCAATCTAACTTGTGTGGTTAAGGGTAATTCGCCAACTTCATCAAGAAAAATTGTTCCTCCATCAGCTACTTCAAAATAGCCATCACGAGCTCCAGTTGCACCAGTAAACGACCCTTTTTCATGCCCAAATAACTCACTGTCAATTGTGCCTTCTGGAATTGCTCCACAGTTTACTGCAATATATTTTCCATGCTTTCTATGCGAAAGTGAATGAATAATTTTTGGAAGACTTTCTTTACCAACACCACTTTCACCAGTTACTAAAACTGATATATCGGTAGGTGCTACTTGGATGGCTTTTTCAATGGCACGATTTAGTTTGGGATCATTTCCAATAATTTCAAAGCGTTGTTTTATGTTTTGTATGCTTTCCATATTTATGCTGAATTTCTTTCAGTATCTTTTTTACTAGTTCATGAATTCACTATAACCAACTGCATCACCTTTTAAAGTTGCTCCAGTACAATCTCTAATTTTTACTAGAACAAATTCACCTACTTTATAATTTTCTTTTGGAAAAACAGTAACCATGTTTTCGGAGTTTTTTCCACTCCATTCTAATTTGGATTTTTTAGACTCTTTTTCAATTAAAACTTCAACTATCTCTCCTACAAATCGCTTCGTTCTAGTTTCACTAATTTTTTGTTGTAAATCAACTATTTCTTGTAGCCTTCTTTTCTTTACTTCTTCAGGAATATCATCTTCTAATTTTCTTGCAGCAAGTGTTCCTGGTCTTTCAGAATAGGAGAACATATAGCCAAAGTCATATTGAACATATTCCATTAAACTTAGAGTTTCTTTATGGTCTTCTTCAGTTTCGGTAGGGAAACCTGCAATTAAATCTTGCGAAATAGTACAATTCGGAATTATAATTTTTATTTTATCAACTAAAGCCATGTATTCTTCACGAGTATGTTGACGGTTCATTTCTTTTAATATTCGAGTACTTCCACTTTGAACAGGTAAATGAACATAATTACAAACATTATGATATTTAGCAATTACATGCAAAACTTCTTCATGCATATCTTGTGGATTTGAAGTCGAAAATCTAAAACGCATTTTAGGAAACTGAATAGCGCACATTTCAAGTAATTGTGCAAAGTCAACAGAAGTAGCTTTTTGCATTTCAGATGCTTTTACAAAATCTTTTTTCAATCCACCACCATACCATAAATAACTATCTACATTTTGACCTAAAAGACAAACTTCTTTGAAACCTTTGTCCCATAAATCCTGTATTTCTTGAATAATGCTTTGTGGCTCTCTACTGCGTTCTCTTCCTCTTGTAAAAGGAACAACACAAAAAGTACACATGTTGTCACAACCTCTTGTAATGGAAACAAAAGCAGTTACACCATTACTGTTTAGCCTAACAGGAGAAATATCACCATAAGTTTCTTCTTTAGAAAGAATTACATTAATAGCGTCTCTTCCATCTTCAACTTCACTTAATAAATTAGGTAAATCTTTATAAGCATCCGGACCAACTACTAAATCAACAATTTTTTCTTGTTCTAAAAATTGTTCTTTTAATCGTTCAGCCATGCAGCCTAATACTCCAACTTTCATTTTTGGATTTACATCACGCTTTACTGCGTTGTATTTTTCTAATCGTTTTCGTATGGTTTGTTCTGCTTTATCTCTTATAGAACAAGTATTTACTAGTACTAAATCTGCTTCTTCTAAAATTTGAGTAGTATTGTATCCTTGTTCATTTAAAATAGATGCTACAATTTCACTGTCTGAAAAATTCATGGCGCATCCATAACTTTCAATAAAAAGTTTTTTTGAGTTTCCTTCTTTTTTATTAATAACCAAGTTAGTTCCTTGCTTGCTTTCGTCTATAACTTTTTCCATAAAATCAATTTCCTTTTATATAGGATTGCAAAGATAAGACTAAAAAATAAAAGATGACAACTTGACAGTATTAGTTTAACTATTTTTTTAAAATTTGGTGTCAAAAGTGTGATTACATATTCAAAAATAATTTTAAAAAAACATAAAAAAACCTTCAAAATTTTAAAATTTAAAAAAAACACATACTTTTGCGACAAATAAAAAATCAGAATGGCAAAGAATTTAGTAATCGTTGAGTCACCTGCAAAGGCAAAAACAATCGAGAAATTTCTAGGGAAAGATTTTCAAGTAGAATCAAGTTATGGTCACATTGCTGACTTGCCTTCAAAGGAAATAGGAGTTGATGTAGAAAATGGTTTTAAACCAAAGTATGAAGTTTCTTCCGATAAAAAAGCCCTAGTAAGCAAACTAAAGACACTTGCTAAAAATGCCGATATGGTTTGGTTGGCTTCCGATGAAGACCGAGAAGGAGAGGCTATTTCTTGGCATTTAGCAGAAGAATTAAAACTAGACAAAAGCAAAACAAAACGTATCGTTTTTCATGAAATTACTAAAACAGCTATTTTAAAAGCAATTGATAATCCAAGGGATATTAATTATAATTTAGTAAATGCTCAGCAAGCACGTAGGGTTTTAGATAGATTAGTAGGTTACGAGCTTTCTCCTGTTCTTTGGAAAAAGGTAAAAGGTGGTTTATCTGCTGGTCGTGTGCAATCTGTATCTGTTCGATTAATTGTGGAACGTGAAAGAGAAGTACAACAATTTAATTCAGTTGGAACATACAGTATAACTGCGGAATTTAATACAGAAGCAGGAAAAAGTTTTAAAGCAAAACTGCCAAAAAACTTTAATACTAAAAAAGAAGCAGAAGATTTTTTAAAGAAAAATATTGGTTCATCTTTTAAAGTTGCAGATTTAGAAACTAAACCGACAAAGAAATCACCAGCTGCACCATTTACAACTTCAACTTTACAACAAGAAGCGGCTCGTAAATTATATTTGCCAGTTGGAATCACAATGCAAATTGCACAAAGATTATATGAAGCCGGTTTAATCACTTATATGAGAACTGATAGTGTTAATCTTTCTCAGGATGCTATGACTGCTGCAAAAGATGAAATTACCCGTTCTTATGGTAAAGAATTTAGTAAGCCGAGAAGTTTTACGAACAAAAGTAAAGGGGCTCAAGAAGCTCACGAAGCAATTCGTCCTACAGATATGTCACAACATACTGTAAATGTAGAAAGAGATCAAGCTAGATTGTATGATTTAATTTGGAAAAGAACTTTAGCTTCTCAAATGAGTGACGCACAATTAGAACGTACAAACGTAAAGATTGATGCTAATAATCATAATGAAACATTTACTGCAAGTGGTGAGGTGATTAAATTTGAAGGTTTCTTAAAAGTTTATTTAGAAGGAAATGATGATGATGATGAAGAGCAAGAAGGATTGCTTCCGGCAATGAAAGTAAATGAAAAATTAACTAATACTTATATTCAAGCAACAGAGCGTTTCTCTCGACCACCTTCAAGATATACAGAAGCTTCTTTAGTTAAGAAGTTAGAAGAATTAGGAATTGGACGCCCGTCTACATACGCACCAACAATTTCAACTATTATTAATAGAAATTATGTTGAAAAAGGAAGTTCAGAAGGAGCAGAAAGAAAATACACACAATTTACCTTATTAAGTAGTGAAGTTAAATCTAAAGTACTTACAGAAACTACTGGTTCTGATAAAGGAAAATTAGTTCCAACAGATATTGGTACAATTGTAAATGACTTTTTGGTTAAAAATTTCTCAGCTATTTTAGATTATAACTTTACTGCAAAAGTAGAGCAAGATTTTGATGAAATTGCCGAAGGAAATATAGATTGGACTAACATGATGAATGAGTTTTATTCTAAATTTCATCCAAATGTTGTCGATGTTGAAGAAAATGCTGATAGGGAAAGTGGTGAACGAATTTTAGGAACAGATCCAAAAACAGGAAAACCAATCTCCGTTCGTTTAGGAAAATTTGGACCGATGGCTCAAATTGGAGATGCTGAAGACGAAGAAAAACAATTCGCGAGTTTAAGTCCAGATCAAAATATTGGAACCATAAACTTAGAAGATGCTTTAAAATTATTCTTATTGCCTAAAAACTTAGGTACATACAAAGATGAAGAGGTTGAGGTAAATAACGGTCGCTATGGTCCTTATATTCGATTTGGAACAATGTTTGTTTCGTTGCCAAAAGGCGAAGATCCATTAGATGTAACATTTGATAGAGCAAAAGAATTAATTGCCGAAAAAGAAGAAGCAGATGCTCCCGTTGGTACTTATGACTCATTACCAATTCAAAAAGGTGTTGGTCGTTTTGGTCCTTTTATCAAATGGAATGGATTGTTCATCAATGTTAATAAAAAATACAATTTTGATAAATTATCGCAATCAGACATGAATGAATTGATTAAAGATAAAATTCAAAAAGAAATAGATAAGGTAATTCACGATTGGAAAGAAGAAGGAATTCGTGTTGAAAAAGCAAGATGGGGTAGAAGTGTTATCTTGAAAGGGAAAGTTAAAATAGAGCTAAGTAAAGATATTGATGCTGCTGCCATGACTTTAGAAGAAGTAAAAGATTTAATTGAGAAGAAAGCTCCTGCAAAGAAAAAGGCTCCTGCTAAAAAGAAAGCACCTGCTAAAAAAACTACCGCAAAAAAGAAATAATGTATGATGTTTGATTTTTTACACCCTTTATCAGACGATTTAGTTATAGATATTCATAGAGTATCTAATCAATCACTAGGTAAAAAAGTTATTTTAAACACAAATCAAGAAACACCCATATTAAAAGAAGACTCAATTGCGTTTATTGGCGTTTTAGATAATAGAGGCTCTAATTCTGTAGCTAATTTAGAAGATTTGAATGAAATAAGATTGCAATTTTATAATTTGTATCCTGGAAATTGGAATGCCAGTATATATGATTTAGGTGATGTTAAAGCTGGAAGCACAGTTGAAGATACATATTATGTTGTAAAAACAATTTGTGCGGAATTAATTAAAAAAAGAATTATACCAATTGTAATTGGAGGTAGTCAGGATATAACTTACGCAATGTATAGGGCGTATGACAACCTAGATCAAATGGTAAACCTTGTTGCTGTTGATAGTAAATTTGACTTCGAAAATGTTGAAAAAAATGGGACAGCAGACTCTTATTTGACAAAAATTATAGTAGATGAACCAAATAATTTATTTAATTACTGTAATATTGGTTATCAAACCTATTATAATTCACAAGAAGAAATAGATTTAATTGAAAAATTATATTTTGAGGCTTATAGATTAGGCGAGGTATCTCATAATACAACTATCGCAGAACCAGTGTTTAGGGATGCTGATATCGTTAGTGTTGATATGAGATCTGTTAAGTCTAGTGATTCGGGTAGTAAAAATCCTTTTGTTCCTAACGGCTTTAATGGAAAAGAAATATGTATATTAGCAAGATATTCTGGAATTAGTGATAAGATTTCATCTTTTGGTATATTCAACCATAATAATTCTAAAGAAGAATCAGTGTTGATTTCCCAGGTAATGTGGTATTTTATTGAAGGTTATCATTACAGGTCTAAAGAATATCCAATAGGTACAAGAGAAGATTTTATAAAATATATCGTACCAATAGAAGATGAAGAATTGGTTTTTTATAAGAGTAATTATTCTGAAAGGTGGTGGATAGAGATTCCGTTTACAAATTCGAGTAATAAATTAAAGAGAAATACACTGTTGCCGTGTTCGAATGAAGATTATATTCTTGCAACACAACAAGAGATTCCAAATAGATGGTGGAAAGCTCAAAGAAAAAATAGTATTTAAGTACAATAAATAAATAATAGTTGCGTTTTTTATGACAATGATAAAGTTACAGATTAAAGAAATTTTGTGATTTTTTTAATAAAGTATTGTTTTTGTCAATTAAAATAAATAGGTTTACGCCCTGAAAAAATTAAAAATTTTAACCCAAATTTTATATGAAGAAGTTCATAGTATTTTCGTTATTTGTTTCAATCCTTGCAAGTTGTGGAGGAGGAGATAAAGGAGAACTTGTAGGAGTTAAAGGAAGAAAATGGCATCCTGAAAAGCCATATGGTATGACATTAGTTCCTGGTGGAGCGTTTATTATGGGTAAATCCGATGATGACCCCGCTAATACGCAAGATGCCCCAACTAAGACAGTAACTGTTCGTTCTTTCTACATGGATGAAACAGAGATTACAAATTCTGAATACCGTCAATTTATCGAATGGGTAAAGGATTCAACTGTTAGAACGCGATTAGCAATATTAGCCGACGAAATGGGTCAAGCGACCGGTAGTGGTGGTATTGGTGACTTCGCTTTTAATGATGCTGATCCTGCTACGATGTCTCCATATGATAAGTACATGTATGAGAACTATTATAGTATTGGTACAGATGATGATCCCTATGCAGGTAGAAAGTTAAATAAAAAAATTAAGTTGATTCAAGACCCACAAAAATACCCAGATGAGTATTATGTTGAGGTAATGGATTCAATGTATTTACCAGCTGCGGAATCTTATAATGGTTTAAGAACTATGGATGTTGCTAAATTGAAATTTAGATATACTGAAGTTGACTTAAATGAAGCAGTAAAACAAAAAGGAAGAAAAGCGTTTTTAAAGAAAACCGAACCTGTTGAAATTTATCCTGATACTACTGTTTGGATTAAAGATTTTGCATATTCTTATAACGAACCAATGCATAATGATTATTTCTGGCACCAAGCTTACAGTGAATACCCTGTAGTAGGTGTGACTTGGAAGCAAGCAAAAGCATTTTGTGCTTGGAGAACTTTAAAAAAGAACTCTTATATCAAATCAAAAAAAGGTAGAGATTTAATTAATCAATTCAGATTACCAATTGAAGCTGAGTGGGAATATGCTGCTCGTGGTGGTATACAATCTGCTACTTTTCCTTGGGGAGGTCCATACGCTCATAGTGATAGAGGTTGTTTCTTAGCTAATTTTAAACCAAATCGTGGTGATTATGCAGCTGATGGTGCTCTTTATACTGTTGAAGCTAAATCAATGGAGCCAAATAACTTTAACTTGTATAATATGGCAGGAAACGTTTCTGAGTGGACTGAGACTTCTTACGATCCAGGTGCTTATGAGTTTGTTTCTACTATGAATCCAAATGTTCCAGACAGAAAAAATCAACGTAAAGTAATTCGTGGTGGTTCTTGGAAAGATGTTGCTTACAACCTGCAAAATGCAACACGTGACTTCGAATATGCAGATTCTGCAAGAAGTTACATAGGTTTCAGAACAGTACAAGATTATATGGGAACTAAAGTTACCGGTCAATAAGAATATTATCAAACTATATATTAAACTAAACTAAATTAACAAAAAACTTAACTAACAAAAAAAATTATTATGGCAATTTTAAGTAAAAAAATGATGAACTTTGCTTACGGTATGGGAGCAGCAGTGGTAATTGTTGGAGCCTTATTCAAAATCATTCACTTTGAAATAGGTCCTTTAACAGGAAACGTAATGTTGACTATTGGTCTTGTGACTGAAGCTGTCATTTTTGCATTATCAGCATTTGAACCTGTAGATAACGAATTAGACTGGTCTCTAGTTTATCCTGAATTAGCAGGTGGTGAAATTTCTGGTAAAAAAGCGAAACAAGAAAATCCAGCAGAAGCTCAAGGTTTATTGTCTCAAAAACTTGATACAATGTTAAAAGAAGCTAAAATTGATGGAGATTTAATGTCTAGCTTATCAAACAGTATTAAAAACTTTGAAGGCGCAGCAAAAAGTATCTCACCTACAGTAGATTCAATTGCATCTCAAAAGAAATATAGTCAAGAAATGTCTATGGCAGCTTCTCAATTAGAATCTTTAAATAGTTTGTATAAATTACAATTAGAAAGTGCTAACAGAAATGCTGAAGCTAACAAAGAGATTGCTGAAAATGCATCTAAATTAAAAGAGCAAATGCAAAGTATGACTTCTAACATAGCATCATTAAACTCAGTTTATGGTGGAATGTTAACAGCAATGAGCAATAGAGGATAATTGGTTTTATCTATTAAATAAAATTTATTAAAACTAATTAACAAAACACAAAATGGCAGGAGGAAAATTAACCCCTAGACAGAAGATGATCAACCTAATGTACTTGGTTTTCATCGCAATGTTGGCATTAAATATGTCGAAAGAAGTATTATCGGCTTTTGGAATTTTAAATAATAAAATAGTTGAATCAAATTCAGTTGCTGAACTAAGAAATACAGCATCATTTGCTCAACTTTCTCAAAAAGCAGTTGACCAACCAGGACAGTTTGGTGAGAAAAAAGTAAAAGTTGAAAAAATAAGAAAGTTATCAGCTGAATTCACAGCATATTTAGAAGGATTAAAGTCAGATCTTACTAAGAAATATGAAAGAAAAGAAAATGGTGATTTACCTTTTGAAGAAATGGATAAAGGTGATGATTTAAACGATCTTTTCTTTAAAGGTGACAAAGTTTCACC
>JBLHNH010000021.1:0-29963 GCA_047622645.1 Flavobacterium sp.
ATTAACTAAAAATAAAAAATTAATTGTGGGAATTTCAAGTTTTTTTAGGATCCTTTTTTAGAAAAGCAAAAGGAACATTAACAGTATAAGTGATAAATTTGAAGATATGGCAGAAAATGTTATCGACGAAGTAATAGATTTGGCGGGTGATTTAAAAGAAAAAGGACCAAGACTTATAGATGATGCTACAAAAAAATTAGCCAAAATGGGCGTTGGTGAAAAGGCATCTGATTTTGCTGAAAACTACAAAAGACAAACTAAAAGATGCTACAGATTGGGTGGAAGAAAAAATTGACGCATTAAAAGATAAAAAATAATAATTTCAGAAGACGATTATTCCTTTTTAAGTAATATAAAAAAAATCCCATGTCGTTTATTAACGAAATGGGATTATTTATTTGTATGCCTAAACAATTTGGACGAAGTTATAACCGTTTTGGTATTATCTGTTTTTCTCTTCAGTAAAAGGTCTTAATGTATGACCCGTGTAAACTTGTCTTGGTCGTCCAATTGGCTCACTATTTAAACGCATTTCTTTCCATTGTGCAATCCAACCTGGCAAACGTCCAATTGCAAAAAGAACTGTAAACATTCCAACAGGAATTCCCATAGCACGATAAATGATTCCTGAATAGAAATCTACATTTGGATATAAATTTCTTGCTTTGAAATATTCGTCTTCTAATGCTACTTTTTCTAATTGTTTTGCAATATCTAATAATGGATCATCAACGCCTAAAGCATCTAAAACATCATTTGCTGCTTTTTTGATAATTGTTGCTCTTGGATCAAAGTTTTTATAAACTCTATGACCAAACCCCATTAAACGGAATGAATCATCTTTGTCTTTTGCTTTTAACACATATTTTGCAACATCACCACCATTGTTATGAATTTCTTCTAGCATTTCTAACACAGCTTGATTTGCTCCACCGTGCAATGGTCCCCAAAGTGCAGAAACTCCAGCAGAAATTGATGCAAATAATCCAGCATGAGATGAACCAACAATTCTTACAGTTGAAGTAGAGCAATTTTGTTCATGATCTGCATGAAGAATAAATAATTTATCTAAAGCATCAATTACTTTTTTATCAAATTTGTAAGGTTGTGTTGGAATTTCAAACATCATTCGCATGAAATTTTCTACATAACCTTTTGTGTTATCATAATAATTTAAAGGTAAACCCATAGATTTTCTGTAAGTCCAAGTAGCGATTACTAAGAATTTTGCCATTGTTTTACAAACAGCATCATACATTTCTTTTTCGTTATTTGGATTAACTGGTTTTGGATTAAAAGCCGTTAATGCAGAAGTCAAAGCAGCTAAAACACCCATCGGATGAGCTGTTTTCGGAAAACCATCAATGATGTTTTTCATTTCCTCATTAACTAACGTATGCTTTCTTATATCGTTTTCGAATTTTTCTAACTCTGCTTTTTTTGGTAATTCCCCAAAAATTAACAAATAAGATACTTCTAAAAAATCAGCTTTTTCTGCTAATTCTTCGATTGAATATCCTCTGTAACGCAATATTCCCTCTTCTCCATCTAAAAAAGTAATTTCGCTTTTACACGAACCAGTGTTTTTATATCCTGGGTCAATTGTAATTGCTCCTGTAGCACTTCTTAATGTACCTATTTCAATAGCAACTTCATTTTCTGTTCCAACAATTATTGGAAACTCATATTTTTTGCCATCTATTTCTAATGTAGCCGTTTTTGACATAATAGTATTGGTGTTTTTCTTGTAAATTAATCAATCCCACAAAATTACTGAATTACTTGTTAATTAAAAAGGAAAAATGAACGGCATTTCGTTAATTATTCTATAAAATTGCAAAGTTAATATACATTTCAATTGATTAATCACCAATAAACCTTTTAAATTTGACTTAAGCCTTTAAATATTTAGCTTTATGTAGTAAAAAAGTTAAATATTCTTACTTATCAAATAGTATTAATTCACAAAAGAAACCCTTCTGGTTTTTTGAAGGCTAGAAGGGTTATAACAAACAATCAAATTTATTATTTCTTTACTATTTTTTCTACTTTTTCGCCTACTTGGGTTTTTATTTTTAAGAAATAAATTCCGTTTGAATAAGCAGAGACATCAATTGATTCTGTTTTTTGATTTGTAATTTTTTTATGGACAATTCTTCCTTGAACATCATAAATCTCAATAGAACTAATTGCTGTATTCGCTTTAATATTTACCATATCATTTACAGGATTAGGATAAACACCGACTGAATTATCAATAGTTATAATTGAATTACTTAAAACCTGAAAAGTTGTGTTAGCAAAATTTGTTTGTATTGGAAAATTATAATCAAAATAAATATCAGCTTTGTTAGTTACAATATCACTTGTTTGCAAATTGCCATTAGTCTTAATTTTCAATAATATATTTCCATGTCCACCTGTGTCTAGATTTATAGTTTGGAAAACAAATTCTATTATATTTCCGTTAATTCGCGTTGCAACATTGTGAGAAGCTTCCATTAAACGTAAAGTAGCAATATCAAAATCAGCAGGATTTATTTGTGTTTTTACAACAATATTCTCTGCTTGATATGTTCCAGTATTTTCAAAATTTATTACATAATGAAGATATTGTCCTATGTAAGACGGAGCAACCACACCTCCTTGAATACAAGTAATGTCATTTGGATCATAAGAGCCAACAACGGTTTGATTGAATTGAAACAAATTATCAAATGTGTTTTCATCACCTGCTGAAGGTAAAATTGAAGCGGTTAAAGTTAGAACATCACCAATATTTACGGCTGGAGTTTCTGTGGGAGAATTTACATTAAGTGTAACATAAAAACTTCTGTTTTCAAATGGTTTTAAGTTTGCATAATCCCAACTTAAAGAACCTGATCCAACTGACGATGTTGCAAAAGTAGTTGACACGAAATCTAGCACATTCTCATCATAGAAAAAGTTGATTCCATATTGTTGACTTAAAGTTGTATTTCCTTTGTTTCTGTAAACAATTTTATAAACGGCATCAAAACCTGGTCTTGCTGGAACAATTGGAGCAATTACAATTTCTAAATCTGGATGTACACCATTTGCAGTGATACAGAAATTCTGAGTAGTTGTTGAATTATCAATGGCAGAAATATTTACACTTGCTGGATTTGGATTGACGTTAAAATATGTTGGATTTTCAAGATTTGGTGTTAACCCATAAGTTCCTATCTGTGATGTGAATAATGAATAATTCCCTAAACTATTTGTGTAGACTGATGAATTAGTTGAGACTCCATTTAAATTAACTCCTACTCCAAAATATTGCACTTGTATATCATTGATATCACATCCATTATTATTTATATCGAATTGCGTAACTCCTGTTATGGTATTATGGTCACCACCTGGCGTAAAACTACAATAAGTATTAGAAACTGTAGCCGTCATACCCAAAGAAGTCAGTTGGTTTTGAATTGAATTTATTTGAACGTCATCAGCACAAATAAATTGCAAATTGGGATTGTTATAAAAACTAAATATGCTTTCATTTACTCCATTTTTGACATATAAACTTGTCAAAAGGTTGTCATAACAAAATATTTGTTGAAGATTAATCTGTTCATTTACGTCCAAAGTTTGAAGTTGATTATTTCTACAGTTTAGAAATTGTAAATTAATCAACCCACTTAAATTCAAGTCAGTAAGAAAATTACTATTACAAACTAAACGTTGAAGACTAGATAAACCTAATACGTTTATACTTGAAAAAAGATTATTTGAAACATCTAATTTACTGAGGTTATTAAAACCATTCAAATTTAATGTTGAAAGTAGATTAGAATTACAATATAACTCCTTTAAATTTGACAATCCTGATAAATCTAAATTTGTGAATTGATTTCCTCCACAATATATAAACTCTAAATCTGTCAATCCTAAAAGGTTAATATTTGTTAATTGATTACCTTGGCAATTTAAAAAACTCAAATTAATTAATCCGCTTATGTTTAAATTTGAAATTTGATTATATGAACAATCTAATAAAAATAGATTGTTAAAATTACTAGCATTTAAAGTTGTTAGTAAATTATTTTTACAATTAAATTGTTCCAAGTTTACCAACCCATTTATGTCTACATTCGTCAATAGATTGTTATTACAAGTTAACTTTTCAAGACTTACAAATACACTTAAATTTAAATTTGATATTTGATTGTTATTACAAATCAATGTTTTCAAATTGACAAATTGCTCTAAACCTGTAAGATCAACAATATTTGAATTCGATATATCAATATATCCAACTTGTAAAGCCTCACTAACTTGAATTTCATTATCTGAATTCGAATCAATTTTAAAAAAAGTCAACGCTAAATTACCTGCAACAGTATTACTTGGCAAAGAACTCAACAGCTTATTCTTAAAATTTACATCAGGAATATTTACAGTTTGAGATTGCGAAATTATCGTATTAAAAAACAATAATAGTAATAGTAATATTTTTTTCATAATTTTTATGTTGTGTTTTATTGTATTTATATATAAAAGTAAAATAATAATAATTTTAATTTCTTAGTAATTGAGTAAACTAGTGTTTTGAGTTAGAATTCGCTATATGGTTTTTAAAATTTCTTGTAATCGCTCTCGTTTTCGTTGTGAAATAGGCAAATGACTTTCATCAGCCATAATTACATAACCACCGTCTTTCTTTATATAAGATTTCAAATAATTCAAATTAATCAAATGCGATTGATGTATTCGTTCAAATCCGTGTTCGGTTAATAATTCTTCGTATTCTTTCAAGGTTTTTGAAATCATTACCGGTTTATTATTTTTGATGTAAAACTTGGTATAATTGTCTTCGCTTTCACATCGAATAATATCACTAATATCAAACAAATGAATTCCATCTGAAGTAGAAAGTGCTATTCGTTTGAAATTATCTACTTTCTTTCTAATGTTTTCCAACAACAAATCAATATGAGCATAATCGTTAGTTTTCTCTAAAACGGATTCAATTTTCACAATCACTTTTTGCAATTCGTCTGGATCAACTGGTTTTAATAAAAAATCCAAAGCACTAAATCGAAAAGCTTTTATGGCATATTGCTCGTGTGCTGTTATGAATACAATATTTGATTTTATAGTTCCATTTTTGGCCGCTAATTGTTCCAAAATATCAAAACCTGTTCCGTCATTTAATTGTATGTCTAAAAAAACAACTTGTGGTTTTAAGGTATCCATTGCTTCGATACCGGTTGCAACGCTATCTGCTTCTCCAATGATTTCTATATTAGGTGCAAATCGTTCCAACAAACTTTTCATGCCTTCTCTAAGGTTTTGGTCATCGTCTATTAATATGGCTTTTATCATGATTTAAGGGTATGAATTTATAGGTCTAAAAAGATAAAAAGTTTTGCGAAAATTTCTATGCTATATATTGTAATGGTAATTGCAAAACTACTTTTGTTCCGGTTATTTTATTTTCTTCAGTTAATTCTTCAATTTCAATTGTGGCTTTTTTTGACGTTGATGAGGCAATCATTTCTAATCGTTTAGTAATAATGTCTAAAGCCATTGATTTGTGAGCTAAAACCGAATTTTCTTTATTTAATTTGGATTGATTAATTCCAATTCCATCATCTAAAATAGTACAAATTAGGGAATCATCCTTTATTGAAAAATCTATAGTTATATTTCCCATTTCTTTTTTCGGAATAACTCCGTGAATTATTGCATTTTCTACAAAGGGTTGAATAATCAAAGGAGGAAGAGCCACATCATCTTCAATTTCGGGACTTTTTCGAATGTTAAAATTAAATTTGTGATTAAATCGCAGTTGCTCCAGCTCCAAATAATTTTGTAAACTTTCTATTTCTTTGTCAATTGGAATTAACGATTCTTTAGAATATTCTAAAGTCAAGCGCATTAATTTTGAAAATTTGGACAAGTATTTTATGGCTGAATCTGTTCCGTTTTGCACAATAAAACTAGAAATTGAACCCAAACAATTGAATACAAAATGTGGATTCATTTGTAAGTGCAACGCTTTTTGTTCGTATTCAGCTAATTCTTTTTGTAAGGTTAAAGTCTTTTTAAGTTGTGCCCTATTGTAAATTAAAAATCCGATTCCAAATACCAACAAAGCTATTAATGCTCCGAATATTAATTTTAATTTAGAACTTTTGGCTTCTTCTTTTAGGACTAATTCTCTTTTATCGTTCTCTTCTTTTTGAAGTAATTCTTTCTTTTCGAATTCGTAATTCATGGAAGTCTCAACCGATTTTCTGATATTTTCTTCATTAGTCAGACTGTCTTTGGCTACGCTATATTTCTGAAAATGTTCTAAGGCTAAATTTGAGTTTCCTTTTTTGACATAAATATCACTCAATAATTTTTCTGAAACTGCTTTTTGTTCCAACACATTAATTTCAGTAGCTAAAAACAAAGCTTTATTAGTATTAAGTAGTGCTTCATCCAATTGATTTTTCTCCAAATAAAACTGACTAAGAAAAATATACGTATCTCCTAATCCGAATTTATCATCAATACTTGTAAAAGTAGTTATAGCATTTTTCCAACTTAAAACCGCTTCTGCAGCTTGATTTTTCTCTTTAAAATACAAACCCATATTATTATACCATTCTCCAAGTGCTCTTGGATTTGGATTTTTCTCTAAAGCTTTTTTCGCTAAAGTGTAATATTCTGAAGCTTTGTCTAAACTTTTCTGTTTAAGGTAAATATTTGCAATATTGGTTAAAGTGATTCCAACATTTACATCTTGTAATTTGACTTGAATTTTTTGAGCTTTAATGAAATATTCTAAGGCTTTGAAATCCGAATTTTGAGATTTATAAACGACTCCAATGTTGTTGTAAAGTTTAGAGCATTTGCTTTCATCTTTTAAACTTTCATAAATTTTCACAGATTTTAGGTAATATTCTATAGCTTTTGCATAATTGCTTTGTTCAGAAAAAACAATTCCCATGCTACCATAAGATTTAGCTAAACCTTGAGCCACATCTTTTTTATTTGTGGCAGAATTATTATTCTCTTCAAAAATATTTTTAGCTAATATAAAATTATCCAACGCTTTTTTATAATCTCCTAAAATGATGTTTGAAGTCCCAATGTTTAAATAAGCATTTCCTTCTTCAACGTTATATTTGATTTTTTTAGCTAATTGTAACGCTTGATTTCCATATTCAGCCATTTTAGTTGGATCAGAATATTTGTATTGATCTGCAATAGCATTTAAAAACATTGTTTTATCAATATCGTTTTTTGCTTTTTTTAGTTCACTCTTCAAGCTATCCATCACTTTATCTTGTGCATGAACAACTGTTGAAAGAAGTAAAAAAAGATATATAAGTATTTTCGTTCTCATTTATTTATCATTGAAAAACAAATGTAACATTTACTTTTAAGGAATTTATAGTGATTTAGAATTTGAGTGTTTTGAATTAGAATTTGAGATAAAAAAGAAACCCTTCTAGAGTTTTGAACTTTAGAAGGGTTTAGATACTTAAACATACTGAAATAAATTCAGCAAAAGAGTTTAGTATGACAATATTGTTTTATTTCTGCTTAAAAGCTTTCATTCCCGGAAAATAAGCTACTTCAGCTAATTCTTCTTCGATTCTTAATAATTGATTGTATTTCGCCATTCTATCAGAACGTGAAGCTGAACCCGTTTTTATTTGGCCACAGTTTAAAGCTACTGCTAAATCTGCAATAGTATTATCTTCTGTTTCTCCAGAACGGTGACTCATTACTGATGTATAACCTGCATTATGAGCCATATTTACAGCTGCAATTGTTTCTGTTAAAGTTCCAATTTGGTTAACTTTAATCAAGATTGAGTTTGCAGTATCATTTGCAATTCCTTTTGCTAATCGTTCTACATTTGTAACGAATAAATCATCCCCAACTAATTGCGTTTTATCTCCAATTAATTCTGTTAAATATTTCCAACCTTCCCAGTCGTTTTCGTCCATTCCGTCTTCGATAGAAATGATTGGGTATTTTTTTGATAAATCAGCTAAATACTCTGCTTGTTCTTTTGAAGATCTTACTTTTCCAGTTGGTCCTTCGAATTTTGAATAATCATATTTTCCGTCTACAAAAAATTCAGCTGCAGCACAATCTAATGCAATCATTACATCATCACCTAAAGTATAACCAGCATTTGTAACTGCTAATTTGATTGAATCTAAAGCATCTTCTGTTCCACCTTCTAAATTTGGAGCAAATCCACCTTCGTCACCAACTGCTGTAGATAAACCTCTATCGTGTAATACTTTTTTAAGGTTGTGGAAAATTTCAGTTCCCATTTGCATTGCTTCAGAAAAAGTTTTTGCTTTCACAGGCATAACCATAAATTCTTGAAATGCAATTGGAGCATCAGAATGCGAACCACCATTGATGATATTCATCATTGGTACTGGTAACGTATTAGCAGAAACACCACCAACATATCTGTATAAAGGCATTCCTAATTCATTTGCTGCTGCTTTTGCAACAGCTAACGAAACTCCTAAAATTGCATTTGCCCCTAAATTAGATTTATTTGGTGTACCATCTAATTCAATCATCATTTTGTCAATTGAGTTTTGCTCAAAAACTGACATTCCAACAACTTCCGCTGCTATATCCGTATTTACATTTTCAACAGCTTTTAAAACTCCTTTTCCCATGTAGGCTTTTCCGCCATCACGTAATTCAACGGCTTCGTGTTCTCCTGTTGAAGCACCACTTGGCACAGCTGCTCTTCCTAAAATTCCGTTTTCTGTAATTACATCAACTTCTACTGTTGGATTTCCGCGAGAATCAAATATTTGTCTTGCGTGTACTTTGATAATTATACTCATTTTTTAATGATTTTTTAAAATTCGGTATACAAATTTAAACATTCTATATTTTAAACCCCAATAAACTTATAAACGATAACGTTTTAGTTAAATTGTTACAATCTTATTCTTTTTTAAATTCCTTAAAAAAACCTAACAAGTTTTGAAAACGTGTTAGGTTTAAATCTTATTAAACTTCTTGAAAATTTTGTTTCTTTATATTCTCTATAAACGTATCAAATAAATATTCGGCATCGTGTGGTCCAGGACTTGCTTCTGGATGATATTGTACAGAAAAACAATTTTTTGATTTCATTCGCATTCCAGCTACAGTATCATCATTTAAATGTAAATGTGTGATTTCCATATCTGGATGTTTTTCTAATTCTTCTTTATTTACAGCAAAACCATGATTTTGAGAAGTTATTTCACCTTTACCAGTCAATAGGTTTTTTACAGGATGATTTATTCCTCTATGGCCGTTGAACATTTTGTATGTTGAAATTCCGTTTGCTAACGCAATTACTTGATGACCTAAACAAATTCCGAATAAAGGATTGTTGTTTGATATAATTTCTTTGGCTGTATTTTGTGCTTGATGTAATGGTTCTGGATCACCAGGCCCATTTGATAAAAAATAACCATCTGGATTAAAACTTTTTAAATCTTCATAAGAAGCATCAAAAGGAAAAACTTTGATGTAACAATCTCTTTTTGCAAGGTTTCTTAAAATATTGGTTTTAATTCCTAAATCTAAAGCTGAAACTTTATATGTTGCATTTTCATCACCGAAGAAATAAGGTTCTTTAGTTGAAACTTTAGAAGCTAATTCTAAACCTTTCATGTTTGGAACGTTTGCTAACTGAGTTTTTAAATCCTCAATTGATGTTCCGTCTGTAGAAATAATTGCATTTTGTGCTCCATTATCTCTAATATAGCTTACTAAAGCTCTTGTGTCCACATCTGAAACAGCAACGATATTTTGTTTTTCAAAATAATCATACAAACTTTCAGAAGCATCTGGACGTGAGTAATTGAAACTAAAGTTTTTACAAATTAATCCAGCGATTTTTACTCCATCTGATTCTACGTCATTTAAACTTACACCGTAATTTCCAATATGAGGATTAGTTGTTACCATAATTTGCCCGAAATAAGAAGGATCTGTAAAGATTTCTTGGTAACCGCTCATTCCGGTATTGAAACAAACTTCTCCAAAAGTTGTACCGCTAATTCCGATTGATTTTCCGTGAAAGATAGTTCCATCAGCTAATAATACGATGGCTTTTTGTCTAGTAGTATATTGCATTTGTTGTGTGTTGTTTTGCAAATTTAGTATAATTCTTTTTTTAAAAAAAATAAGTTTATAAACATTCGAACATATTCTCTTATAGCCCTGATGGTAGTGACATCCTTTTTTGTAAAAAAAGATAGAATGAACAGCAGGAATTACATAGCTAGATAAAGCCAAAACCAAAATGCTTCAAAAAAACTAAAAATCAAAAAAAAAGGATAAACTAAAAATTAGCTTATCCTTTTTTGTATTTATGAAAAGATATTCATTACTCTGCTGTATCAGTAGATTCTTCAGAGGTTTCAGGAGCAGGAGTTTCTGCAACAGGAGCTTCTGTAGTTGATTCCGCTTTTTTAGCTTTACCACCACGACGGCTTCTTCCTTTTTTCTCTTCTTTCTTACCACCGTTATACAATTCATTGAAGTCAACTAACTCAATCATTGCCATATCAGCATTATCTCCTAAACGATTACCCAATTTGATGATACGAGTGTATCCACCTGGACGATCTCCAACTTTAGCAGAAACTTCTCTGAATAACTCAGTTACTGCATATTTGTCTCTCAAATAAGCGAAACAGATACGACGATTGTGCGTTGTGTCTTCTTTTGATTTTGTCACTAACGGTTCAAAAAACACTCTTAAAGCTTTCGCTTTTGCAACTGTTGTATTGATTCGTTTGTGTTCTATTAGTGAACAAGCCATATTAGCAAGCATAGATGCTCTATGCCCTTTTTGTCTACTTAAATGATTGAATTTTTTTCCGTGTCTCATGACTTATTATTTAACCTTCATCTTGCTACAATCCACTATTGGAGAGCAAAATATGAAGTAATTTATTCTTTATCTAATTTGTATTTTGCTAAATCCATACCGAAAGTAAGACCTTTTACAGCGACTAATTCGTCTAATTCTGTTAAAGATTTTTTACCAAAGTTACGAAATTTCATTAAGTCGTTTTTGTTGAAAGAAACTAAGTCTCCTAAAGTGTCAACTTCAGCTGCTTTTAAACAATTTAATGCTCTAACTGATAAATCCATATCCACAAGTTTAGTTTTTAACAACTGTCTCATATGTAATGACTCTTCGTCATAAGATTCTGTTTGAGCAATTTCGTCAGCCTCAAGTGTAATTCTTTCGTCAGAAAACAACATAAAGTGATGAATCAACGTTTTAGCTGCTTCAGTTAATGCATCTTTTGGATTTATAGAACCATCTGTTTGGATTTCGAAAACTAACTTTTCATAGTCAGTTTTTTGTTCCACACGAAAGTTCTCAATAGAATACTTAACATTTTTTACTGGTGTGTAAATTGAGTCAGTATAAATTGTACCAATTGGTGCATTTGCTTTTTTGTTTTCTTCTGCTGGAACATATCCTCTACCCTTTTCGATAGTAAGTTCCATATTAATTGAAGTTTTGCTATCAAGGTTACAGATAATTAAATCTGGATTTAAGATCTGAAAACCTGAGATGAATTTTTGAAAATCACCCGCAGTTAAGACCTCTTTTCCTGATAAAGACATTGAAACAGACTCATTATCTATATCTTCAATTTGACGTTTAAAACGTACTTGTTTAAGATTAAGGATAATTTCTGTAACGTCTTCAACTACACCAGGAATTGTAGAGAACTCATGTTCTACTCCTTCAATTTTAACTGATGTTATTGCAAAACCTTCTAATGCAGAAAGTAAAACTCTTCTAAGTGCATTACCAACTGTCAATCCGTAACCAGGTTCTAAAGGTCTGAATTCAAACTTACCTTCAAAATCGGTCGAATCGATCATGATAACTTTATCGGGCTTCTGAAAATTAAATACTGCCATAATTCGCTTAATGTGTATTTTTATTTGTTATACAACTCTACGATTAGTTGCTCTTTAATGTTTTCTGGAATCTGAAGTCTCTGAGGAATTGACACAAAAGTACCTTCCTTAGTATCATTGTTCCAAGTAATCCACTCATATACTTGAGATGCATTAGATAAAGAACGATCGATAGCTTCAAGAGATTTAGATTTTTCACGAACAGCTACTTTATCACCTGGTTTAATGTGATAAGAAGGAATGTTCACTAATTCACCATTTACAGTAACGTGTCTATGAGAAACAATTTGACGCGCACCTCTACGAGTAGGAGCAATACCCATTCTGTAAACTACGTTATCTAATCTTGACTCACAAAGTTGCAAAAGGATTTCACCAGTTACACCAGAAGCTGCAGATGCTTTTTTGAATAAATTTCTGAATTGCTTTTCTAAAATACCATAAGTATATTTAGCTTTTTGCTTTTCCATTAATTGGATAGCGTATTCAGATTTTTTTCCTCTTCTTTTAGACATTCCATGTTGTCCAGGAGGGTAATTTCTTTTTTCGAAGGCTTTGTCTTCTCCGAATATTGCTTCGCCAAATTTACGAGCAATTTTTGTTTTTGGACCAGTATATCTTGCCATTTTTAATTGTTTAAGATAGAGATTATGAATTCAGGTCTAATCCTTCGATAATCGTAATTCTATCTAGTTTATACTAAAATATTTTTTTTAAGAGTGCAAATATAGTAAATATATTTGAATTAAACTCTTCTTCTTTTTGGAGGACGACATCCATTATGTGGCATTGGTGTTACATCAATAATTTCTGTAACTTCAATTCCACCATTATGTAATGATCTGATAGCAGATTCTCTACCATTTCCTGGTCCTTTAACGTAAACTTTTACTTTCTTAAGACCAGCATCAAGTGCTACTTTAGAACAATCTTCTGCTGCCATTTGAGCTGCATATGGAGTGTTCTTTTTAGAACCTCTAAAGCCCATTTTACCGGCTGAAGACCAAGAAATAACTTCACCTTTCTTATTTGTTAAAGAAATGATGATGTTATTAAAAGTTGCACTAATATGAGCTTCTCCTGTCGATTCAACGATAACTTTACGTTTTTTTGTAGTTGCCTTAGCCATAATATTACCTATTATTTAGTTGCTTTTTTCTTATTAGCAACAGTTTTTCTTTTACCTTTTCTTGTTCTTGAGTTGTTTTTAGTTCTTTGACCTCTTAAAGGAAGACCCGATCTATGACGGATTCCTCTATTACAACCAATATCCATTAAACGTTTGATGTTTAATTGAATTTCTGAACGTAATTCACCTTCAATCTTGAAAAATGAAACAGCTTCACGAATTGCTCCGATCTCTTCATCATTCCAATCTGAAACTTTTTTGTCTTCGCTAACTTGAGCTTTTTCTAAAACTTGTTTAGCTCTGCTATTACCAACACCAAAAATGTATGTTAAAGCAATAACTCCTCTTTTCTGTTTAGGTATATCTACACCTGCTATTCTTGCCATAATTATCCTTGTCTTTGTTTAAATCTAGGATTCTTTTTGTTGATTACGTATAATCTGCCTTTTCTTCGTACAATTTTGCACTCGGCACTTCTTTTTTTAACTGATGCTCTTACTTTCATGCTATTAGATTTAGTATCTATATGTGATTCTTGCTTTAGACAAATCGTAAGGACTCATTTCTAGTTTCACTTTATCACCAGGTAATAATTTGATATAATGCATACGCATTTTTCCAGATATGTGAGCAATTACAATGTGCCCGTTTTCTAATTCTACTCGAAACATAGCATTTGATAATGCTTCAATTATTGTTCCGTCTTGTTCTATTGCTGATTGTTTTGCCATAAAATATTTAAGCTACTGCTTTTCTGTTTTTGCCACTTTTCATCAACCCATCATAATGTTTATTCAATAAATAAGAATTTATTTGTTGAATTGTATCAATTGCAACTCCTACCATAATTAATAATGAAGTACCTCCGTAGAAATAACCCCATGAACCTTGAACACCCATTACACTAACAGCTATAGCTGGGAACACAGCAATAAAAGCAAGGTAAAGTGACCCGGGAAACGTAATTAATGACATAATTCTATCTAAAAAATCTGAAGTTTCAGAACCTGGTTTAACCCCTGGTATAAATCCACCACTTCTTTTTAAATCATCCGCCATTTTATTAGTTGGAATTGTAATCGCAGTATAGAAATAAGTAAACACTATAATTAATAATGCAAAAACTAGATTATATACTAATCCAAAAGGATTTTTAAACATCGTTGCGATTGATTGTGCATTATCAGATTGTGACAAACCTGCTAATGCAGCTGGGATAAACATAATTGCTTGTGCAAAAATGATTGGCATTACACCCGATGCGTTTAATTTTAATGGTATAAATTGTCTATCACCACCACCCATTAAGTCTTGTTCAAAATCACCAGATACTGTTCTACGTGCATATTGAACTTGGATTTTTCTAACGGCCATAACTAACAATACACATGCTACTATTACTAGTAACCATATTATTATTTCCATTACAATCATTAGTACACCACCATTTGCTTGAGAAGTTCTTGACGCTATCTCTTGCATGAATGCTTGTGGCATTCTAGCGATAATTCCTACCATAATTAATAATGAAATACCATTTCCAATACCCTTATCTGTAATTTTCTCACCTAACCACATAGCAAAAATTGTACCTGTAACTAAGATTAACACTGCAGAGAATAAAAATTGGAATGAATTAAATCCTAATAAAAAAGCATCAGGAGGAAGTGTTGAATAAAGATTATAAATATAACCAGGACCTTGAACTAAAGTAATTGCAATAGTCAACCATCTCGTTATTTGGTTTATCTTTTTTCTTCCACTTTCACCGTCTTTTTGAAGTTTTTGCAGATAAGGAACCGCTATTCCCATCAATTGTACCACAATCGATGCAGAAATATAAGGCATAATTCCTAAAGCAAAAATAGATGCTTGTGAGAATGCTCCACCTGTAAAAACGTCAATTAACCAACCAATACCTTGATCGGTTTGGCTGGTTAAATTTCCTAGTTTAGTAGCATCAATACCTGGAAGTGTTACTTGAGCACCAAAACGATACACTAATAACAACCCTAGAGTTAATAGAATTCTGTTCTTTAACTCTTCGATTTTCCAAACATTAACTAAAGAATCTATAAATTTCTTCATTTTACTATACTATTTGTTATAAAATTACTACTTCTCCACCAGCAGCTTCGATAGCAGCTTTTGCAGTAGCAGTGAATTTGTGTCCACTCACTTTAAGTTTAGCTTTTAATTCGCCTCTACCTAAAATTTTAACTAATTCGTTTTTTGTTGCTAACCTTGTGTCAACTAAAACTGTAAAATCTACAGTATCAGTCACTACTCCATTATCAACTAACATTTGAAGCGTATCAAGATTTACACCTTGATATTCTTTTCTGTTAATGTTTTTAAACCCGAACTTAGGTACACGTCTTTGAAGAGGCATTTGCCCACCTTCAAAACCAATTTTCTTAGAATAACCTGAACGAGATTTAGCTCCTTTGTGCCCACGTGAAGCAGTACCACCTTTACCAGAACCTTCTCCTCTACCTAATCTCTTATTTTGGTTGTGCGTTGAACCTTCAGCTGGTTGTAAATTACTTAAATTCATAACTGTATATGTTATTTAGCTTCAACAGAAACTAAGTGTTTTACTTTGTTTACCATTCCAAGGATAGCTTGGTTGTCATCATGTTCAACAACTTGTCCCATTTTTTTTAGACCTAAAGCGATAAGAGTTCTCTTTTGTGTAAGAGGACAATTAATCTTGCTTTTTACTTGTTTTACGAATATTTTTGCCATTTTTTCCTTGAATTATTAACCTTTAAATACTTTTTCTAAAGATATTCCTCTTTGTTTTGAAACCGTGTAAGCACTTCTCATTTGCAATAATGCATCAAATGTTGCTTTAACCACATTATGAGGGTTAGATGAACCTTGAGATTTTGATAGTACATCATGAATACCTACTGACTCAAGCACTGCACGTACTGCACCACCTGCAATAACTCCAGTACCATGAGAAGCTGGTATTAAAAATACTCTTGCTCCACCAAATTTACCTTTTTGTTCGTGAGGAACTGATTGACCTTGTAATGGAATTCTAACAAGATTTTTTTTAGCATCTTCAACTGCTTTTGCAATTGATTCTGCTACATCTTTAGATTTCCCAGTACCATGTCCAACAACACCATTTTCATCACCTACGACTACAATAGAAGAAAAACCAAATGCTCTACCCCCTTTTGTAACTTTAGTAACACGATTAACATTCACCAAACGGTCTTTTAAATCAAGTCCTCCTGGTTTTACTAGTTCTACGTTTTTATAATTATTGATCATATCTCTTAGAATTTAAGTCCAGCTTCTCTTGCGCCTTCAGCTAATGATTTAACACGTCCGTGGTATAAATATCCTCCTCTATCAAAAGTAATGGTAGATACACCTGCTTTAAGAGCTTTTTCAGCTACTAACTTACCTACTGCATTTGCAGTTTCAATGTTTGTTTCTTTAGTAACACCTTTCTCTCTTGAAGATGCTGATACTAATGTAACACCGTTTACATCATCTATGATTTGAGCATAGATTTCTTTATTAGATCTAAAAACAGCAAGTCTAGGTTGTGCAGCAGTTCCGCTAACAATCTTTCTAATTCTGAATTTTATTCTTTGTCTTCTTTCCGTTTTTGTTAATGACATAGTCTTAAATTTTAAGCTGATTTACCTGCTTTTCTTCTTAATACTTCACCTACAAACTTAATTCCTTTTCCTTTATAAGGCTCAGGTTTACGAAAAGCTCTGATTTTCGCAGCAACTTGACCTAATAATTGTTTGTCAAATGATGATAATTTTACTAAAGGATTTTTACCTTTCTCTGATACAGTCTCAACGGTTACTTCAGAAACAATTTCTAGAACAATATTGTGAGAGAATCCTAAAGCTAAATCAAGTCTTTGACCTTGATTAGACGCTCTATAACCTACTCCTACTAGCTCTAGTTGTTTTGAAAAACCTTCTGAAACACCAACAATCATATTGTTGATCAAAGAACGATATAATCCGTGTTTCGCTCTCTCGTCTTTGTGATCTGATGAACGTTCAACGATAACATGGTTATCTTCTATTTTTACCGTTACATCAGAAAATTCTTGAGTAAGCTCGCCTAATTTTCCTTTTACTGTAACCACAGCGTCTTTAACATCTACTGTTACTCCTACTGGAATTGCAATTGGATTTTTACCTATTCTTGACATTTTTCTTTTATATTAGTATACGTAACAAATTACTTCTCCACCAACGTTTTGTTGTTTTGCTTGTTTACCTGTCATCAAACCTTTTGAGGTTGAAACAATTGCAATACCTAAACCGTTAAGAATTCTAGGAATCTCTGAAGAACCTGAATATTTACGTAAACCTGGTTTACTAATTCTTTGAATATCTTTTATTACAGATTCTTTTGTTTCTTTATCGTACTTAAGTGCGATTTTGATAGTACCTTGAACGGTAGCATCTTCGAATTTGTAACTTAAAATATAACCTTGGTCAAATAAAATCTTTGTGATTTCTTTTTTAAGGTTTGATGCTGGAATTTCAACCACTTTGTGATTAGCTCTCACAGCATTTCTAACTCTCGTTAGATAATCCGCTATTGGATCTGTATACATAATATGTATGAATTTCGATTATGGTTTTCAAATGGTACTCACCAAAAGAACCTTTAACCAGTTAAAATTAATAATTGGATTGCAAAAGTACAAACTTATTGCGAGATTACCAAGATGCTTTTTTAACACCTGGAATTAATCCTTGATTAGCCATTTCGCGGAATGTAACACGAGAAAGTCCAAATTGACGCATATACCCTCTTGGTCTACCTGTTAATTTACAACGATTGTGTAAACGTACAGGAGATGCATTTTTAGGTAATTTTTGCAATGCTTCGTAATCACCAGCTTTTTTTAAAGCTTTTCTTTTTTCAGCATATTTTTCAACCGTCGCTTCTCTTTTTACCTCGCGGGCTTTCATTGATTCTTTAGCCATATCTTAGTTCTTTTTAAAAGGTAATCCTAGTTCTGCTAATAATGATTTTGCTTCTTTGTCTGTTGGTGCCGAAGTTACAAATGTAATATCGAAACCAGAGATTTTATTAACTTTATCAATATCAATTTCTGGGAAAATGATTTGTTCTAAAACTCCTAAATTATAATTACCTCTTCCATCAAATCCATCAGATTTAATTCCACCGAAGTCTCTTACACGTGGCAAAGCTGAAGTAACAAGTCTATCTAAAAACTCATACATTCTTTCTCCACGTAAAGTTACTTTAGCTCCAATTGGCATACCTTTTCTTAATTTAAAAGACGCAACGTCTTTCTTAGAAATTGTAGCTACCGCTTGTTGTCCGGTAATCTTTGTCATTTCATCGACAGCATAATCTACTAATTTCTTATCAGAAACAGCTGCTCCAACTCCACGGCTTACAACGATTTTTTCAAGTTTTGGAACTTGCATTACGTTTTTGTAACCGAATTCTTCCGTAAGCGCAGAAACTACTCTGCTCTTATATTCTTCTTTTAGTCTAGGTATATAAGCCATCACTATAATACTTGATTAGATTTTTTTGAGAATCTGACTTTCTTATCTCCTTCTTGTTTAAAACCAACTTTAGTCGTTTCTTTTGACTTAGGGTCGATTAAAGACAAGTTTGAAATATGAACAGCAGCTTCTTTCTTTACGATACCACCTTGTGGATTAGTTGCGCTAGGTTTAGTATGTTTTGAAACCATATTTACACCTTCAACAATCGCTTTATTTTTTTCACGTAGAATAGTTACAATCTTACCTTCTTCACCTTTATGGTCTCCAGCAATTACTCTAACTAAATCTCCTGATTTTACTTTTAACTTTGTCATCATTTTTTAGAATTAAAGCACCTCTGGTGCTAATGATACAATTTTCATGAATTGTTTTTCACGAAGTTCTCTGGCAACCGGACCAAAAACACGAGTACCTCTCATTTCACCTGCAGCGTTTAACAACACACATGCGTTATCGTCAAAACGTATATAAGATCCATCAGCTCTTCTCACTTCTTTTTTGGTACGTACAACAACTGCAGTTGATACAGCTCCTTTTTTTACACTTCCGTTTGGAGCGGTGTCTTTTATAGAAACTACAATTTTATCACCTACAGAGGCATAACGACGTTTCGTTCCTCCTAATACACGGATAGTCAAAACTTCTTTTGCTCCTGTATTGTCTGCTACTTTTAATCTTGATTCTTGTTGTACCATAATTATTTAGCTCTTTCAATGATTTCAACTAATCTCCAACATTTAGATTTACTCATAGGTCTTGTTTCCATGATCTTTACAGTATCTCCAATATTACAGTCGTTAATTTCGTCGTGTGCAACGTATTTCTTAGTTTTTAACACGAACTTACCGTATAATGGGTGTTTTACTCTTCTTGTTTCAGAAACAACAATAGATTTTGTCATTTTGTTGCTAGTAACAACCCCAATTCTCTCTTTTCTTAAATTTCTTTTTTCCATCTTTCAGCAGTGTACAATTATTGTAACTTTTTAGTCAATTCAGTAGTAACTCTTGCAACAGACCTTCTTAGAGCTCTTATTTGTAGTGGATTCTCAATTGGAGAAATCGCATGAGCATTCTTTAGATCAGCGTATGTTTTCTTTAACTGGCTAAGTTTTTCTTGTAACTCAGTTGCTGATAGACTTATAATTTCTGATTGTTTCATAATAAATTTTGATTATGCTTCGAAATCTCGTGCAACAACAAACTTAGTTTTCACTGGAAGTTTTTGTGCAGCTAGACGTAAAGCTTCTTTTGCAACTGATAGTGGAACACCACCAACTTCAAACATTATTTTACCAGGTTTACAAACTGCAGCCCAATATTCGACTGCACCTTTACCTTTACCCATACGTACCTCAAGGGGTTTCTTAGTTATAGGTTTGTCCGGGAATACATTAATCCATAATTGACCTTCTCTCTTCATAAAACGAGTTGCAGCGATACGTGCAGCTTCTATTTGACGTGAAGTTAAGAATACTCCTTTTTCATGAACTGATTTAATTCCAAACATTCCACTAGAAAGTACATGTCCTCTTTGAGAATTTCCCTTCATTCTACCCTTTTGTACCTTACGGTATTTTGTTCTTTTAGGCTGTAACATTTTTTCTTTAGTTTAAATAATTACTTTCTTTTGCGATTGTTTGGTCTACCGCCATCTCTTTTAGATGAAGATCCTGAAGATTTAGACTGTTTTTTGTCCATCCCAACTAACGGAGAAAGATCTCTTTTACCGTAAACCTCACCTTTCATTATCCATACTTTGATACCCATTCTACCGTAAGTAGTATGTGCCTCAGATAATGCATAATCAATATCAGCTCTGAAAGTTGACAAAGGAATTCTACCTTCTTTGAATTGCTCAGAACGTGCCATTTCAGCTCCATTTAAACGACCAGAGATAAGTACCTTAATACCTTCTGCGTTCATTCTAATAGCTGCTGCTATAGCCATTTTGATTGCTCTTCTGTAAGAAATTCTATTCTCAATTTGACGTGCGATACTTGCTCCTACTAATAAGGCATCAAGCTCAGGTCTTTTGATTTCGAAAATGTTGATTTGAATTTCCTTGTCAGTAATTTTCTTAAGTTCTTCTTTTAACTTGTCTACCTCTTGGCCACCTTTTCCGATAATAATACCAGGTCTAGCAGTAGTGATAGTAACGGTTACAAGCTTTAAAGTTCTCTCGATAATTATTTTTGATACACTAGCTTTTGATAAACGAGCGTGGATATACTTTCTGATTTTAAAATCTTCAGCGATTTTATCACCGTAATCATTACCACCGTACCAGTTTGAGTCCCATCCTCTGATGATACCAAGTCTATTCCCTATTGGATTTGTCTTTTGTCCCATACTGTTTATAAATTGCTTTGTGTGTTATCTAATTGTCCTAACACGATTGTAACATGATTAGAACGTTTTCTTATTCTGTGTGCACGACCTTGAGGTGCTGGACGAAGCCTTTTTAACATAGCTCCACCATCAACTCTGATCTCTTTTATAAATAAACCTGCATCTTCAATACTAGCTTCACTATTTTTTTGTGTCCAGTTATTAATAGCTGATAACAATAGTTTTTCTAATTTTCTTGAAGCTTCTTTAGAACTAAATCTTAAAACATTAAGAGCTTGTTCTACTTTTTGACCTCTTACCATATCCGCAACTAAGCGCATTTTTCTAGGTGAAGTAGGGCAGTTATTTAATTTGGCAAAAGCTATAGACTTATTAGCCTCTTTTCTTGCATCTGCTGTTTCTCTTTTACGAACTCCCATTGCTTCTTATTTTTTACCTTTATTTTTTGCACCAGCATGACCTCTAAAAGTTCTTGTTGGTGAAAATTCTCCTAATTTATGTCCTACCATGTTCTCAGTAACAAATACTGGAACAAATTGACGACCATTATGAACAGCTATCGTTTGTCCAACAAAATCAGGAGTAATCATTGATGCCCTAGACCAAGTCTTAACAACACCTTTATTACCTCCTTCAATATTAGCTTGAACTTTTTTCTCTAACTTATAATGTACAAATGGTCCTTTTTTTAATGAACGTGCCATGTCTATCTAATTATTTCTTTCTGCGTTCAACAATATACTTACTACTCGGGTTAACCTTAGAACGAGTTCTATAACCTTTAGCTGGTATCCCTTTTCTTGAACGTGGATGACCTCCTGAAGAGCGTCCTTCTCCACCTCCCATAGGGTGATCAACTGGGTTCATAGCTACTGGTCTAGTTCTTGGTCTTCTACCTAACCATCTTGATCTACCTGCTTTACCAGATACGATTAATTGGTGATCAGAGTTCGAAACCGCTCCAATTGTTGCTGCACAAGTTAACAAGATCAACCTTGTTTCTCCTGAAGGCATTTTAATTGTAGCATATTTTCCATCTCTTGCCATCAATTGAGCAAAAGTACCTGCCGAACGAGCAATAACAGCTCCTTGACCTGGCCTTAATTCAATACATGATATAACTGTTCCTAGAGGAATTTTACTTAAAAGTAAAGTATTTCCAATTTCTGGAATTGCATCTGGTCCTGAAACTACAGTTTGCCCAACCTGTAAACCATGCGGAGCAATAACGTAAGTTTTTTCACCATCAACATATGCAAGCAATGAAATGAATGCTGAACGATTTGGATCATATTCGATAGTTTTAACTGTAGCTGGAATACCATGCTTAGTTCTTTTAAAATCGATAATACGATACTTTTGTTTGTGACCACCACCAGTATAGCGCATGGTCATCTTTCCTTGACTATTTCTACCTCCTGAACGTTTTTTCGGAGCCAATAATGCGCGCTCCGGCTTATCAGTTGTAATAGTGTCAAAGCTATTTACAACTCTAAATCGCTGTCCTGGGGTAATAGGTTTTAATTTTCTAACTGACATCTTGTTTTATTAGATATTATTATAAAAGTCTATTGCTTCTCCTTCTTTCAGTTGTACAATTGCTTTTTTATAAGCATTTGTTTTACCAACGATCAAACCACTCTTAGTGTATTTAACCGATCTATCAGATCTGTAATTCATTGTGTTAACATTTTCAACAGTAACTCCATAAGAAGCCTCAATAGCTTTCTTAATTTGTATTTTGTTTGCTTTCTTGTCAACTACAAAACCAAAACGGTTAAAAATTTCACCGTCTTTAGTCATTTTTTCAGTAATGATAGGTTTAATTATAACATTCATACCTTCTTATTTACTTAAATTAGTTTCAATTCCTTCTAACGAACTCTCTAATAAGACTAATTTATTAGTATTTAAAATACCATAAGTACTTAATTCAGAGGTAGTTATGACGCTAGCTCCTTTTAAATTTCGTGATGACAAATATACATTTTTATTTGAATCACCCAAAACAAATAGAGATTTTTTATTATCTAACCCTAAAGCTTTCAAAACGTTAATGAAATTTTTAGTGTTTGGAGTTTCAAAATTGAAGTCTTCAACAACTAATAAATTTTCTTCTTTAGCTTTAATTGAGAAAGCAGATTTTCTTGCTAAACGCTTTAAAGATTTATTCAATTTAAATGAATAACTTCTTGGTCTAGGTCCGAACACTGTTCCTCCACCTTTAAACAATGGATTTTTAGCACTACCAGCTCTGGCAGTTCCTGTTCCTTTTTGTTTCTTAATCTTACGAGTACTTCCAGCAACTTCAGCTCTTTCTTTAGCTTTGTGCGTTCCTTGTCTTTGATTAGCTAAATATTGCTTAACATCAAGGTATACTGCGTGATTATTTGGTTCAATTGCGAATACTGAATCAGAAAGTTGTACTTTTCTTCCAGTTTCTTTTCCGTTTACATCTAATACTTTTACTTCCATTACTTCTGAATGATTACGTAAGAGTTTTTATGTCCTGGCACACATCCTTTTACTACTAAAAGGTTTTTGTCTGCTACAACTTTTAAAACTCTAAGATTCTGAATTGTTACGTTATCTGTACCCATTCTTCCAGCCATACGCATTCCTTTGAATACTCTAGATGGATAAGAAGAAGCTCCAACTGAACCTGGCGCTCTTAAACGGTTATGCTGACCATGAGTTGCTTGTCCAACACCACCAAACCCGTGACGCTTAACAACCCCTTGAAAACCTTTACCTTTAGATACACCTTGCACATCTACAAATTCTCCTTCTGTGAATAAATTTACATTCAACACATCACCTAAGTTGTGTTTTTCTTCAAAATACTTGAATTCAACGACTTTCTTCTTAACATCTGTTCCTGCTTTCTTGAAGTGACCTTCTTCAGCTTTAATAGAGTGTTTGTCAGTTTTGTCATCGAAACCAAGTTGAAGAGCTTCGTACCCGTCAACCGCTATGGTTCTGACTTGGGTAACTACGCATGGACCAGCTTGAATTACAGTACAAGGAATATTCTTCCCGTTCTCATCAAAGATGCTAGTCATGCCAATTTTTCTTCCGATTAACCCAGACATATTAAACTAATTATTAATTACTAATTATTTTTTTTTGCATATTTAAATATATGCACTCTTTTTTACAAGGGTGCAAATATATAAATATTATTTAATTAATACAAGATTAATTACTTAACTATTTTAAAATGGATAATTAAGTAACAAAAAAAGCATTAAAGATTAAAAAACCGCAGTAAATGAATACTAGCGGCTTTTATTTTAAACTGACTCAACAGTGTTTGAAATTATACTTTAATTTCTACTTCAACACCACTTGGCAATTCCAATTTCATTAAAGCATCAATAGTCTTAGATGAAGAGCTATAAATGTCTAACAATCTTTTATATGAACTAAGTTCAAATTGCTCACGTGATTTTTTGTTTACGTGCGGTGAACGCAACACAGTAAAAATCTTTTTGTGTGTTGGTAATGGAATAGGACCAGTTACAACAGCACCTGTACTTTTAACAGTTTTTACAATCTTTTCAGCAGATTTATCTACTAACATGTGATCGTAAGATTTTAATTTTATTCTGATTTTTTGACTCATTTTCTTTAGAATTAAGCGTTACCTTTTGCTTTTTTGATTACCTCTTCTGAAATATTCGAAGGTGTTTCTGCGTAGTGTGAAAACTCCATTGTAGAAGTTGCTCTACCTGATGATAATGTTCTTAATGTTGTCACATATCCAAACATTTCAGATAAAGGCACATCTGCTTTAATAGTTTTTGCACCGCTTCTATCACCCATGTTGTTAACTTGACCTCTTCTTCTGTTTAAATCTCCAACAATATCACCCATGTTTTCTTCAGGTGTAATTACTTCGATCTTCATGATTGGCTCAAGAATAACAGCTCCTGCGGCCTTAGCCACTTCTTTGTATCCTAATTTTGCTGCTAACTCAAAAGAAAGAGCATCAGAATCCACAGGGTGAAAAGATCCATCCGATAAAGTTACTTTTAAACTATCCACAGCATATCCTGCTAATGGACCTGATTTCATAGCTTCACGGAAACCTTTTTCAACAGAAGGGATATATTCTTTAGGAACATTACCACCTTTAACTGCATTAACAAACTGTAAGCCAATAGCTGGTTTACCATCAACATCATCTGCTGGTGCTAATGTAAAAACGATATCACCGAACTTACCACGACCTCCAGATTGTTTTTTGTATGTTTCTCTGTGTGTAGCTGATTTTGTAAAAGCTTCTTTATATTCAACTTGAGGTTCACCTTGGTTAACTTCAACTTTGAATTCTCTTCTCATTCTATCAACAAGAATATCTAAGTGTAACTCACCCATTCCTGAAATAATAGTTTGACCTGAAGCTTCATCAGTTCTAACTGTAAACGTAGGATCTTCTTCAGCTAATTTAGCTAAAGCCATACCCATTTTATCTACATCTAATTTTGTTTTAGGCTCAATAGCAATACCAATTACAGGATCAGGAAATTTCATTGACTCAAGAATAATTGGGTGTTTTTCATCACACAATGTATCTCCAGTTTTAATATCTTTAAATCCTACTGCCGCTCCAATATCTCCTGCTTCGATAAAATCGATTGGGTTTTGCTTGTTAGCGTGCATTTGGTATATTCTTGAGATTCTTTCTTTGTTTCCTGAACGAGTGTTCAAGACATAAGAACCCGCATCTAAACGTCCTGAATAAGCACGGAAAAAAGCTAAACGCCCCACGAAAGGATCAGTAGCAATTTTAAATGCTAAAGCAGCGAATGGCTCATTAACATCTGGCTTACGCTTTATTTTAGTTTGATCTTCTTCTAATAAATCAGCATCATCAGGATGAATACCTTCAATACTATCTTTATCCATTGGAGAAGGCAAATATTTACATACTGCATCTAACATAAATTGAACTCCTTTGTTCTTAAAAGAAGAACCAGCAATCATAGGAATGATAGCCATATCCATAACAGCAGCTCTTAAAGCAGTGTTAATTTCTTCCTCTGTGATAGAGTTTTCATCTTCCATGAATTTTTCCAACAAATTTTCATCATAATCAGCAACCGCTTCAATAAGAATAGATCTGTATTCTTTAACTTCATCAAGCATTTCTTCTGGAATAGCTACAACATCAAAAGTAGCCCCTTGTGTTTCATCATGCCATACAATAGCTTCGTTTTTAACTAAATCCACAATACCTTTGAAATCATTTTCTTCACCAATTGGCAAAGTGATTGCAACAGCATTTGATTTTAGCATATCTCTAACTTGTTGACAAACCATCAAAAAGTCAGAACCTTGACGATCCATTTTATTCACGAATCCAATACGTGGCACTTTATATTGATCTGCAAGTCTCCAGTTAGTTTCTGATTGTGGCTCAACACCATCAACAGCACTAAATAAGAAAACCAACCCATCAAGTACACGTAAAGAACGATTTACCTCTACAGTAAAATCAACGTGACCTGGGGTGTCAATAATATTAAAGTGGTATGGCAATGTCTCCGGCAATGCTTCTCCTTGTCTCATTGGAAAATTCCAATTACAAGTTGTTGCAGCAGAAGTAATTGTAATACCTCTTTCTTGCTCCTGAGCCATCCAGTCCATTGTTGCAGCACCATCATGTACTTCACCAATTTTATGTGACTTACCAGTATAAAAAAGAATACGCTCAGTTGTTGTTGTTTTACCAGCATCAATATGAGCAGCAATTCCAATATTTCTTGTATATTTTAAATCTCTAGCCATTTCTTATTTATTAAAATCTGAAGTGAGAGAATGCTTTATTTGCATCTGCCATTTTGTGAGTATCCATTCTTTTCTTAACTGCCGCACCTTCTTCTTTAGCTGCTGCCAAAATTTCTGATGACAATTTTCCAGCCATAGATTTCTCATTTCTTTTTCTAGAATAAAGAATCAACCATTTCATTGCAGTAGAAATTTTTCTATCTGGACGAATTTGCATAGGGATTTGGAATGTAGCTCCACCAACTCTACGACTACGTACTTCTACGTGAGGCATAACGTTTGTTAAAGCATCTTTCCATAATTCTAAAGCTGATTTTTCATTATCACCTTTTTTTGCTTCTACAATGTCTAATGCATCATAAAAAACTTTAAAAGCTGTTGATTTCTTACCATCCCACATCAAGTTGTTTACAAAACGTGTTACCAACTGATCGTTAAATTTTGGATCTGGTAAAAGGGGTCTTTTTTTTGCCGCTCTTTTTCTCATTTCTTTTCGTTTGTGTCAAAAATTAGTAATCAAAAGCAGAAAGCACAATACTTTCATACCTTTAAACATTAACCTTTAGACTGATTTTGATTTACTTTTTAGCGTCTTTTGGACGTTTTGCACCATACTTAGATCTTCGTTGTGTTCTACCGCTTACTCCGGCAGTATCTAAAGCACCACGAACGATGTGGTATCTAACACCTGGTAAATCTTTTACTCTTCCACCTCTAACTAATACTATCGAGTGCTCTTGTAGATTATGTCCTTCTCCAGGAATATAAGCGTTCACTTCTTTACCATTTGTCAAACGAACCCTTGCTACTTTACGCATTGCAGAGTTAGGTTTTTTTGGTGTAGTAGTGTAAACACGCGTACATACTCCTCTTCTTTGAGGACAAGAATCTAAAGCAGCCGATTTACTCTTCTTAGTCATTTGGGTTCTCCCTAGTCTTACTAATTGTTGAATTGTTGGCATAATTAAATACTAATTTTTCTTGTGATTATTTAATTCCCGCTTTTTTACGGATTGCAAATGTATGAATATAATTTAACAAAACAAATCTAATTTATTAATTTTCAAAACTTTATTGCTCCGAAATAATAATTATAGATTTTAGTTTGTGGTTACAAAAGAATATATGAAATTATTTTCGTTTTTTTGCGTTAGATAAATGCTATGAAAAAGTTATTTGTATTATTATTATTCTTTTGTTTTCAACTTTCCTTTTCACAACAATTTAAAATGATTGTTGAAGGAAGTAATGCCGCAGAAACAAAAATAATTGATAGTATCGGTTTTATCAAAAAACACATTAACGTAGCTTCTATCGTTAAAGAACAAAAGTCTTTAGAACAAAAACTTCAATACAAAGGGTATTTTCAAAATGAATTATTGCTTCAAACAAAATTAAATGATAGCATTTTCTTTTTCAAATACAGTTTAAAAAATAAAGTTCAACTTATACATATATATATAGGTACAAACTCAGAGGAAGAAAAACAATTATTAAATCTTGAAAATGATTCGATAAAACTATCCATTGAAGAAGTTGAAACTTTTATGCAGAATAAGATTTCTTTGCTTGAAAAGAAAGGGTATTCATTGGCAAAACTAAAATTAACAGACTACAATCAGGTTGATAATTATTTACAAGCTAAGTTGGTTTTAGATTTAAACCAAAAAAGAACTTTAACCAATATCGTAATTGAAGGCTATGAGAAATTTCCTTATGGAATTAAAAAAGCAATTTTAAAGAAAGCAATAAGATTGGACTTCAATCAAGATAATGTTTCAAAAATTTATAAGGATTTTAATGAATTGCGATTTGTGACTCAAACCAAATATCCTGAAATACTATTTACCAAAGACTCTACCAAAGTTTACGTTTATCTCGAAAAAGCCAAACCCAATAAATTTGACGGTTTTATAGGATTTGCCAATGATGAAAAGTCAAATCTTCGTTTTAATGGTTATTTAGATTTACAATTGCAGAATATTTTAAATTCTGGTGAAAAATTAAATTTATTTTGGAAAAATGATGGAAAACAACAATCGAGTTTCAATCTAGGGACTGAAATTCCGTACATGTTTAAAAGTCCGTTTGGAATTAAAGCTGATTTGAGAATTTTCAAACAAGATAGCACATTTCAAAACACCAAAACCGATTTGAATTTAGGATATTATTTCAAATATAATTCGAAAGTATATTTAGGTTACCAAAAAACGACTTCCGTTGATATTCAAAATGTGAATTCGTTTAGCATTAATGATTTTACAAATACTTTCATAACTTCAACATTTGATTATATTGACTTTAATAATGATGATTTAATTTTCTTAGAAAAAACAAAATTCAATATTAAGTTAGGAACAGGAAATCGAACCATTAGTTCTTTAAAAACTAATCAGTTTTTTGGACAACTTAACCTTAGTCACAATTTATATTTAAATAAGAAAAACATCGTAAACATTAAAAACGAGAGTTTTTATTTACAAAGTGACGATTACATCATTAATGAACTACATCGTTTTGGAGGAATAAATTCAATTCGAGGCTTTAGTGAAAACAGCTTACAAGCTAATGTTTATAGCGGAATTTTAACAGAATATCGCTATATGATGGCACCAAGCATTTATGTTCATTCTATAATTGATTATGGCTATTTTCAAGATAAAACATCTAATCTAAGCGGTAACTTATTAGGCTTAGGTTTTGGATTTGGACTTTTTACTAAAAACGGTTTGTTTAATTTTATTTATGCTAATGGTTCAACAAATGACCAAACTATTAAGCTTTCTAACTCAATTGTTCATGTAAGTTTTAAAACATATTTTTAGATTTGATTGAAAAATTTAAAATTGTAGGATTGAAAAATTTAACATGCTAAATTAAACCTTTTAACCTTATATTGATCAAAACTAATAATCTTTCTATTATTTGATTTTTTAATCTTTCAATCTTTCAATCTTTTTAATAAAAAGACTATTTTTGCCAAATGGAAAGAGATAATCAAATATTTGGAATTCGTGCTATTATTGAAGCAATTCAATCAAAAACAGAAATTGATAAAGTGTTTTTACAAAAAGAGCTTCAAGGTGACTTGATAAAAGATTTGATGAAAGCAATGAAACAAAACAACGTTAATTTCTCCTACGTTCCTGTAGAAAAATTAAACCGTTTAACTTCTGGAAATCATCAAGGTGCTGT
>JBLHNH010000022.1:0-28846 GCA_047622645.1 Flavobacterium sp.
TTGAATTTTATCAAGGAGCTTCAATTGGCGGAATAGATGGACTTAGAGGTTTTAGGAATCAGCGTTTCTTGGGAAATCAATCTTTTTACAACAATACTGATTTGCGTTATAGCTTTAGTTCACATAAGACAAGTTTAATTCCTATACGATTTGGTGTTTATGGCTCTTTTGATTACGGTAGAGTTTGGTTAAAAGGAGAAGACTCAAATAAATGGAATAATTCTTATGGTGGTGGATTTTTCTTAAATGGAGCTGAATTAGTAACAGCTAATTTAGGCGTTTTTAATTCTTTAGACGGAATAAGAGTTGCTTTTAAATTAGGATTTGGTTTTTAAATTTTCCAGCTTCACTTCATAAACATTTCCGTCTTGTTTGCCGTTTCTTTCATCAGCAATTAATAAAGTTGATTCGTCTTTAAAGCAAATTGATTCTTTTTGTGACACATGATTTAATTCTAGTTTTTTCATTGTTCCTTTAGTGAAATCATCACCCGAAAAATTTTCAAACAAAAAAATAGAATCATGTGTTAAAGCTACAACTTTCGTTCCATTTGGACTTATTGCTGCGCTTGTAACAGCACAGTTTATATCGTTAGAACATGTTATAAAATTTGCTAATAAAACAGCTTCTTGATTGCCTTGTTTGTTTGCTATTTTGTAGACTAAACTTGTGCCGTCAAAATCTTTACTTCTGTTTTTGGTTAATAGATAAAAATAACCGTTCCATTCAAAAAAGGCTTCACAATCGTATAATAAATCTTTATTTTTTGGTGGAAATTTAGTTTGCTCAGGATAGAAAAAAGTAGTCTTGTCAACCGAGAGAATATTTTGTTTAAGACTGTTTTTATTTATCTTATAAATACACAAGTCTCTTCGGTAATTTTTATTATTGCCAAAAGCACCTATATATAAATTACCCTTTGAGTCAGTTGTTAAATCCTCCCAATCAATATTCTTAATGTTTGAAACTTTAGATTCAATTTTGATTTTTCCTTTTTCAGACAAACCATAAATTTCACTTTTGTTTCCTGAATCTTCAATTACCCAAGTTAAATTATCTGTTATAGCAATACCAGAAACTTCTTTTAGAGATTTTGGCAATTTGTATAGTACAGTTAAATCATTCTTTAGCGAAGAGCTACAACTCCAAATGTATATAAAAAGGAATATAGTACTCACAAAAAAATTTCGAATTAATTTCATTTAAATAAAATCTAATGTTCTTTCTAAGGCCATTCCTCTCGAACCTTTTATTAATAATAAGCTGTTTGTAAATGATTTTTCTTTTAATGAACTAATAAATGACTCAAAATCTTCAAAAAAGTAAATATTATTTATGCCTTTCTTAGTCCGGTAAAAATGCTTTCCAATTAAGTATACTTCCACCTCAGTGTGATTTAACGCTAATTCTACAATTTTTTGATGTTCTTCAAAACTTTCATCTCCTAATTCAAACATATCACCAAGAATTGCAATTTTTGGATTTCTTTCTAATTGAAAAAAGTTAAGTAAAGCTGCATTCATGCTACTAGGGTTGGCATTGTAAGCATCCAAAATAATTTCATTTCCGTTTTTTTGTATTATTTGTGAACGATTGTTTTCTGGAATATAATTATTTATTGCCTCTTTAATTGCTGTGTCATCAATTTTGAAATACTTTCCAATTGCTACGGCTGCATTGATGTTGTTAGCATTATAAACACCAATTAAGTGTGATTGTATAAGAACTTCGTTGTAACCAATATTTACCATTGGATTTGCGTTAACTGAAGAAATAAAAACATCTGCTTTTAAATTAACTTGAGAAAAAGTAAACCTAGTTAAATGAATTGTTTTTTCTTCTTGAATGATGTCATCTAAGTTTACAAAAACAGTTTTTTTGTTTTTATTTAAATATGAGTACATTTCGCTTTTACCTTTTATCACACCCTCAACACCACCAAAACCCTCCAAATGAGCTTTGCCAAAATTAGTGATGTAACCAAAATCAGGTTCGGCAATAGCGCATAAGAACTCAATTTCTTTTTGGTGATTTGCACCCATTTCTATAATTCCAATTTCAGTTTCACTTGTTAGTCTTAACAAAGTTAAAGGAACACCAATGTGATTATTTAGATTTCCAATGGTTGCTATAGTTTTGTGTTTTTTAGATAAAACAACGTTTATTAATTCTTTAGTGGTAGTTTTTCCGTTACTTCCTGTTAAACCAATAATAGGTAACCTTAGTTTTTTTCTATGAAAATTAGCTAATTCTTGAAGTATTTTTAAACTATCATTGACTAAAATTGTTCTTTCATCAATATAGAAATCCTTATTGTCTATGATAACATATTTAGCGCCTTTGCTTAAAGCTTCTTTGGTAAAAGTGTTAGCGTCAAAGTTTTCTCCTTTTAGCGCAACAAATAAAGAATTCTTATCAATTTTTCTTGTGTCTGTTGAAACAGATGAACATTCTAAAAATTTAGAATAAATAGTTATTATTTCCATAAAGTAAAGATATAAAAAAAGCCCTTTTTCAAAAGGGCTTTTTTTTATAAAGTATTAGAAAAATTAATTTCTTGCAGTCTTTTTGTTTGATTTTGGTCCAACTTTAGACATTGCACATCTAAACCCGATATAATCAGTAGACATATCTTGTGGAAAATATCTTCTTGATGCTGGATCTAACCAATAAGCTCTGTCTCTCCAAGAACCACCTTTGTAAACTCTAACGTTATCATCTACTAAAGTTGTTCTTTTGTTTGATTTGTCATATTGTTTTAATAAATCACCTAAACTATCTCTAGATACTGAGTGCTCAGGAGAATCGTACATTCTGTGTTTGTCTTTTTCAGCTTCAGATTCTTCTTCTGTATTTCCAAAATCGAAGTAACGTGACGATTGTCTGTCTCCATCTCTATAATTTCTGTTGTCAGAAGTAGAAAATTGAGTTCTTAAATAAGTTTCATTTTCATCAACTGGAACTTGAGCAATTTGTCCAGGGAAGTTACGAGCAATAATTTTACCATTACTCAAAGTGTCATAAGCAATATTGACCGTAGTTACTAATTCTACTGTACCATCTTCGCCGATTTTATTTTTCAAATAAACATTTCCTCTATAATAGTTGAAATCATTTGCTTCATCATCAATAACTGGTCTGTAAACATCGGCAACCCATTCAGCAACATTACCTGCCATATCGTATAATCCAAAATCATTTGGAGCATAGGCTTTTACATATTGTGTAATATCTGCACCATCATCTGACCATCCAGCAATTCCACCGTAATCACCTTTACCTTGTTTAAAGTTAGCTAATTGATCTCCTCTTTTCTTTCTTTTTCCAGAACGAGTATATTGACCATTCCAAGGATATTTCTTTTGTCCTTTGTATAAGTTGTATTCTCTATTTCCTACTAAAGCTAGAGCAGCATATTCCCATTCTGCTTCAGTTGGCAAACGATATTCAGGTAAAATTAAACCAGAACTTCTTTGAGCATATACATTGGTAGCTGTATCGTCTGCATTTTGTCCACTTCTACCACTAGATCCTCTAGCTCCTTTTTGTAGAACGATTTCTTCGCTTCCACCAAAAGTTTGCGTTGGAGCTACAAGATATGTTTCAGTACTAAAGTTAGCTTCAGCAGCTACGTCAGTAATTTTTGCGTCTTTTTTCAAGTAACCTTCTCTTTCAAGAATATTTTCATTTACACGATCCGTTCTCCATTTACTAAATTCAACTGCTTGAATCCAGTTAACACCAACTACAGGATAGTTTGCGTAAGCAGGATGTCTTAAATAGTTAAGCGTCATTGTTTCGTTATAACCTAAACGATTTCTCCATACTAATGTATCAGGAACTACACCGTCATATATGTTTTTGTAACTTTCTTCTGTTGGAGGAAAAACTTTTTTAACCCAGAATAGGTATTCTGTGTACATGAAGTTTGTAACTTCTGTTTCGTCCATGAAGAACGATTGTACGTGTTGCTGATTAGGAGAGTTATTCCAGTCATGCATAACATCATCTTGAACTTTACCCATTGTAAATGTTCCACCTTCAACAGGGACCATTCCTGGGGGAGTTTCTGCTTTTTTGTATTTCGCATTGTACTGAAATCCACCTTTTTTGTCATTAATTTTCCATCCTGTAGCTGATGAAGCTCCTTTGGAACTACCTTTTTTGCTACAACTTGTAAAACTTACTGTTGCTGCAACAGCTAATAATACAGGTAAGGCCTTTAATTTGATACTTTTCATACTTTAAGTAGGTAATAAATTTTGGTTCGCAAGATAATAATTAACCATTAAATCGCAACATTTTTTTATTTTTTTTTAATCGGTTTGTTTTTGCATACAAGTTTATAACGGTAGAAAATTATTTTTATTGTTTTTTTATTGTTTAGAAGAAAAAAATATTCTCTCTTTGTAATATAATTTTAAGTTTTTCGTTTTGCTATTGATGAAAAAGAAATTTTTTGCTTTATTAGTTATATTCTTGTTTTCCATTACAATTTTTGCTCAAAATAAAGAAGCAATTAAAATTGAATGGAAACGCTCTGATTATTCTATACTCGAAAAGCAATATGTTTTTCCAAGCTTTCAAGAAAAATTCTATGATGTCGATATAGTTAATAAAAAATTATTTTTTAAAAGTAATTTTATTTCCTCTTCCTCGAATACAATAAAACTTACTGATTTCAAAACAGAAGTCATAAATGAAAAGGAACTATATGACTTAGATAAGGATAAATTAGAAACTAAAATTAATTTTCAAACAGATTTTTCAAAGGCTAGAGAAGATTTTTATATTTCTTATTCATTCAACCCAATTTATATAGAGAATGGAATAATTAAAAGAGTTGTTTCTTTTGAATACGAGATTGTTAATAGTCAAAGAAATACTATAAATACCCAATTTACTCAAAATATTGAAAATTCTGTTTTAGCAACAGGCGATTGGTATCGTTTTTACATAGAAAAATCTGGTGTTTATAAAATTAGCAAAGGATTTTTAGAAAGTTTAGGCTTCAACACCAATGTAGATCCACGAAATATTAGGATTTATGGTAATGGTGGAAGAATGGTGCCTTTGTTAAATAGTACCTCTTATCCAACCGATTTAGAAGAAAATGCTATTCAGTTTGTTGGTGAATTAGACGGGAACTTTTCTAGTCAAGATTACATTTTATTTTACGCTGAAGGAACAGATACTTGGAGTGCAGAAAACAGAACACATTTAAATTTGTTTTCTGATAAATCTTATTATTACGTTACTTCTTCATTAGGAGCCGGTAAAAGAATTCAGGAAAGTATTCAGCCAACAGGTAATCCTTCAATGAACTTTACTGTTTTTGATGATTATAGGTTTTATGAAAAGGATTTATTTAATCCAGGTAAGATTGGTAGAAAATGGCTTGGTGATCAATTTGGTATTGATAATGAAAAAACATTTGAATTTAATATTCCTAATATTGTAACGTCTTCACCTGTAAAGATTTATGCAAATTTAGCATCTGCATCTTATGGTAATTCAAGTTTTCAAGTTCAGGTAAATCAACAAACTATTGGAAATGTAAATTTTCTTTCTTTGAGTAATGTTGATTTTGTTTCTGCAGTTGAGAATTTTTTGCAGACTACTATTAGTACATCTAGTCCTAACATTGCAGTTAAATTAACGTATAATAACGGAGGTGTTCCTGCTTCTAGAGGTTATTTGGATTATATTATTTTGGAGGCTAAAAGAAATTTAACAGGTTATGGAAATCAATTCATTTTTCGAAATTTAGAGGAAGAAAGTAATATAGGAATAGGGCAATATACTATTTCAAATGCTTCTTCTATTTCTCAAGTTTGGGATGTTTCTGATATTTTTAATACTAAGAAATACAGTAATAATCAAGCTACTTTTTCTTATAAAGTAAATTTAGGTCAAACAAAAAAGTATGTAGCTGTTGATACCAATGATTATTTTAATCCTATAAAAGAATCAAATGCTAAAGTTATAAATCAAAACTTAAAAGGAACAATTTTTAATTCTTCGCAAGGCATTTTAGAAGATGTAGATTATGTAATTATAACGCCAAATTTTTTGTATGGTCAGGCAGAAAAATTAGCCAATTTTCACCGAAACAATAGTGGTTTAAAAGTAAGGACTGTTACATTAGAGAGTATTTATCAAGAATTCTCATCAGGTAAGCAAGATGTTGCTGCTATTCGGAATTTTGTAAAGTATATTTATACTAATGCTTCAACAGTTCAGAATAGAATAAAATATGTAAATTTATTCGGTGATGCATCATTTGATTATAAAAGCAGAATTCCAAACAACACCAATATAGTTCCTGTTTTTCACGGATTAAATCCAACGGCAAATATGGTAAATAACACTTCCAATTATTCTGTTTTAACAACGTTTATGTCGGATGATTTTTTTGGATTAATGGATGATAATGAAGGCGAAATGTTGCCTAACGGAAGCGAGGGCATTGATATAGCAGTAGGTAGAATGGTTGTTAGTACTGCTCAAGAAGCAGATGATGTCGTAAACAAAGTAATTCATTATTATGATGAGAAGTCATATGGAAGATGGAGAAATAGTTATGTGGTTTTATCTGATGATGCTGATTCTGTTTCTGATTCTTCATTGCAATTTGGTCTGAATGTAATGATTGATAATCTAAATAGTAATTATCCATTTATAAATGCCAAAAAGATTCATACTGATGCTTATTTGCAAGAGGTTTCAGCAGGAGGAAATAAGTATCCAAAAGCTAAACAAGATTTTGTAGATGCAATTGAGTTAGGCGCTTTGGTAGTGAATTATTATGGACACGGTGGAGAATATGGTTTTGCTCAAGAACGAATTTACGAAATAAATGAAGCTATTAACCTAAGTAATTATGATAACTTACCATTATTTATTACAATGACTTGTGATTTTAGTCGTTTTGATAATCCTTATCTTCAAACGGGTGGAGAGTTTACCTTTTGGAACCCAATCGGAGGTGCAATTAATTTGGTTACTACTACAAGGTTAATATTTGTGCCAGTTGCATCTTCAATGAATGTTAATTTTAATTTTTTCCTCTATCCTGATGCAAACAATCAACAAATTTCTATTGGTGAAGCTTTAATGAAAGCAAAAAACATGAATAATAGTGACAATAGAAGAGTAGTTTTCAATATTGGCGATCCAGCTTTAAAATTAGCAATTCCAAAACCAAAAGTAGTTTTAACAAAAATAAATGGTATTGACGTAAGTCAAACAACAGATGTTTTAAATGCGTTAAGTTATGTTACGCTTTCTGGAGAAGTTAGAAATGTAAATGATAATTTAGTAACAACTTATAATGGTGAATTAGCTGTTCAAATTTTTGATAAAAACATACAAAGGCAAACTTTGGGTAATGATGGAGTTACAGACTCTTCAGGAAATCTAATAACAATGAGTTTTACTACATTGGGAGAAACCATTTTTAGAGGAAATGCATCTGTGGTAAATGGTAAATTTGAATTTGGTTTTGTAGTGCCAAAAGATATTAAAATAGCTGAAGGAACAGGGAAAGTTAGTTTTTATGCGAAATCGACTAATCCGACGCTTCAAGATCAAACAGGTCACGATTTCTCTATTAAAATTGGAGGAATTAACCTTAATGCCCCAGAAGACACAACACCGCCAACTGTTAGGCTTTATATGAATGATGAGTCATTTGTTTATGGTGGAATAACGAATGATTCTCCAATATTTTTAGCGTTTCTTCAAGACGAAAACGGAATTAATACTGCTAGTGGAATTGGTCATGATATAGTTGCCATATTAGATGGTGATGAACTTAATCCTTACGTATTAAATGACTATTATGAAACCGAATTAGATAACTATCAAAAAGGGAAAGTGCGTTTTCCTTTTAGAGATTTAGATCCAGGATTACATACTATAACATTCAAAGGTTGGGATGTCTATAATAATTTAATCACTGCTGAAATTCAATTTATAGTAGTAGGTAATGACGATATTACACTTAGTAATGTTTTAAATTATCCCAATCCATTTGTGAGTTATACCGAGTTTTGGTTTAATCACAATCGTCCTTTTGAAATGTTGGATGTTCAAGTTCAAATTTTTACGATAACAGGTAAATTGGTTAAAACAATAAATCAATCTGTTTTAACAGAAGGTTTTTTATCAAGAGATATAAAGTGGGATGGTAGGGATGATTTTGGTGATAAAATTGGAAAAGGAGTTTATGTTTATAAACTAACAGTAGTTTCGACCATTGATGGGAAAAAATCAGAAAAACATGAGAAACTTGTAATACTTTAATAAAATAGTATATTTGTCAATAAAATAAGAATAATACAATGAAAAAAATTGCTTTAATAATTTTAATAATCACAACTTTTAAAACCCAAGCTCAAGATAGAGTAATAACTACAGGAGTTCCGTTTTTATTGATTGCTGCTGATGCGCGTTCTGCTGGTATGGCTGACATGGGAGTTGCTACTTCTCCAGATGCTTATTCACAACAGTACAATCCTGCGAAATATGCATTTTCCCTAAGAGAGCAAGGTTTCTCATTGAGTTACACGCCATATTTAACAGATATCGCAAATGATATTTCTTTAGGACAAGTAACTTATTTTAACAGAATTAATGATCGTAGTGCATTTGCTGCTAGTTTAAGGTATTTTGGTCTAGGAGATATAGAGTTAAGACAGTCTTTCGATGATACGCCAAGAACAGTTTCTCCTAACGAGTTAGCTTTGGATGGTTCTTATTCATTAAAATTAAATGAGAGATTTGCAATGGCAATTGGAGGTAGATTTATACGTTCAAACCTAAAAATTCCTGATGGAACAACAGATGCTTCTGCGGCGTCAACATTTGCCTTTGACGTAGCTGGTTATTATCAGTCAGAAGAAGAAGCTTATGCTGATTTTAATGGTCGTTGGAGAGCAGGTTTCAATTTACAAAATTTAGGCCCTAAAATTAAATATGATAATGATGTAACAAATACTAACTTTATTCCATCAAATTTAAGACTTGGAGCAGGTTTTGATTTTATTTTTGATGAATATAACAAAGTAGCTTTAACAGGTGAGGTTACAAAACTATTAGTGCCAACACCGCCAGAAATTACAGATGTAAATGATGATGGAGTTATTGATAGTCAAGATTCTTCGCAATTATATAGTGACTATAGAAAAATTGGCTGGGTTTCAGGAGTCTTTAAATCTTTTGGTGATGCACCAGATGGATTGTCAGAGGAGTTAAAAGAATTTACTTGGGCTTTAGGAGCAGAATACAGTTATCAAGATTCTTTTTCACTGCGTTTAGGATACTTCAATGAAAGTGTAGAAAAGGGAGCAAGAAAATACTTAACACTTGGAGCAGGTTTTAAGTATCAAATAGTAAAAGTTGATTTATCTTATTTATTCTCTGCATCAAAAGTAAAAAACCCATTAGAAAATACATTGCGATTTTCTTTAACGTTTAACTTTGGTGATGAGTACGATGAATATTAATCAATATTAAATAAAAGCAACAAAATCCAAATTCTAATTTTTTAGAGTTTGGATTTTTTTTCCCCTATTAAAGAAATAAACATGAGAGAGTTAAATATTAATACATCTTTTAAAGTATATGATTCAATGGATGAATTAGATACAGAAACAAAAAAGTTGATGCAAAAAGCAATTGAAGCTAGAAAAACAGCTTACGCACCTTATTCAAACTTTTCTGTTGGTGCAGCTTTAAATTTAGATAATGGTGAAACAATTGCTGGAACTAATCAAGAAAATGCGGCTTATCCATCAGGACTATGTGCTGAACGTGTGGCTATTTTTTATGCAGGTTCAAAATATCCAAATGCTAAAGTTTTAAAGCTTTGTATCACTGCTTCTCCAAATGATAGAGATTCGGACACTCCAATTCCACCTTGTGGAGCATGTAGACAATCAATTGCAGAATATGAATTTAAACAAGAAGCTGCTATAGAAATTTATTTTATGGGAGCAAAAGGAGAGATCTATAAGTCTGATTCTTTAAAAAATTTATTACCTTTTATGTTCGACAAAAATCATCTATAACGATTTCGTTAACTATTTTTATTAAATTGTCAGTAAAAAACACAAAAATCATGAAATTTAATTTTTTCAATCAGCTAGGAAAGAGTATTTTTGCTAAACATGAAGTAGATTTCATCAAATAACATCAAACAATGAAGCCAATTACAAAAGAAGTGTACCTAAAGTGGTACGAAGACATGCTATTGTGGAGAAAATTCGAAGACAAATTAGCTGCACTTTATATTCAACAAAAAGTTAGAGGATTTTTACATTTATATAATGGTCAGGAAGCTGTTTTAGCTGGAGCATTACATGTAATGCAATTAGGTGGAAAAGATAAAATGATTACGGCTTATCGTAACCACGTTCAGCCAATCGGAATGGGTGTTGATCCAAAAAGAGTAATGGCTGAGTTATTAGGAAAAGTAACTGGTACCTCTAAAGGAATGGGTGGTTCTATGCATATTTTCTCTAAAGAACATGGTTTTTATGGAGGACATGGAATTGTGGGTGCTCAAATTCCTGTCGGAGCAGGTATGGCTTTTGCTGATAAATATTTTGAAACTGGTGGTGTTACCTTAACTTATTTTGGTGATGGTGCTGCTCGTCAAGGTTCCTTGCATGAGGCTTTTAACATGGCAATGTTATGGAAATTACCTGTAGTATTTATTTGTGAAAATAATGGATATGCAATGGGAACTTCTGTTGAAAGAACAGCAAATCATACTGACATTTGGAAACTTGGTTTAGGATACGAAATGCCTTGTGGTCCTGTAGACGGAATGAATCCTGTAAAAGTTGCTGAAGCAATGGAAGAAGCAATGGATAGAGCAAGACGTGGTGATGGACCAACTTTCTTAGAAATGAAAACATATAGATATAGAGGTCACTCAATGTCTGATGCACAATTGTATAGAACAAAAGACGAAGTAGAGGAATACAAAAAAATTGATCCTATTACTCAAATATTAGATATCATTAAAGAAAGTAATTACGCTACAGAATCAGAAATTGAAGCGATTGACAAAAGGGTTAAAGAGAGAGTTCAAGAATGTGTAACATTTGCAGAAGAATCAGAATTTCCAGAAGTTAGTCAATTGTATGATGTAGTTTACGAACAAGAGGATTATCCATTTATACCTCATAAATTATAAAACATGGCAACAGTAGTAAAAATGCCTCGCTTAAGCGACACAATGACAGAAGGAACTGTAGCAACTTGGTTAAAAAAAGTTGGGGATAAAATTAGTGAAGGAGATATTTTAGCTGAAATCGAAACCGATAAAGCTACAATGGAATTTGAATCATTCAACGAAGGAGTTTTATTACATATTGGAATTCAAGAAGGAGAAACTGCAACAGTAGACTCTCTGTTAGCAATTATTGGTGAAGAAGGTGAAGATATTACTGCCCTTATTGCAGGAGATGCTTCAAATGATAAAAATGAAGAGCAGAAAAAAGATGAAAAATCAACTTCTGAATCAGGGCCAAAATCAGCTGAATTACCTAAAGGAGTTATAGTAGTAAAAATGCCTCGTTTAAGTGATACCATGACTACAGGAACTGTAGCGACTTGGTTAAAAAAAGTGGGAGACAAAGTTAGTGAAGGAGATATTTTAGCTGAAATCGAAACAGACAAAGCTACAATGGAGTTCGAGTCTTTCAATGAAGGAACTTTACTATATATTGGAATTCAAGAAGGAGAAACAGCTCCAGTTGATACTATTTTAGCAATCATTGGACCTGAAGGAACAGATGTGTCAGGAATTGCGGAAAACTTTTCAAATGATACAGATACTAAAGAGGAAGTAAAAGACGTAAAAACAGAAACAAAAACAGAAACACAAACTACTGCTTCTCATTCTTCATCAACGAATAACGCCGGTGGAAGAATTTTTGCATCGCCTTTAGCCAAACAAATAGCAAAGGAAAAAGGAATTGATTTAAATCAAATTGTTGGTTCTGGTGAAAACGGAAGAATTGTTAAATCTGATGTTGAAAACTATGTGCCTTCTACTAATATAAATACTAGCTCAGTACCAGAAACAGTTGCTCAAGATAAAAAACAAACTGTTGCAAATGTCCAACCGTTTGTTCCGGTAGGAGAAAAGTTAATAACAACGAGTGCAAATTCTCAAATGAGAAAAACTATTGCTCGTCGTTTGGGAGAATCAAAATTTACGGCACCACATTATTATTTAACAATTGAGTTAGATATGGATAATGCAATTGCTTCAAGAACTACTATTAATTCACTGCCTGATACTAAAGTTTCATTCAATGATTTGATTGTTAAAGCTTGTGCAATGGCTTTAAAAAAACATCCTCGTGTAAATTCACAATGGACAGAAAAAGAAACAATATTAAATCATCATGTTAATATTGGTGTTGCTGTTGCTGTTGAAGACGGACTGTTAGTGCCAGTTTTGCCATTCACTGACCAGATGAGTTTGACGCAAATTTCTTCTAGTGTTAAAGATTTAGCAGCAAAAGCTAAAGTTAAAAAATTATCACCTGCAGAAATGGAAGGTAGTACATTTACTATTTCTAATTTAGGTGCTTATGGAATTATTGAATTCACTTCAATTATAAACCAACCTAATTCAGCAATTTTATCAATTGGAGCTATTGTTGAAAAACCAGTCGTTAAAAACAGTCAAATAGTTGTTGGAAATGTAATGAAAGTAACACTTGCATGCGACCACAGAACAGTTGATGGTGCAACAGGAGCTTTATTTTTACAAACCTTAAAAAGTTATTTAGAAAATCCGGTTACGATGTTAGCTTAATCTTCTATTTATATATAATAAGAAAGTCTCGATTTTATCGGGACTTTTTTTATGAAACTATTTCAAATTTTGTTGCCTGACTAACAGTTGAGTAAATTTTACTGGTGTATTTTTGAATAAATAAATTTTGAGTTATGTATAAAAAAATATTCATTTGGGTTTTACGTTTGGTAGTAGCAATAATATTGTTGCAAACATTATATTTTAAATTTTCAGGTGCACCAGAAAGTATTTATATTTTTGAAACTTTAGGAGTTGAACCTTACGGAAGAATTGGTTCAGGAATCGTTGAATTAATTGTTTCAATATTGATTTTAATTCCAAGAGCTACTTTGTTAGGGGCAGTTATAGGTTTAGGGACTATGACGGGTGCAATTTTGTTACATTTAACCAAATTAGGAGTAGAAGTTAATAACGATGGAGGAGCTTTGTTTACAATGGCTGTAGTCGTTTTTGTTAGTTGTGCTATATTAATTTATGTAAATAAGGATAAAATTTCGACACGCTTGAAGTTTAAAATCTAAATTGTTGATAGATTTAACAATAAACTATACTAATAAAGTCCCGATTATGTCGGGATTTTTTTATTTTTACTAAAATTTACATAAAATGAGAAAATTATATTTTTTTGCCTCTTTATTGATTATCGCATGTGGTTCGCCAAAGTTAATTTCGACACCTAATCCAGTAGCATCAAAATCAACTTTAGCATTAACCAAAGTTAATTTTGCTAAAGAAGAAAACGTTGCTAATACTTTAAAGTTTTTAGCTTCTGACGATAATGAAGGAAGAGATTCAGGAAGTAAAGGAATAGAAAAAGCCAGCGTTTTTCTAGAAAATTTGATGAAAGAAAACAGCATCAAACCTTATTTTAAGACTTATAGAGATACACTTTCAAATTTTGATAAACCAGCTTATAATATTGTTGGATATATTGAAGGAAATGATCCATTACTTAAAAGCGAATTTGTTATTATTGGTGCTCATTATGATCATATTGGAAAAATTGCGGCTGTAAATGGCGATGAAATTGCAAATGGAGCAAATGATAATGCTTCTGGCTCAACAGCTGTTTCAGAAGTTATGAAGTATTTTGCAAATAACAATAAGAACAAACGAAGTTTAATTTTTGTTTTCTTTTCAGCTGAAGAAAAAGGATTGTTAGGATCAAAGCATTTAGCTAAAAAATTAAAAGCAGCCAACTTAGATTTATATTTTATGTTTAATTTTGAAATGATTGGTGTTCCAATGCAAAACAAAGATTTTATTCTTTACATAACTGGTTTTGGAAAAACGAATATGGCTTCAAAAATGAATGAATACGCTGGTGAAAAAGTCATTGGATATGTTCCTGCAGAAACAAAGTATCAATTATTTAGAGCTTCTGATAATTATCCATTCTTCACAGAATTTGAAGTTCCGGCTCAAACAGTTTCAACTTTTGATTTTGAAAACTTTGATTTCTATCACAAGCCAGATGATGAATTTGAATTAATGGATACAAAACATTTAACCAATGTAGTAAACACAATGATTCCAGTTTTAGAAATAATGATAAACAAACCCACAAAAGAAATTACAATAAATGTCAAATAAAAATATAATAATTACAGGAACTTCAAGGGGAATTGGATACGAAATGGCATTGCAATTTGCCAATGAAGGGCATAATGTTTTAGCTTTATCGCGTAAAACCCCAAAAGAGTTAATCGAACATAAAAACATAACTTGTTTGTCAGTTGACTTGTCTTTAGATACAGCTATAGATCAAGTGGAAGATTTTATCAAAAACACTTTTAAAAAAGTAGATATTTTAATTCACAATGCTGGAGTTTTGTTGCACAAACCATTTGAACAAATTACTTCAACTGAATTTGAAAACATCTATAAGGTAAATGTTTTTGCAGTAGCAAGTTTAACACGTATTTGTATTCCATATCTTCAGAAAGGAAGTCATGTCGTGACGATAAGTTCAATGGGAGGAATTCAAGGAAGCATGAAGTTTGCAGGTTTAGCTGCTTACAGTTCAAGTAAAGGAGCAGTTATTACATTATCAGAATTACTAGCAGAAGAATATAAAGAACAAGGCATAAGTTTTAATGTTTTAGCATTAGGTTCAGTAAATACAGAAATGCTACAAGAAGCTTTTCCTGGATATGAAGCGCCACTTTCTGCTTTGGAAATGGCAACTTATATTCACGATTTTTCTTTAACAGGAAATAAGTATTATAACGGAAAAGTTTTGCAAGTTTCGTCAACAACACCATAAACTAGAAATTCCAAAAATAACAAGTTCAATTGCTATTCTACCCTTGCTAAGGGTTTATTATATAAAAATAAATAAAATTGAGTAACGTTTTAGATAAATATTTGCCTTCTCATGCAGTCGAACCTTGTTTTGAACTAGTAAAAGTTAATCACGTACATTTAAAAATTGTAAATGAAAGACAAACACGTCATGGTGATTATCGAAAAGATGCACAAGGTTTTCATCTGATTACAGTAAATTCTAATCTAAATAAATATAGATTTCTAATAACATTAGTTCACGAAATTGCTCATTTAGTAGCTTTTCAAAAATTTGGAAGAAATATAAAACCTCATGGAATAGAGTGGAAGCATACATTTCAAAGATTGATGGTTCCTTTTATTCGGCCAGAAATATTTCCAAACTCTGTATTGGCTTTAGTAGCTAGTCATTTTAGAAATCCAACAGCAAGTAGTGATACAGATGCAAGATTAGCTTATGCTTTAAAACAGTTTGATGAAAGAAAACCAGATATTTATTTCATACATGAAGTGCCAAGTGGGAGTTTGTTCAGAATAAAAAATGGTAGAATTTTTCAAAAAATCGGACTTCGAGTGAAGCGATACGAATGTACAGAGATGAGTTCAGGTAAAACTTATTTATTTAATGCTAATGCTGAGGTTGAAATCATTCCGGGTTAGTTTTTTATTAGTAAAACGCTATTCAAATGAATTTCATTCCATTTAATAGAATAATAGATTAATTTGTATATTTAGCTATTATTTTTGTACTCATAATTTACAAAGTAAAAATAAAATGAATAAAAATTATTACGCAATATTGATGGCTGGTGGAGTTGGTTCACGATTTTGGCCTGTAAGTACAGTAGATTTTCCTAAGCAATTTCACGATATGTTAGGAACTGGTGATACTTTAATTCAAAAGACATTTTCTAGATTAGCAAAAATAATTCCAGTTGAAAATATATTTATTTTAACTAATGAGAAATATAATAATTTAGTTTTAGAGCAATTACCAATGGTAAAGCAGCAGCAAGTTTTGTTAGAGCCTGCAATGCGTAATACAGCACCGTGTATTTTATATGCTTCACTAAAGATTCAAAAACAAAATCCAGATGCGGTTATGGTTGTTGCGCCAAGTGATCATTGGATTGAGGATGAAGATGAATTTGCGAACAATTTAAAACAATGTTTTGATTTTTGTAGTTCGGAAAATGCGTTATTGACATTAGGTATTCAACCAACTTTTCCAAATACGGGTTTTGGGTATATTGAATATGATAAAGAAGATTCAAATCCAGTAAAAATAGTAAATCAATTTAGAGAGAAACCAAATTATGAAACAGCAAAAGCATTTTTAGCAAGTGGGAATTTTCTTTGGAATGGTGGAATTTTTATTTGGAGTGTAAAAGCAATTGCAGAAGCATTTGCTGAATTTCAACCTGTGATGAATGATTTATTTCAATCAGGTTTAGAAAAATATAATACAAATTCTGAAAGAGATTTTATCAATGAGAATTATGTAAAAGCAGAAAATATTTCTATTGACTATGCTATTTTAGAAAAAGCTAAAAACGTATATGTTTTACCGGCAACTTTTGATTGGAATGATTTAGGAACTTGGGGTTCTTTACACGAAAAATTAGATAAAGATGAAAATAAAAACGCAGTGGTTAATGCAACTGTTGTGCTAGAAAATGCATCTAATAATATAATAAGAGCGGATAATAAAAAAGTAATTGTTATCGACGGATTAAACGATTATATAATTGTTGATAAGGATAATGTTTTATTAATTTATCCAAAAAGCAAAGAGCAAGATATTAAGAAAATTGTTTCTAAATTATAGTTTTTTTATTTCTGATCTTCCTCCAAATACATTTGTCTAACTTTCTTGAATAATTCAGATGAATAAACAAAATCAGTAACAGCTTCGTTATCGGTTTTGAATATCTCTCTATTAGATCCTTCCCAAGCGACTAGACCATTTTTTAAGAAGACAATTTTCTCTCCAATTTCCATTACAGAATTCATATCATGCGTATTAATTACAGTTGTGATATTATATTCCTCTGTAATTTCCTTAATTAAATTATCAATAATAATAGCCGTTTTTGGATCTAAGCCAGAATTTGGTTCATCACAAAAAAGATATTTAGGTTTGTTTACTATCGCTCTTGCAATAGCAACACGTTTTTGCATACCACCTGAAATTTCTGAAGGTTTTTTGTCATTAGCATCTATCAACTTGACTCTTTCAATTACAAAATCAACACGTTCTTTTATTTCTTTGGGTGTTTTATTAGTAAACATTTTCAAGGGAAAACCAATGTTTTCTTCAACGGTCATGCTGTCAAATAAAGCACTTCCTTGAAAAACCATTCCGATTTCTGTTCGTAAAGCTCTTTTTTCATCATTAGAAAGTTTGGAATAAACTCTACCATCAAACGAAATTGTCCCTGTTTCTGGAGTATGAATGCCTAATAATGATTTTAAAAAAACCGTTTTTCCAGAACCACTTTGTCCTATTATTAAATTAGTTTTTCCGGCTTCGAAAGAAGTTGAAATTCCTTTTAGAATTTTTTGATCACCAAATGTCTTCTCTATATTTTTTACTTCTATCATGCGCTTAAAAGGAGTTGTGTTAATACATAGTTTACTAAAATAATTACAACAGAAGTCCAAACAAATGATACTGTACTGGCCTTACCAACTTCTAATGCGCCACCTTTCATATAGAAACCATGAAAAGAAGGAATTGTAGCTAAAATAAAAGCAAAAACAGATGTTTTAATAAAAGCATAAGTTATATGAAAAGGAATAAAATCCGTTTGAATACCTTGAATAAACTCTACACTAGAAGTAAATCCTCCATAAACGCCAGCCATCCAACCTCCAAGTACACCTAAAAACATACTGATTCCAATTAAAAATGGATATAAAAATAAGGCAACAAGTTTAGGAAAAACTAAATAATTAAGAGAGTTGACACCCATAACTTCAAGAGCATCAATTTGCTCGGTAACACGCATGGTTCCAATACTCGAAGTAATAAAAGAACCCATTTTTCCAGCCATAATTATTGAAATAAATGTTGGAGCAAATTCAAGAATTACAGATTGTCTAGTAGCAAAACCAATTAAATATTTTGGAATTAAAGGATTCGTTAAATTCAAAGCCGTTTGAATTGCTACTACACCACCAACGAAAAACGAAATAAAAGCCACAATTCCCAAAGAATCGATAATTAAGTCATCAATTTCCTTAAAAATAAGTTGTTTCATGACCTTCCATTTGGTAGGTTGCTTGAAAATCTCTTTCAACATTATGAAATAACGACCGATTTGCGTTAAATATCTTATCAGCATCATAGTTTTAAAATATTACCAAAAATACTAAGAAGTTATGAGTTTTGTGTCATGTCTTATGATTTTTTTGGGCGTTCCCTTTCAGGTCGTGCTGTCCACTTTATCTTTTGCTCCATTGCATTGCACAAAAGGATGCCGTTCCCATCACTAACGCAGATTTTGTTAATATTTAAATTTCTACTTTACAAAAAAAAAACACTTTAAGATCTGTGTTGTTCTTAAAGTGTTTTCGAATTAAATAGTGTTATTTATTTTATTTTATTTAAATCAAACCTGTAAATTATATCTCCACCTAAATATGGAGCAGCCACAAACTCAGTATTCAATCTGTTTCTTTTGTCACCAGAAACCTGTAATGTAAGAACTTGAAGTCCTACAGTGTCATTTTGATTATATAAGCCATAGTCCGTAGTATCGTATCCTACCTTAGCTCTTAACAAAAGTGAATTTTTCATTAGGCCATAAGAAGCATACAGTCCAAAACGGATAGATTCTTCTTGAACATATAAATTTGAATTTGAAGCTGATAAATTATACGATTTAATAGACGTTAACAAATCAGATCCAACACTAAATTTATCACCAAGAGCATAATTAATATCCATTCTTATAGGTAAAGTTGCGTTTATGTATAGTTTTTTGTTTTTTGATCTGTGCCATAAACCTATAATTGGTGTCAAAGTGGTTCCAAAATTTTCTGTAGAACTATATAGACCAAATTTATATTTTAAATTTTCTTTTGCTTGGTAATCTACAATTGCTATAGCCCCAATTTGATAGTCTTTTGATCCTATATTATTAAAATCCGATGCAATTTTTGGGAGTAAAACATAAGTACCAGACCATTTTTCAGAATGTTGGTATTTTAAACCTAAATTCAAACGTGTCATAGTCAAATTACTGTTATTTGAAAAAGGCGACAAGCTAAGATTTGTGTTTTCTGCCGTAAAACCAGTTAGTACTACTAATTTATCATTTATTACGCTAGGGTAATAAAGTTCAAAATTTAAATTTTTTGCATTAGTTTCAGAATTAGTACCGTTTTCAAGAGTTGAATTGTTTAAACTAAATTTTACAATATCAACATAGTCTTGGGCATTTATCTGAATTGTAAATAGGAATAGTATTCCAAGTAAAGCGTTTTTTTTCATTTTGGTTAGTTTTGTTTTTCCAAAGAAATCAAAACAACACTAATATAAAGCAATAATAAATGTTAAAAAAATGAATAAATAAAAAATTTAATGACAATTATAAAAATTATTTATAGGTTTTAAAATATAAATAAATTGAATTAAAATAATTTTTCCTTCATTTTTTTCCAGCGATATTTTCTGATAAATTTAGCTTGTTCTAAAGTTACAAAAAGTTCTTTACCAGAAGTTTTAGCTTTCCAAAAGCCTTTAATATAATCTATAAATAAAAATGGTTTTTTCTTTCTTAGAGCTAATTTTAAAGATGCTATTGCTGTAATCCAGAAACCATACCCTAAACTATAAAAAGCTTCTCCTTGTTTGTAGCGAGCCGCTTTGTTATAATTAGCTCCAGTTGGTTTTAGATGTTTTACTTTTAAATTTTCATTAGTAATAACTTTCCAATTGTAAAATTTACATAATAATTCGTCAACTGTATCCCAACCCATTGCAGTTTTTAAACTGCCAATTTGTTTGAAAGTTTCTTTTCTATAGGCTTTAAAAGCACCACGAATATGATCTTTATCGGTTAAGTTTTCTAAAAGCCACTCTCCATTTTTTTCTATGTAAGCGAAACCACCAGCCATTCCGATTTTATCATCAGATTTAAAGTGATTTACTATTGTTTCAAAATAATTTAAAGGTAAAATTAAATCAGCATCTAGTTTTACAATCACATCATACTCATCGTCTAATTGTGATAATCCTTTGTTAAAGGCCTTAATAACTTTGCTTCCTGGTAAATGAATAGGCTCTGAACTGTTTTTTATTGCAGAAATAAAAGAATATTTTTCAGTGTATTTTTCAGCAACTTCAAAAGTTTTATCTGTTGAGTTGTCATCAACTACTACAACTTTTTTAGGCAAAATAGTTTGATTCACAATAGATTGAAGTGTAAGTTCAATAAATTGTTCTTCATTATAGGCTGGAATGATGATGTAATAATTCATAATATTTTACTCAAATAAACGGAAGACTAAAAACTGATTACTGTACACTATTTTTAACAGCGTAAACCAAATAATAACGATTTGTAAAATATCTTAACAACGGTCTAAACCCAACTTTCTTAACGGGATGTGTAAATTTAATGCTATCAACAATTTTAAAGCCATTTTTTTCTAATAACCAATCTAGTTGCCAATCTTCAAATTCGTGATAATGTCTGTCCCATTTATCGGTTTTGCTTCTATAAGCTGAAGAAAACCACAAACGCATTGGGATTGAAATTAGAATTTTATCGCATTTTACGTTTTTTAAAATAGTATATGGATTTAATAAATGTTCAAAAATTTCAAAAGCAGTCACAACCGAATAACTTTCATTTTGTAATGTAGTTTGGTCGTTGTCTATATCTTCGCCTTTTGTGTTTTTTACTGTATAACCGTTTTCAAGCATAATTTTAGAAAAAGGATTTGGAACTCCTAAATCTAAAATGGACTCATTTGTAGCAATATGTTTCTTTATAAAATCTAATGTAATATTAAATCGTTTGCTTGGATATGTTTTTTCGTACATTATAATGAGTTGTTATATAAAGACAAAATTAACTATAAACAGTAAACAACAAACAATAAACTTAAATAATTTACATTTGATAAGCAATTGCATTAATATTCATCCCAGCACCAACAGAAGCGAAAAGTATAATATCACCTTTATTTAAAGATTGATTTTCTATTTCACCTTTCATAATTAAGTCATAAAGTGTAGGTACAGTTGCAACACTGCTGTTGCCTAATTTATGTATACTCATTGGCATAATTCCTTCAGGATAAGGTTTTTCGTAAAGTTTATAAAAACGCTGAACGATTGCTTCATCCATTTTTTCATTTGCTTGATGGATTAATATTTTTTTAACCTGATCGATGTCGATATTTGCAATTTCCAAGCATTCTTTCATAGCTTTTGGAACGTTAGATAATGCAAATTCATAGATTTTGCGACCATACATTTTTATATAACGCACGTCTGGGTCATTCTCTTTGTTGTAAGAGTTTCCAAAAAATAAGTAATTAGCTTCGTCGTAAGTATGTGATGCACTAATATTTGCTAATATTCCACCAGAATCTGTTGTTGCTTCAATAATTGTAGCACCAGCACCGTCAGAATAAATCATAGAATCTCTATCATGCGGATCGACAACTCTTGATAAAGTTTCGGCACCAATAACCAAGCATTTTTTTGCCATTCCAGCTTTTATAAAAGCTTGTGCTTGAATAACACTTTCTACCCAGCCAGGACAACCAAAAAGCATATCGTATGCTATGCATTTTGGGTTTTTTATTCTTAAATTATATTTGACTTTAGCGGCTAAACTTGGTAACATATCACCTTGAATCGTCCCTTTTTTTACATCACCAAAATTGTGAGCAAATATTATATAGTCTAATGTTTCTGGGTCAATTTTTGCATCTTCGATTGCTTTTTGTGCAGCAATAGTAGCAATTTGTGAAGTGGTTTGATTATCATCAACATACCTTCTTTCTGCAATTCCAGTAATCTCAGTAAACTTCTGAGCTATTACATCATTTGGTTGATTTAACTTGGAACCATCTTCATTTAAAAACGTATGGTTTGCAAAATCTCCATTTGTTATTGTTAAAGAAGGAATGTAACTTCCTGAACCTGTGATTTTAATTTGCATTGTAGAGGTTTTAATTTGCTAAATTAATAATAAATAATTTAATGACATGCTAAAAAGTACTATGCATGCATATTATTATGGAATAATTAAGATAACAAAGATATTACTATTAATAATGTAATAAATACTTATTTTACTGAAATTTTATTTGCATTATGGTCGCCATACTTAGCGCATTCGTTTTCATTTCTTCTGCATATTTGCCTTTAAAACTAGAATCGATTGTAGTATAAAGATGCTTCAACCAAGCATCAAAATGTTCCTTTTTAAAAGAATGTTTCTCGTGTAGATCTTTATGAATCTGAAACATGTTGTTACTATATCCGCCTTTCATAAATAAGGATTGTTCCCAAAAAGTGGCAAGTATTTCAAAGTGATGGTCTAAATGTTGGTCTGTGTTTGTAATTTTAGTGAAGTAAAAACTAATTCTTTCATCTGCTAAAAGCTTATCATAAAAAGCTTTCATTATTAAAAGTATATCTTCTCTATTTTCAATATCATTCATCTTTCGAAAATTTTAACAAAGTTACTACTATTGAAATTCTTTTATCTGACATTTATCATAAAATAAAAGGTTTCAAAAATTAATTTGAAACCTTTTTTATCTTATTACTTAATTCTAATGTCATATTGTTACATGTAAGCTTCAATAGGAGCACAACTACAAACTAAATTTCTGTCACCGTAAGTTTCATCTACACGACGAACACTTGGCCAGAATTTATTTTCTATAACATACTCTAATGGATAAGCTGCTTTTTCTCTTGTATAAGGTAAGATCCAAGTATCAGCAGTTAACATATGTAAAGTGTGAGGTGCATTTTTAAGAACATTATTTGGTTCATCTGCAGAAGTTTCTTCGATTTCTTTACGAATTGATATCATAGCGTCACAGAATCTATCTAATTCAGCTACGTCTTCTGATTCAGTTGGTTCAATCATTAGAGTTCCAGCAACTGGGAATGAAACTGTCGGAGCATGGTAACCATAATCCATCAATCGTTTTGCAATATCGGAAACTTCAATTCCTTTTTCTTTGAAGCCTCTACAATCTAAAATCATTTCGTGAGCAGCTCTGCCCTTTTCTCCTACATACAAAATTGGATAATGCTCTTCTAAACGCGCTTTCATGTAATTTGCATTTAGAATTGCATATTTAGTTGCATCTGTAATTCCTTCTGCACCTAACATACAGATATATCCATAAGAAATCAAACAAACTAAAGCAGAACCATAAGGTGCTCCTGAAATTGCAGTAATAGCTTGGTCTCCACCAACCTTAACTAGTGGATTACTTGGTAGAAACGGAACTAATTTTTCGTTTACACAAATTGGTCCAACACCTGGTCCACCACCACCGTGTGGAATAGCAAATGTTTTGTGTAAGTTTAAGTGACAAACATCAGCCCCAATTGTCGCAGGATTTGTTAATCCAACTTGAGCATTCATATTTGCGCCGTCCATATATACCAAACCACCATTGTCATGAATGATTTGTGTAATCTCTCTAATGGCACTTTCAAAAACTCCATGAGTTGAAGGATAAGTCACCATTAAACATGATAATTCATCTTTATATTGTAGCGCTTTCTCTCTAACATCTTCTACATCTATATTACCATTTTCCATTGTTTTGGTTACGATAATTGTCATTCCAGCCATTGCAGCTGAGGCAGGATTTGTCCCGTGAGCCGAAGCAGGAATTAAGCAAATTGTTCTTTTTTCGTCACCTCTAGAATGGTGGTATGCACGAATAGTCATTAAACCTGCATATTCTCCCTGAGCACCAGAATTTGGTTGTAATGTAGTTCCTGCAAAACCAGTAATTACATTCAATTGATGTTCTAGTTTTTTAAGCATTTTGGTATAGCCTTGTACTTGTTCTAGTGGAGCAAAAGGGTGAATTGTATTCCAATAAGGCATACTTAAAGGTAACATTTCAGCTGCTGCATTTAATTTCATGGTACAAGAACCTAAAGCAATCATTGAGTGAGTTAACGATAAATCTTTACGTTCTAATTTTTTGATATAACGCATCAAACTCGTTTCTGAGTGGTATTTATTGAATACTTCGTGTGTTAAAAATGCCGATTTTCTGCTTAAGTGCATCGGGTAATTGTTTTCTAAAACATATTCAGAAACTTCAAAAGCTTCTTTGTCTAATGCTTCAGCGAAAATGGCAATTACTTCATTAATATCATGAAATAAAATTGTTTCATTTAAAGAAATTGAAATCGTTTCATCGTCTATATAGAAGAAATTTACTTCATTTTTTTCAGCAATGGCTCTTACTTTTATAGCATCAGCTTTTACCACAATTGTATCAAAAAACGAAGTGTTTGTTTGATAAACTCCTAATTTGTTTAAAGCATCAGCTAAAGTAGAAGCCATTCTGTGAACTTTTTCGGCAATGTAATTTAAACCTTTTGGTCCGTGATAAACAGCAAACATTCCAGCCATAACAGATAATAAAACTTGAGCTGTACAGATGTTTGAAGTTGCTTTCTCACGTTTAATATGCTGTTCACGCGTTTGTAATGCCATACGTAAAGCACGATTTCCATCAGCATCTTGCGAAACTCCGATAATTCTTCCTGGCATTGAACGTTTATATTCTTCTTTAGTTGCAAAGTATGCAGCGTGTGGTCCACCGTAACCCATTGGAATTCCAAAACGTTGAGTTGTTCCTACTACAACTGCTGCACCCATTTCTCCTGGAGGCGTTAGTTTTACTAACGATAAAATATCAGCTGCAACGGCAACTTTTATTTCTTTTACGCTTGCTTTTTTAATAAAATCAGCATAGTCGTATACTTGACCATATTTTCCTGGGTATTGAAGAATTGCTCCATAAAATTCATCAGAAAACTCAAATTCTTGGTGATTTCCAATAACTAATTCAACCCCAATTGGAGCAGAACGTGTTTGTAAAACAGATAAAGTTTGAGGTAAAATTTCTTCTGAAACAAAGAATTTACAAATATTTTTTTTCTTTTGATCTCTTGAACGAACATCATACAATAAGGCCATTGCCTCAGCAGCAGCAGTACTTTCATCTAATAAAGAGGCATTTGCAATTTCCATTCCAGTTAATTCGATAACTGTGGTTTGAAAATTAAGAATTGCTTCTAAACGTCCTTGAGCAATTTCTGCTTGATAAGGTGTATATGCGGTGTACCATCCTGGGTTTTCAAAAATATTTCTTTGAATTGCAGGAGGAACAATTGTTGGATGATATCCTAATCCTATGTATGATTTAAAAACTTTGTTTGTACGACCTAATAAACGAATGTGATTTGCATATTCGTACTCAGTCATAATATGTTCTAATTCCAAAGGGTTTTTCAAACGAATATCACCTGGAATAGTTTCATAAATCAATTGATCTAATGTTTCAACACCAATAGTTTTCAACATTTTTGGTAAATCGTTTTCTCTTGGTCCTAAGTGTCTTAAAGCAAATGAGTCTGTTTTCATTTATGTAAAGATAAAGTGTGTGATTGTGTTGTTTTTTTTAAAATCTAAAGCAAATTCAGATTAAAGCGCAAAAGTAATTATTATACTTCAAATTTTCCCTTAATTTTAGCCTAATTTTTGTCTTTTTATCAACTAAAAGCCATTCTTATTAACACTTTGATTATTTTTGTTGAATGCGAATTTTAAAATACATATTTGATTTTTATATTCAAAGTAGTCTTCATGTTGCTTTGGCTGTTTATGCTTTGATTCGAATGACTTTTTTTAAGTTAAACATTTCTTATGATGAATCAGTAGCCTATTTTGGTTTTTTTGGTACCATTGTTGGGTATAATTTTATCAAGTATGATGAATTAGCAAGAGTAAAAAAAATTAAATTGACTAAAACTTTTAAGGCTATAATTTTTTTAAGTGTAATATCTGCTATAGCTACTTTCTATTATTTTTTAGAATTAAAAACAAAAACCAAACTAATTGGTATCGGTTCATTATTACTTACAATTTTATATACATTGCCCTTTTTTCCAAACAGAACTAACATGCGAAATTGGACTGGTTTAAAAATTTATTTGGTAGTTATTGCTTGGGTTGGAGTAACTGTTCTTTTGCCAGTTATAAATGCAGAAGTTAATTTTTCAATAATTATTGTAATAAAATGTATTCAACGATTTCTTTTAGTTTTTGTTATGATGTTGATTTTTGAAATAATTGATTTACAATTTGACATAAAATCGTTAGAAACAATTCCACAAAAAATTGGGATAAAGAAGTCAAAATTGTTGGCCTATTTATTGGTAGTGCTATTTTTGTCTTTAGAGTATTTTAAACCTAATATTACTATAAATCAATTTGTTGAAATTTTTTTAATTTCTATAATTTTAGTTTTATTCACCTACTTTGCTAATTCAAAAAGAAATAAATATTACACTTCATTTTGGGTTGAAAGTGTGCCTTTTTTTTGGTTTATTTTGTTTTTAATTTTCAGCTAAATTCTTCAAAACTTCATTACGAGTTTTTAGAAAATTAGTCATGTGTTTTTTTAGAACAAGATTATCAAATAACTTTCCAAATATTCCATAAGGAGTTTCATATATTAGATTATCAATCATAACGGTTTTTCCATTTTTTTCAATGAAAGAGTGTTCATGTTTAAAAGATTTGAAATTACCATTTGCCATTTCATCAACAAAATAATCATATAGTTCCATTTCAGTAATTTTACTTGTGTGGGTTAGGTATAGACCAAAATGTTTTCCTTTCCAAGTAACGGTTTCATTTAGACTTATTAATCCAGAAGTTGTTCCTGCAATAGCTTTTTCATTGGTTTTGCTGGCAGAATTTTGATGCACATCGATATTTCTTGATAAATCAAAAACGATTTTCTTTGGTGCATTTATTTTTGTGATGAGGTTTATTGTTGTCATTGTTTTTGATTTTAAACTAATCGAAAACAATTTATAATTTCATAAATGTTTATGATTCGTCTTTTGTTGTTCTAACTAAATTTATTCCTGTTAAGAAGAAAATTAAACCTAAAACACCAAAAATAATTAGTGATCTTATACCTTGATTGCTTCCTGATGTGTTTGAAAATAGCACGGCAGTATATATTAAACCACCTATTCCAAGTGAAGTAAGTATTGTTCCAAAGATTCTTTTAAGATTCATGTTTTATATTTTAATAATTTATTTATCAAAAATATGCAACTTATGTCTTTTGTAAATTATATAATTTTACAAGAATCTTATAGGTTTCCCATTAAATCATTATCTATCAAATTAATAATATATTAAAAGAAATGAGTTTGCAATTGCAAAGAGTACAAATAATAAATTCATAAAATAACTTCCTACTTTAAATAAAGTTTTTTTTTGAATAACATACATTGAATAATAGGCAATTTGAGTTGCAATTTTTCCAATCCAATAAGCAGCAATTAAACCTGTAAAATTTGACCAAATCCACTTGTTATTATTGGCCAGTTTGTGATTGTTAAGATCATTTTATTTTATGGTTTTTTTTCCTTCAATCGTTATTTTAGATCCTTTCGCCATAAAACATGAAGCTGTTTTTTGGTTTTGAAGGAAAGCAAATTCTTTTCCGTAAACCATTTCAAAGTCAACATCAACTTGATAATCCATAACTTCTAGTTGTTGCCATTTTGGATGTGTAACTTCATATTCTACCGTTTTCTCATTGTTCGATTTGGTATAGCCATAGTAATGTTCTGATATGAATTCTGCTTCGGAATTTTTTTCAATAGGAAGAAGTTCTTTTTTTGTTTTTACTGCAATCGAATTCCAATAATTGTCGTTCTTCCATTCATATTTGAATTGTAGCGAATTAGCATCAGAAGTTCTAGTGTGACGCATAGGTAAGGTCTGATAATGTTCATTGTACAAAGTATTAGCAACAATTGTTATAGCATGCTTAGGTACAATTTCTTTGACAAATACAACGCCTCGTTTCCAAATTCCATTTTCGAAACGTTTGACGTAAAAACGTAAATTTACTTCTTCAAAATTTACGTGATATGGAATTTTAAAACCTAAGACTTTTACGTTTTCAAACATAAAACCTATTAAACTTATATAACATTTGTTATTCCATAAATCTAATTCAGTTCCTTTTGGAACATATTTTTTTAGCAATTTTGAATCGATTTCGTAATTGATGAAAAGTAAATCATTCCATTCTGCAGTTAAAAAGCTCATATTTTTTTTGTTTTTATATAACTTTCAGAAATAAATGAAAGTTTAAGTTAAATTTTTTTTCTACTTCATAATTTTTATAACTAATCTTCCCAACCAATTTTCTTTAAATTCCGTAGCTTTTTCTAACATATTGTCAGCTTTTAAAACGAAATCGTATAATTTAGTGGTTTGATCTACAAAATGTCTTTCTTCTTCTGTGGCATTTGAATCTATACTTGAAACTTCTTTTAAAACTTTCAAAGCAGGTCTGATTTCTCTTTTGCTTCTTTCTCTTGCGATTTTTACGGCTAATTCGTCTAAATCTTTTTCGGCTGTAAAAAACTCTCTTCTTTCACCAGCT
>JBLHNH010000023.1:0-28507 GCA_047622645.1 Flavobacterium sp.
ACTAATATTTTAAACTTAATATTTTCATAATCCACTTTTTTCTTCAATTTATCTTTAAATAAATCCATTTGTGATTCTACTTCATATTCTTTTTCAGTTGTAATATGAACAACTTGTATTTTTGCTTCAAATGCTTTTGCAATTTTAGATAATTTTTTAATCACTTCTATATCAGCCTCAGCTTCAAAATCTGTTGCATAAACAATTGTATCTATTTCTTTATAAATTATATATTCAGGAATTGCCAATACCAAGCAAGGTGCTTTGTTAATAAGCTGTCTAGTTGTGCTCCCCATTACTTCTTTCAAAATATTTGTTCCTTTTATTCCTACAACAATCATAAAAGCTTTAATTTCATCTGCTTTTGAGATAATTCCTTTGAATGCAGATGAATTTTCTATAACCTCAATAGTTACATTCATTTCATCTAAATCATCTCCTAAATGAAGTATACAAAATTTCTTAAGTTTTAAATGTTGTTGTTTGTAAGTTTCTTTCTCATTATCAATAAAATTTTCCTCAAACTCTATTTTCAATAAAGCAGGAAAATTAAAAACATGAGTAACCATAAGATTGGTATTTAGTTTTTTGCTAATACTGTAAGCATATTTTAATGCAGTAATCGAATTTTCTGAATAATCTGTGGCACATATAATTCTATTCATGTTTTTAGATTTTATTTTACATTCTTAAACAAAACTATGTAACTAAAATGAAAATTAATATGACCTAGATCATTTTATTTAGATAAAATCATCAATAAATTTACGTTTTAAACCATGAATTATTATGAAAGCATATAGTAAAATACAAAAGGAAAAATTCATGCTTGAGTAAAATTTGCAAGATCTTTACTTGTTATAGAATACTGGAAATCAGAACTCATTGTTTTATAAAGATGATATAAGATATTTAAAGCATCTTATTGATAAGTGCTTTAAATGGATAGTAAAAAAAAAGAATGTAGATTTGGTTTGAGAAGTTTAAGTAGATTTAAATGAAGCCGACCAAAAATGTAGTTTGTTACTTAATATGTAAAAATTCATTTGTCACATTTGATTGATAGACCTTACAAGTATAACTCTCATTTATTTAGAACAGAACATAAAACCTTTGAAGACGAAATTGTTAACTTTAGTAAAATTGCTAGAGTTATTAGGAATGAAATCTTTATCTTAAAGGAAGATATAATTGACAAGGATGAATTTGATGATAGGATAATAAGTAAATAAAACCCAAAATGAATGACCTAAAAAAAATATTTATAGAAATTAATCAACTTACTACCAATATTGAGACAAATTACCCAGAACTATATCGTATCTTAGATGAAAATCCATTAACAATATCACAAAGTAAATATCCTCATATTGATAAACAGGTAATGAATGATTACTTAGAGAGTTTGAAGCAATTATTAAAAAACCACATAAAAACAATTAAAATAAGTTATAAAAAATTAATATGGGAGAAATAGCAACATCATTTAGACAAATCACTTTATTCTATAGTTCTAAATCAGTTATAGCAAAACAAACCTTAGCTTATGCAAAAGCTGAAGGATTACCTGTACAAGAAATAGATATTTTAAAAACACACTTAACGGGTACACAAATTGCTGAAATTGCAGATCGATTACAAATTGAAATAAAGGATTTGGTTAATCAAGATCATCCTTCTTATACATCATCTTTTATTCATCACGATTTTTCGAATGATGATTGGATAAAAATGATACGTCACAATCCTGAAATTATGAAGCAACCCATTGCATTAAGAGGAGACATAACTATATTGATTGAAACTCCAACAGATATAATTAAAATATAAAAATATTAAAAAATTATTATTTTTTAATATTTAAAGCTTTCTTCTTCTTCCTGTTGATCGATCACTTGTTCTAGTTCGATTTGTGTTATTTTCTCTATGATAAAGAGAAATGTTATCTCCTCTATATCCTTTTACGTAAACAATTCTACTTCGTCTTAGGTTAATAGAGCTATAATATGAGGGTAAAACCTTAACCGCTAACCAAATACCATTATCTAAATAGATGTAATTTTGAAGTGATAAATCATAATATATCATATGCTCAGGAAAATAAACATACCTAACATTTTCAATTCTATTTGGGTAAAACCAGTTTGGAGGCGGTATTTCTGAGCTAGGAGATATAATAATTGGTCCACAACTTTCTATTATGAACATAAAAAGTAGAATTAATAGGAAATATTTTCTCTTTTTCATTTGTATTTATTTTAAGATTAAAAGCAATCTAATAATGTTCTATTTGATTGATAGTAAACTGTTTTAAGCAATTCAAAACATCATATATTTTATACAAAGTAACTACAATTAAAAACGGAGTGAAATGACCTACATCATTTTAAGCTTTATTTATTTTAGATAATTTTGAATAGTGTCAACACAACTAGATAAAAGATTAACAAGTTCAAGAAAAGCAAAAATTACACAAAAAAATAAGATGAACTTACAAAAAAAACAGATAAACGCCTAAAATACAGTAAGTTATGAATGGTTTTAAGACTCTTCTTGAGGTTGGTATTAAAGAGGGTAAATTATTCAAAAATTAAAGAACTCATAGGTTTAGGTTTTGCATTAAATGTTAGCAGCTATGGTTGCATAATGTTTCATGTTCATTAATCTCTTTCGTCTATTGCTACCTAATAAGAAATCATTAAAACTATTGGCGTTGCTATTTTAATGTGAGGTGAACATTCAGAGATATATGGTTGTGTGGCTTTGGAAGCGATGGGGTCAATTTCAGTATTAATAAATAAATAGTTCTTTTTATCATTTAACAATTAATAAATATATATTTTATGGAAACATCAGTTTTATTCAATTCAGATTTACATTTTGAACATGTACATTGGCAACGTGAATTATTTTTTTGGGAAGACGAATTAAAATCTTTTACAAAAAGAATAGAAGAGTTGGTTGTGAGATGGACTAATAATGAAATGCTAGCACAATTAGAACACTTCCGAAATCAATTTATTCGACAAAAAGAAGTAATAGATGAGTTACAGCACGAAATTAATGTTCATGAAACTAATCTGAATAAACTCAGTAAAAAAGATGAAGATGTACTTGATACTTCCTTAGCTAAAAACCATATAGAGTTTAGAAATAAAATGGAAACTCAAAGACACATATACGATGATCTTAAAAAATATTTTTTCCGTTTTCTATCAAAATATATGTAGCTAACAAACTTTAATTGATAACTTTATATGTATAATACAAAATAATTCTAAAATCAAAAATCAAAAGTGCCTTAATGTGGAGTATTGGATTACTTTATATATTGAAATTTGATTAAAAGTTTGAGGCTGTTTTATGTTTTTTTATTATTAGAAACTATTAAGATATATAAAAAGTAAAAAAGTCAATTACGTATTTATATATTAATTATCTTTGTTGTAAGAGTTAATTATAAAAACATACAACGAATTTCATGGCTAAAAAGAAAATATCTGCTACCGAAGATTTGGTAAAACCAATTTCAACAAGTGTGAAAATGGAGTCAAATATTAAAACTAATCCTTTCCTTATTGTAGGTTTAGGTGCTTCGGCTGGAGGTCTTGAGGCTTTAACAGCTTTTTTCTCTTCCGCACCAAATGGTATGAATATGGCATTTGTTATTGTACAACACCTAGATCCTACTCACAAAAGTTTAATGGTGGAGCTGTTAAGAAAGCATACTGAGATGCAAGTGATGGAAGTTATAGATAATACTATAGTATTGCCTAACAATATCTATGTTATTCCACCTAATAAAGATATGGCAATATATAATGGTATCTTAAGACTTTTGGAACCATCTGCTGCTAGAGGCTTTAGAAAACCTATAGATTTTTTCTTTAAATCTCTTGCAGAAGATCAACAAGAAAAAGCCATTGGTATTGTTTTGTCTGGAACAGGAACCGAAGGAACACTTGGTTTAAAAGATATTAAAGGTCAAGGTGGACTTTCAGTTGTACAAGACCCAAAAACTGCAAAGTATGATGGTATGCCAAGAAATGCAATTAATGCTGGCTCAGAAGATTTTGTTCTTCCTGTAAAAGAAATCCCTGCAGCTCTTGTAAAATATGCGAATAACCGTTTGTTTAAGTCTGAAAGTGAATCTTCATTAGCCTCAACTACAAATCAACTTCTTGAAAAAGTATTTATTTTATTACGTAATGAAACGGGTTGTAATTTTGGAGATTACAAAAATAGCACTGTTATACGTAGAATTGAGAAGCGAATGGCTTTAAATCAAATAGATAAATTAGATAATTATATAAAATACCTCCAAAAGAATAAAGTAGAAATTAAAAAATTGTTTGATGAACTTCTAATAGGTGTTACCAGTTTTTTTAGAGATAAGGAAGCATACAATGCTTTGGAGGAAATTATTATTCCAGAGATTATAAAAAACAAATCAGATGGAGAAACCATTCGAATTTGGGTTGCTGGATGTTCAACAGGTGAAGAAGCTTATTCTCTTGCTATTCTTTTTGACGAAGCCATTAGCAAGCAAGACAAATATTTAAAAATACAAATTTTCGCATCTGATTTAGATGAACGTGCTATAAACACAGCAAGACAAGGTGTTTATCCTGAAACTATTTTTTCAGATTTAACACAAGATCGATTAAACAAGTATTTCAAAGTTGAGTTGAATACTTATAGAATTAATAAAGAAATTAGAGATAAAGTAATATTTTCTAAGCATAATTTAATTAAAGACCCTCCTTTTTCTAAGCAAGATATGGTAAGTTGTAGAAACCTACTAATCTATTTTAATGTTGAAGCACAGAAAAAAGTATTTGCGATCTTCCATTATGCTCTTAATCCTGAAGGAATATTATTTTTAGGAAGTTCAGAATCACTTGGAGAATATGCAGATTTATATGAGGTTTTAGACAGAAAAAACAAATTATTCAAACATAAGAAAGTTCATAAAAATAAAATTCCTGATATAGGTTATTTATTTAGGGAACCAACTAATTTAAAAACAACAGCCGCAATTATTACACCTAAACGAGAACATTTGGCAAGCCTTGCCAAGATTACAGAACAATTCCTTTTAGATAATTATGCTCCAGCTTGTGCTATTATAAATAGCAAAGGAGAAGCTGTGTATTTTGCAGGTAATACAGGAAAGTATTTGCAACCTTCACCAGGAGAAGCAAGACTAAATATTGTTGATATGGCTAGGGAAGGTCTTAAAACAGATTTAAGAGCTATAATTTCAAAAATTAGAAAAAGTAAGGTAACAGAAATTCGTAAGGATGTTAATGTAAAGACAAACAACAGTTATGAAGTAATTGATTTATGTTTAAGACCCTTAAAAGATTTTTTCCAAGAGGAAGATTATTTTATGCTCACTTTTGAGGATCAAAATAAAAAATTTGTTCCCAGTACAGAGATTAAAACGTTACAACTTGATGATACAACAGAAGTACAAGCCCTTGAACAAGAACTTATTGCTACAAAAGAATATTTAAGATCTACAATTGAGGAGTTAGAAGTATCTAATGAAGAATTAAAATCCTCTAATGAAGAATTACAATCTAGTAACGAAGAATTGCAAAGTACAAATGAAGAGCTTGAAACTTCAAAAGAAGAACTTCAGAGTGTCAATGAAGAAATTGGAACTGTAAATACAGAATTGCAAGGAAAAATTGATGAATTAGCTCAGGCATATGATGATATGAATAATTTACTTGCTAGTACTGAGATTGGAACAATTTTTCTGGATGCTAACTTAAAAATAAAGCGCTTTACACCACCAATGTCTAAGATTATTAATCTTATTCAAAGTGATATAGGAAGACCGGTACAACATTTATCATCTAATCTAATTTATGAAGGCATTGTAGAAGATGCAAAGAAGGTATTAGATAAACTCTCACCTTTTCAAGCTGCAGTAATGAGTAATGATGGTACTTGGTATCAAATGCAAATCATGCCTTATCGTACATCATTGAATGTTATTGAAGGGGTAGTAATTACATTTGTAGATATTACTAACGAAAAATCACTTTCAGTAGAACTTAATGAAATTAAAGAAAATTATGAACATTTACTTGAATTAACAAAAACAACGGTATACACTCAAGACAAAAACCTAGTTTATACAAGTATGGCAAATAAGAGAGAAAATTTTCAAATAAATACACTGATTGGAAAAACAGATGTTGATTTCTTTACAAAAGAAGATGCAAAAAAATTAGAGAATATAAAAAAGAAAGTACTTGTAACGAAATTACCATCTAGAGAAACAATTTCGTTAGTTATTGGAGAATCTGTAAGATACATTGATCTTACAGTAAGACCAATTATTGTAGGTTTAAAAATTACTGGAATAGCTTGTACATCTACTGATATTACAGATTTGTTTCAAGTTGAAAAGCAACTAAAAGAATTCAATAAAAAAATGAATGGCAATTAAAAAATCAACATATGATCAGTTAAGAAAACGAGCAGAAGCTAGAGTTACAAGAAGTTTAGGTTTGCTCAAAGTTATAACTTTGGATAAAGCCAAGGAATTGCTACATGAGCTTGAAGTACACCAGATAGAGCTGGAAATGCAAAATGAAGAACTACGTGAAGCCCAGCATCATCTAGAAGAAGTTAAAGATCAATATACAGATTTATTTGATTTTGCTCCAATTGGTTATTTGGTATTGGATAAAAAGGGAATCATTTTAAAGATTAACCTTACTGCTTGTGATTTATTGGGTGTTGAAAGAGCATTAATTAAAGGAAAGCCACTTTCAGCTTACATGAGAAGTGGAGAATCTCGAATCTTATTTTTAAAATTACAAGAAGCATTTAAAACAGGAATACTTTATGGCTTTGAACTTGAAATGAAGCATAAAAATCAAGCATATTTTACCGCATCTCTACAAGGTACTATCACAACAAATAATAATGAGAAAGATTCTTTATGCAGAGTTTCATTTGAAGATGTTACTTTTGTTAAAGAGGCTAAAACTGTTTTTTTTAAACACAAGGCTTTGCAAAAGGAAAAAGAGATAATACAACAATATTTAGATATGGCACCTATTGTTTTTCTTTTACTTGACACTGAAAATAGGGTGCAAATGATAAATCAAAAAGGCTGTCATTTAATAGGTACTGTTATTGAAAATATTATTGGCAAACATTGGTTTGATAATTTTATCAGTGATTTTAACAATAATCCAAATGAGAAAATTAATCAAAAGCATAAAAAAGAACCAGTATTAATTCCAACTAATTTTGAAAGTAAATTAAAAAGTACTATTGGAGATACTCATATTATTTCATGGACTAATGTAACTTTGTTAGATAAACAAGGTAATTTTTTAGGAACCTTAATGACTGGAGAAGAGATTACTGAACGAAAAAAAACAGAAATACTAAAAGAACAATATACCCAAGACCTTGAAGAAATTGTTGAACAAAGAACCAAAAAACTAACTGAGGCTTTACATAATGAAAAAAGGGTTAATGAAATGAAATCGGCTTTTGTTTCAATGGCATCTCACGAATTTCGTACGCCACTAACTAGTGTTATGTCTTCTGCTATTTTAATAAAAAAATATAATGATCTGAAGGAATATGATAAAGAACCACGTCATATTGAACGTATTAAATCATCTGTTAAACAACTTACAGATATTTTAGAAGATTTTTTATCTATGGATAAATTAGAACGCGGAATAGTAATAACTTGTGTTGATACTTTTGACATAAAAATATTTATTAATGATATTTTAGAAGAACTTGAATGGTTGTTGAAAGAAAAACAAATCATAGAATTTGAGTTTACAGGAAACCCTATAGTTGTATTAGATAAAAAAATAGTAAATAATATATTTTTAAACTTAATAACTAATGCTATAAAATATTCAAATAAGAATATATTAATTTCCGTTAAGGTTACTAACAAGCTTGTGTTTATTAGTATACATGATAAAGGAATTGGTATTCCAGAAGAAGAACAAAAGTATCTTTTTAATAAATTCTTTAGAGCAAAAAATGCAAATGACATTGAAGGAACAGGACTTGGTTTAAGTATTGTAAAACATTATGTTGATTTGTTAAAAGGAGAAATATCTTTTGAAAGTAAGTTAAATGAAGGCACTAAATTTCACTTTTCTTTACCACAAAAAACCTAATTTTTTTACTTTATTAAATCTTTCGAAAACTCAAATATAGTTTTCTTAAACTTATTAAAATCATTCTTAAAAGTATCCATTCTTGTCATAAGTTGAAGGTGCTTAATTCTATAATCTTTATCAGATATTCCTTTTTCTCCTTTTTCTAGTTTTGATAATGTTTTTTCGTGTAAAATAATATCAATTTCTAAATTTTTAATCAGGTCAGAATATAGGCTATCTAAATTTTCTAATACTTTACTTATATTTTTTTCATCGTTATCCGGAATCAATTTTTTATTAAGCAAATTCATAAAAAATTTAGTCTCATCTTTCCAAAAAGCAATAGTCTCTAACCACTCTTGGGTTTCAAAATGTAAAACTATAAGACTAGATTCAAGTAACAACCTTTTCTTTGGATTTAAAATTTCTGTATTCATGACTATAAGTTTTTTAATTTAAAGTTTTGTGAACGACACTTCAATATAATGATTTGAACCATAATAATTTCAAAGGTGTTATTTTTTAATATGATATAAAATGACCTAGATCATTAAAAGACAATTTTTATAAAAAAAGACAAAAATGTTAAAATTAAAACTACTGATGTGTATCATTTTCAGCGTGTTATGTATAAAGTATATTTGTAATATATTAATTATTGTTCAATTTAAATTATATAAATTATGAAAACAGATGCGGAAATTAAAAATGATGTTCTAGATGAATTAGCTTGGCAACCAAATATTGATGAAACTCAAATTGGAGTTATTGTTGAAGACGGTGTAGTAACATTAAGCGGAGTTGTTAATAATTACTCTAAAAAACTGGCTGCAGAAAAAGCTGCAAAAAATATAGAAGGAGTAAAAGCAGTAGCTCTTGATGTTGAGGTTAAGTATGGAGTAGATCTCAAGAAAACGGACAAAGAGATTGCAAAAGCAGTTGTAGATGCATATGAATGGAATTCTTCTGTTCCTGAAGATGAAATTACAATAAAGGTTGAAAATGGATGGGTATTTTTAACAGGTGAAGTACAATGGGAATACCAAAAAAATGCTGCAAAAAAGGCTATTGAAGGATTAGTAGGTGTAAGAGGAATAAATAACTCAATCACATTAAAAAATAGTATTATGCCTAAAGAAGTAAAAAGTCAAATTAAAAGAGCATTTCATAGAATGGCCACTCTTGATTCAAATAATATTATTTTAGAAACTCATGGTAATAATGTGACATTGCGTGGAAAAGTTCACTCCATTAAAGAAAAAGAAGACGCAGAAATAGCAGCGTACAAAGCACCAGGTGTTTTTGATGTAAAAAATGAACTTAAAGTACAATTTTATACTGAGTTTGTTTAAATAACAAGGGAGTTTTGTTTTTGTAATAACCCTGAATTCAATTGTTGATTCGGGGTTATTATTTTGATAGAAGTAATATTTTTATTAAATAAAATAAGAAAAATGGAAATTAATACTAGAGAAGTAATAATCACTAATACAGAAAAGGTGCTATTCCCAAATTCTGGAATCACTAAAAAGGATGTTATTCTTTATTATGAAAAAATTGCAGATTATATGTTGCCTTATATGAAAAATCGTCCTTTAACTTTGCAACGATTTCCAAAAGGAATTAATGAAATAGGTTTTTTTCAAAAAAATGCTTCAGATTATTTTCCCGAATGGATTTTAACTAAACAAGTAAAAAAAGAAGGTGGTTGGGTTAATCAAGTTATTTGTAATGATAAAGAAACATTACTATATCTGGTTAATCAATACGTTATAACCTTTCATCTATCTCTAAGTAGAATTGATACAATTAAATATCCAGACCGACTTATTTTTGATTTAGATCCTCCAGAGGGAAATTTTAAATTAGCTAAAGATGCTGCAAATATTTTGAGAAATTTTTTGGAAGATGATTTAGAACTGAAAACATTTCTAATGACAACAGGTTCAAAAGGCTTGCATGTTGTTGTACCATTAAAAAGGCATGAAGATTTTAATGAAGTTCACGAATTTACAAAACAAATAGCCAATTATATAGCTAACAAGTATCCTAATAATTACACAACAGCTATAAGAAAAAATCAACGTAAAGGTAGACTTTATATTGATTTTCTTAGAAATTCATATGCACAAACAAGTGTAGCTCCATATTCTTTAAGAGCAATAGAAAATGCTCCTGTAGAAACACCTTTGTATTGGAATGAATTAGATGATATTAAACTTAACTCACAGTTCTTTACTATTAATTCTATTTTTAAAAGACTAGAAAATATTAGTAATCCTTGGTTTGATTTTAATGATTCAGCAAAAAGTATTAGTCATTCAAAAGGGAAGTTAAAAGCATTTCTATAGTAAGAATTTAAGTTAAAAAAGGTATTCCCAAAAGGATATGATTTTAACAAATTTGACCTTTTAGGAATACTTTTTTTCAAAAATTATAAAATAATTAATCATCATTAATGTTTATCCATAATGCCAAAACATACTTTTGCATTTACTCGATATTCTGAAATTTGATTATCATTTACAGTTACCTGCATATCTTTTACATAAACCGACTTGATATTTTTTACAGTTTTTGACACTTCTTTAACTACGTTCTTAACTGCTTCTTCAAAACTTATAGTAGAGCTTCCTAATACTTCAATAACTTTTAATACTGCCATGATATATTTATTTAAATGTTAATAATAAAGTGAATTTAAGTCCAATTAGTAGTAAATGAAATGACCTAAGTCAATTTGTTAAATAGTATTTTCTTTACTACTATTTTAAAAATTATAAAAAAACCACTAACTGACTGTGGTCATTTTACTTTTTAAAAATGTATCATAAATTTGTAAAATAATAAGTGATAAAAAGTTCTTTGAGAAAATAGATAAAATATATTTTACTGTAGTGGTACATTAAAATCGTGAGGGTGTCAAATCTCTTTTATACCATTATTTTTTGCGTCATCTTAATAAAAATTATGTAAGTCGAAACTATAAGTGGTTATAATACAGTTGTAATACCTTCTAGGAAACTGGAACACTTTGGAGTTCTGGTTTTCTTTCTAAAAATAAAATAGTTGTATTTATTTTATAAAAATAGCTTTGTCAAATATGATATGATTTTATAAAGAAATTGGAAGTTTTAGTTTTTAGTTTCAATTAAAAACTCATCAGTATAAAATAAATAATATAGAACTGAGCAAGGTCATTTTTCTTATCATAAAAGTGTTGTAAATTTGACATTATATTAATGATAAAAAGTTCTTTGAGAAAATATATAATAGATTTTACTGTAGTGTTACATTAAAATAGTGAGGGTATCAAATCTCTTTTTATACCATGTTTTTTGCGTTATCTTAATAAAAAGTCTGTAAGTCGAAACTATAAGTGGTTATAATACAGTTGTAATACCTTCTAGAAAACTGGAACACTTCGGTGTTCTGGTTTTCTTTTTTTAAATAAATATTTGTATTTATTTTATAAAAATAGGTTTGTCAAATATGATATGATTTTATAAAGAAATTGGAAGTTTTAGTTTTTAGTTTCAATTAAAAACTCATTAGTATAAAATAAATAATATATAAATGAGCAGGGTCATTTTTCTTATTATAAAAGCGTTATAAATTTGACATATATTAATTATTAAGGTTCTTTGATAAAATATGTAGAATAGATTTTAATGTAGTAGTATATTAGAATCTTGAAGGTATCAAATCTCTTTTTAAACCTTGTTTTTTTGCGATTACTGAGTAATAAGTATACGTATTAAAACTATAAGTGGTCATAATGCAGATGTAATACCTTCTAGAAAACTGGAACACTTCGGTGTTCTGGTTTTCTTTATAAAAAATAAGCATTGATTTTATTTGTAGTAATACAAGTAAGATCTTTATGAAGAGGTAAAATCAAAATTGCGTTAAAATTTTAATCGATTTAAGTTTTAGAAATAAAATTTAGACATATTAAATTATACGTTTTTAAAACATTAACCTCAACAACTGAAGCGGGGAGGTAGGGCTCCCCGTTTTTTTTTGTACAATCAGTAAAATTTAATTTAATGAAAAAAATAATTTCTATTTTTTCTATTTTTATATCGTTTGTTACAACTGCTCAAAATTTAGCTGATTGTTATGAGAATGTAAAGTCTTCTGTTGTAGTAGTTAATATTTTAAATATTGAACCAAAAACTATAGGTTCAAAATTAACTTTCCTTGCTAAATCGTTACAAGGTTCTGGTGTATTAGTTTCTGAAGATGGATTGATATGGACAGCATCACACATTGTGCAGTCAGCAGAATTTGTTAAAGTAGAATTTTCTGACGGAACAATTTACGAAGCTGAAGTATTTTCTAGTAATACTCTAGCCGATGTAGCATTAATAAAAATTAAGGGAGATTTTAATATTGAGGGAAAAACAATAGCTAAACTTGGGGATTCTGATAAACTTCGCATAGGGGAAGATGTTTTTGTTTTAGGTGCTCCTTTTGGATTAAAACAATCTATATCAAAAGGTATTTTAAGCGGTAGGCATATTCCTGAAAACTTGACTGATGATTTTAATAAGATAGAATTTCTTCAAACTGATGCTGTCATAAACGAAGGAAGTTCTGGTGGGCCAATGTTTAATATGAAAGGTGAAGTAGTAGGTATAACTAGTAGTATTTATACTTTAACTGGAGGATTTAGTGGAATAGGATTTGCCATATCTTCAAATACAGCTAATAAAATTCTGATGGAAGAACCTAATATTTGGACAGGTATGGAATCAGTAGTTGTTACTGGAAATGTTGCAAAAGCACTTAATATTCCAAAAGAATCAGGCTTATTAGTTCTTAGTTTATCATCTAAAGGAATGGCAAATAAAATTGGACTTCGTGCCGGTACTATAAATGCAACTATTGATGGAACAGAACTTGTAATAGGCGGAGATATTATTTTGGATTTTGCCGGAATCAACTTTGATACAAATGATTTTAGAAATGTAATTAGAAAAAAAATAGAAGAGTTTCATAAAGAAGATATTATTCCTATGACTATTTTAAGAAACGGAAAAATTGTTACTATTGAATTTGAAAAAGAATAATTTTAGTAAAGTATTTTTTCAATTATAAGTATGTATATTCTATAATAGTTTCTAGTTTTCTAATATCAGTATCAAAACCTCTTATGATAAGTAAATAATATCCATAGTTCAATTTTTTAAGATAGCTGATTGCTTGTTTATCATTTGCACCAATTCCTCTAAAAACACTATAAGTTCCACAAGTCATAACTGCTAAGGGTTTTCCATTAATTTCATGTAAAAATGTTGAAACTAAGTTTCCTGCCACAAATACATTTCCAATTTCAGGAGTATAAAAACTTCCAAAATCAACAGAATCTGACAAAATATTTTTCCAAAGTATTTTCGTTTTAGAAATTTTTTCATTTAGGTTTTTTTCATTTTCAATGAATACACCATTAATTTTTCCTAAAACAGTTAATTGTAATTTCTTATCAGTTTGTTTTTTAATTAGTTGTATAGCTTTTTCAATTTGATTTAAATTTTGAAACGCATTAAAACAAACCAATTTTTCTTCTAAATAATGTTTTTCAATTTTCATATATGTATATATATAATTAGGAATTGAATGCAGTTTTATAACTTATTCCTAGTACTAATTTATGAAGGATTTATTATATATAAAATGATGATGGTCACTAAACGAAATTTGCTAAATGTAATAACCTATCTTCGTCTTGCTTTATTGTTTTCATCTATTACAAGAATTCCTTCAACAACAATTTCAAATATACTTTGAAATAAGATTATTTTATCAATGATAAAATTTGGATATAAGTTAGGATACATAAAATTATTCTTATTTATTGATATACAATATGACATATGTCGACAAATGGCTTTATCTATCTTTAAAACAGTATTTTATAGTCATGTTTTCACTTAATTTAATGAAAAATGATTTAGATCATTTCATTTTATACTACCTATCAATAATTTTGTTTTTTCTTTTAGACTATCTTCTAAATAGAACAAATGATTATAGGTTGTTAGTTTAATTTAGGAGATAGCTAAATTAAAATGCAGGTTTTTAATTTAAACTTAAAACAAAAAGAATTAAATTAATTAATTATGAATTTTAAAGATATAAATATTCCAATTGACGACATTATTCTAAAAGGACGTTTGCGAATAACTTCTCCTCAAAAAGGACTAATAATTTTTTCACATGGAAGTGGTAGTAGCCGATTAAGTAGTCGAAATAATTATGTTGCTGACTTTCTTTTACAAGATGGTTTTTCATCATTACTATTTGATTTATTAACTGAAAAGGAAGATTTAATCTATGAAAATAGGTTTAATATTGACCTACTGACTCAACGTTTAGTAATGACTACGCTTTGGATTGAAAAACAAAAGGAGATAATAAATATTCCCATAGGTTTATTTGGGTCAAGTACAGGAGCTGCTTCAGCTCTTAATGCAACAACATTTTTAGGGAATAAAATAAAAGCTGTTGTCTCAAGAGGAGGAAGACCCGATTTAGCTGAATCTAATTTAGATAAGATCAATATACCAACTCTTTTAATTGTAGGTGGTGATGATGATATTGTAATAGAATTAAATAAAAAGGCTTTTAACAAACTTGCAGGAATAAAAAAAATAGAAATTATTGAAGGTGCAACGCATTTATTTTCTGAGCCTGGGAAGTTGGAAATAGTTGCAAAATTATCTAGTGATTGGTTTAATACTTATTTTAAAAATGAAAATGATGTTTAAAGATAGAGTTGAAGCAGGTGAATTATTAGCCTCTAGGCTAGAAAAATATAAAGATAAAAAAGCGATAGTTATTGCTATTCCAAGAGGTGGTGTTCCGTTAGGGTATATTATTGCACAAAAATTAAATTTACCTTTAGAAGTTGTTCTTTCTAAAAAAATTGGACATCCTACTAATAAAGAATATGCAATTGGTGCTGTAACTTTAAAAAATATGATTCTAAGTGACGCAGCTTTAAATATATCCAAAAATTATATTGAAGATGAAGCCAAAAAAATTAGAGCCATTCTTGCTGAACGTTACAAAGACTATTATGAAAAAAAAACACCACTACAATTAAAAGATAAAATTTTAATTGTTGTAGATGATGGCATTGCAACTGGAAACACCGTTTTATCAACACTTGAAATGTTACAAGAAGAAAAACCAAAAAAAATAGTTATAGCTATTCCAGTAGCTTCACAAAGTGCATTACAAAAGCTACAAAAAACTGCTTTTATAGATGACATTGTATGCCTTTTAACACCTGTAAATTTTCATGCAGTTGGACAATATTATGAGAATTTTGACCAAGTTGATGATTTAGAAGTAAAAACTTTATTAAACAAAACAAACATAAATTAATTTTTAGCTACTTATCAAATAATCCAAAAGGATGAATGTTTTTAAGTTTTGAAGTTTCAGTTTTAGTAATAATTGGAGTAACCGCTTTTGTTTTATTGAACCAAATATATTCATCAAACTGAGAAGGTAATACACATTGAAAATAGTGACTCATTCGTTCTGTCTCTGGTTTGTAAACGACACCAATAGCACGTTGAAGTCTTGGTGTACTTAAAAAAGTACTCAATTTTTTATCGGAATGCTCCTCTCGTAATGGAAGTGTAAAGTTAGTAACATTTGTTTTATGACAAAGGTATTCATAACTGTTCTCTAAGGATTCTTTTACTTTTAGTACTTCCATACTTTCTCCCCAATTTCTTGCTGCAGCAACTGTTCCTTTGTGTGTTCCAAACCCAATATGATAGGATTTAGAACCAAAATGCTCCTTACATAAATGACCAATGTTTATTTCACCTTTAGCATACATTTCTGTTGCTAAGGCGTTACCAATATGAGAATTATGAGCCCAAACAACAGCTTTTGTGTCTTTGCCATAATATGTTAATAAAGATTTTAAGGTATAAAACATATGAAAATCTCTTAAATTCCACGACTCTGCACTGCCATAGTACATTGCTTTATAATAACGCTCTGCATCAATTACAACAGTAGCGTTTTGATAAGCATAAAAATACTCTTGAGAATGATTAAGCTTATTTTTGTTTTTTAATAAATCAAACAACATTTTCAGTACTTCTTTTTCGCAACTTTCCAATTTATTATTTATTACTAACTTTCCATAAGCTGCGGGGTTTGACATATAAGGAATAATACATGCATATCTTGATTTTGCTAATTCTGCTAATTCTTCATCAATATTTTGCAAATATTTGATTACTAAATCAATAGAATTTTCTAAACCATATAAATCCAAACCATAAAAGCCAATGGTATTATTGTTTTTGGTATTAAACTTTTTAAGCCAATCTACAAAATTGAGAACTTCTTTATTCTTCCACATCCATTGAGGAAAACGAGCAAAAGCCATCCAATCTTGTGCTTTATGTTTATTACGTACATAGTTATTAATTTGTTCAGCATCAGACCAATCTGCCTCTGCACATACAAAATTAAAGCCTTTCTTTTCTATTAATGCTTTTGTAATCTCTTGTCGGGTTAAGTAAAATTCTGAAGTTCCATGAGAGGCTTCTCCTAATAATACTACTTTGGCATCTCCAATCCTTTCTAATAATCCTTCAATTGGATATTTTTTAATGGTTTTAAAAGGAATAGAATTAATTCCTATTTCATCAATAATTTCATTTTCTGGATATGTTTCTGTACCTATTTTAGGAATCATTTTTGGATTTGGTATAAAATAGCTATCTCTTGTTGCTTTCGTAGTAAATTCTTTTTCAGAAACTCTTTTAATAATTTCTAGCATTACATGTGACCAATCAGGACCAACTGGAGCTAATAATTTTGCACCAATTTTTAATTGTTCTTTTATTGTGCTTGAAATTTTTTTTAATTCTGTAGCTATTAAAATTGCATCAAAAGGACCTTTTTCTTTCCAACCTTTTTCTGTGCTTCCTGTTTTTATATGAACATTAGTTATATCTATAGTTTTTAATACTTCTAATGTCCAATTTGCATATGTTTTATTTGTTTCAACAGTATATACTTCTTTATAAATTTTTGAAAGAACCACTAAAATATAAATAGAATCTACACCTGTAATCAAGATTTTTTCTTCTTCTTTTACTTTCAATTGTTCCAACATTCTAGCAATCACAATAACTCTAGGCTCTGTGTTTTCTAATGATTTTTCAATTCTTACATCTTCATAAAAATAAGGGTGCAAAGATTCTGATAAATAAAAGGCTTCTGGTATATCTTTAAAAGCCTCTAAAAGTAAAGCATTACTCACACCTTTATCTTTTAACTGTTCTTTGATACTAGTATATTTCATTTGTATATTTTTTATACTTCAATTCAATACAAACATATTATAGATTCATAAATTATAAAATGACGTAGGTCATTGTGGTTTATTGACGCAAAAATTAATTTTAAGAAAAATGGATGTAATGAGTTTAGTAACCAAACACGGTGTTCTTTTAGAAAAAACCAATAACAGTTTTGAAAATCTTGGTGTTTTTAATGCTGCTACTATTCAGGTAGGAAATGAGGTACACATGTTTTATCGTGCTGTTCGTGAAGGTAATTTTTCTTCCATTGGATATTGTAAATTAAATGGCCCTTTAAAAATAGTAGATCGAAATAAAGAACCAATATTTTATGCAGAGACTCCAGAAGAATTTCAAGGAGTTGAAGATCCTCGGATTACTAAAATTGAAGACACTTATTTTTTGTCCTATTCAGCCTATGATGGTATTAATGTGTTTGGAGCCTATGCAACCTCTAAAGAATTAAAAAACTTTGAAAGAAAAGGAATTATAACACCTAAATTCACTTTTGAGGAATATTCTGAATTAATAAAAAAGAATTATGAAAAAATTAACCTGAAGCATATTTTGTTTTATAATCTGTTTAGGCTTTATAAATTGGCAGATATAATGAAAAGTAAAATATATGTTTGGGATAAGAATATAGTTTTTTTTCCTAAAAAAATAAAGGGCAAATATGCTGTATTGCATAGATTATATCCATCCATTCAAATTTTATTTTTTGATTCACCTACAGAACTCACGGTTGAATTTTGGAAAGACTATATATCAAATCTTCAAAAACATATTGTTTTTATTCCAAAATATAAATTCGAAAGCGGTCATATTGGAAGCGGTTGTCCACCAATAGAAACTAAAGATGGTTGGTTGTTAATTTATCATTCCGCTCAATTGACTACAAAAGGTTATGTATATCATGCTTGTGCAGCTCTATTGGATATCGAAAACCCTAAAAAATTACTATCAAGACTTAAGAAACCTTTGTTTTCTCCAACTGAAATTTATGAAAAGGAAGGTAATGTCAATAATGTTGTGTTTCCTACTGGTACGGCAGTTTTTGATCAAGAATTATATATATACTATGGTGCGGCAGATAGTAGAGTAGCAGTAGCATCAATAAATATCAATACTCTTTTAGATGAACTTAAAAAAAATTAAAGATGAAAAAAAAAATCAAATCAAAAATAGTGTTTTTATCTACATTTCCGCCAACTGAATGTGGAATTGCGACGTTTACAATTGATCTAATTACTGCCATAAACAATGGTTTTAGTGATAGTATAGAGACTTTATTTTGTGAGTTAACAAATTGTTCAAAACAAAACAATGGACATTTTAATTTAAATCCAAAAGTAAAAGAAGAATACTACAATGTTGCACTTGAAATTAATAAAGATCCTACTATTAAATTAGTCCATATTCAACACGAGTTTGGCTTGTTTGGAGGAAGATATGGTAGTTATCTACTAGACTTTTTAGATGCTATTAAAAAACCAGTAACCATTACTTTTCATAGTGTAATTCCAAATCCTGATTTAGAATTAAAGTCCTTTGTTAAAGTTCTAGCTTCCTATGCTAATTCTATTTTTGTGATGACTAAAAAATCGCAAGATATTTTAATGAATGATTATTTAATTGAAGAGACTATAATTACGTATATACCACACGGAACTCATATTGTAAACTATGTAGAACCGATAGAAATAAAGAAAAAATTTAATTTAGAAAATCGCATGTTGTTATCAACTTTTGGACTCTTAGGACCTGGAAAAAGTATAGAAACAGCTTTAAAAGCACTGCCCGAAATAATTCGTCATACACCAAATATCATTTATTTAATTATAGGAAAAACACATCCCAATATAATTGAGAATAACATTGATACTTATAGAGATTACCTCAAAAGTTTAGTAACTTCTTATAAGTTGGATGACTATGTTCTTTTTATAGATCGTTATTTAGAAATTAATGAACTTCTAGAATACTTAAAAGCTACAGATGTTTATTTATTTACATCAAAAGACCCTAATCAAGCTGTTAGCGGCACTTTTTCATATGCAATGAGTTGTTCATGTCCTATTGTAGCATCTTCTATTCCTCATACAAGAGAAATTCTTACATCAGACACTGGGATTTTATTTGATATTGAAGAATCAACTCAACTTGCAGAAGCAGTTAAAAAAATACTCTCTAATGATGATATGCGACGTTCAATGGCAATAAATGCTTTTCAGAACACAAGAGAGTCATCATGGGAAAATGTAGCAGTAAAACATATGATTTTTTACAATGAAAATATTGATGAATTTGGAGAAATTCAATTTAAATATCCAAGAATAAATTTAGATCATATTAAGAGAATGACTACATCATTAGGAATAATTCAATTTAGTAAAATATGCAAACCAGATATTACATCAGGATATACCTTAGATGATAATGCTCGTGCTCTAATTGCAATAAGTATGCATTACAAACTTAATAAGGAAAAAGAAGATTTAGAATATATAAATGTATATTTAAATTTTATAGTTCGTTGTCAACAAACTTCAGGCAACTTTATTAATTATGTAGATGAAAATAACCAGGAGCATATACAGAATTCTTATGTAAATCTAGAAGATTCAAATGCACGAGCTGTTTGGGCTTTAGGTTATGTTATTTCATTGAAGGATGAATTGCCTAAAGAAGTTATCGATAAAGCTACAATTAGCTTGCTCAAGTGTTTACAATGGATACCTAGCTTAATGTCTCCAAGATCCATAGGTTTTACTATCAAAGGATTATATTTTTATTATATGGGAACTAAAGAGAAGTATGTCATATCTATTATTGAAAAACTAGCTAAAAATTTAATGACTAATTATGATATAAATGCAATGAAAGATTGGAAATGGTTTGAAAAGTATATGACTTATGCTAATTCAATTCTTCCTGAAGCGTTGTTGTACACTTATCTTTTAACAGGTAAAACAGCTTATAAAAATATAGCTAAAGAATCGTTTGACTTTCAACTTTCTAAAATGTTTTCTAATGGCCATTTTAAAGTAATTTCAAACAATGGTTGGTATCAAAAAAATATTGAGCCTAATCAATTTGGCGAACAACCCATTGATGTTTCATATACAATTCAAGCTTTAGATATTTTTCATAATACCTTTTTTAATGAGGATTATCGATTAAAAATGGAAGTTGTTTTTAGTTGGTTTTTAGGTAAGAATCAATTAAACCAAATTATGTATAATCCAATTATTGGAGGATGTTTTGATGGTTTAGAAAAAAACCATGTTAATCTTAATCAAGGAGCGGAATCTAGCGTTTGTTATCTTATCGCTCGTTTAGTGATGGAAAATAAACATATTTCGGAAGAAATTAGTTTTATTAAAAAACCAAAACAACTTGTTGTTCCACTATCAGGTAATAAAATGAATAGACAGTATCATAAGATTGCTCAAAATTAATTGTTAGAAGGAAAAAACGAGAAGAGTTTAAGGTTTTATATCGTAACACCAAAACGTTTAATAATTTGAGATAAGACAAGTGAACTAAAGGAAAATATAATTATTGTTATAATTTGACTTGAAGATAAAGGAATTAGAGATAACGCCCTAGAAAACAATGGAGTAATATAAGCTAAGTATGTTAAAAACACACAAAAAATAATAGCTAACCAAATCCAGATATTGGAGGTAACCTCATTTTTAAAGAATGATAAATGTCGTGAAGGCATATTGAAGATATTTAATAATTGAGCTAAAATAAGAGTATAAAACCCCATATTATTTATTTGACTTGTAGAAAGTTTTAATACAAAATAAGAGTATACGGTAATACCTAAAACAGCTAAACTTATAGTAATTCCATAAATTACTGTTGTTCTCCATAACTGATTAGTTATTATGGGTTCTTCAGGATGTTTTGGAGGCAATTGCATTATATTTTTTTCTCCTTTTCCTAATCCTAAGGCTAGTGCGGGAAAAATATCAGTTATAACATTTAAAAATAGAATTTGTAAGGGTAATAAAGGAGATGGTAAGTTTAGCGTTGCTGCTACACCAACAGAAAGTATTTCGGCAAAATTACTTGATAAAAGATATACTACAAACTGACGGATGTTTTGAAAAATAATTCTTCCTTGTTTTATAGCTAATTCTGTAGCAGTAAAGGTGTCATCTAAAAGTATAATGTCTGCTACTTCTCTTGCTGCATCTGTGCCTCGTATTCCCATGGCAATACCAATATTTGCTTTTTTTAATGCAGGAATATCATTAATGCCATCTCCTATCATTCCTACAATATTATTGTTTTTCTGAAAAAATGTTATAATAGCAATTTTTTGTTCGGGAGTTACTCTTGCAAAGACAGAAGCTTTAAGAAATGTGTCTTTTTCATTTTTACTTAATTTTTCAATATTTTGAAAAGAACTTCCTAGAATAATTTTGTTCTCTAAATCATTAACATTTAATAATCCTATATCTAGAGCAATTTTTTTTGCTGTACCAGGATGATCACCTGTTGCCATTATTACTTTGATACCCGCTTTTTTATAGCTTTCAATTATAGGTTTTACATCTTTTCTGGCAGGATCAATAAAACCAACAATACCTATAAAAATAAAATGTTCAATTTTGACATTGTTTTCAGGTTTTGATTTTGTTTTTTTATAAGCAAATGCTAAAACTCGTAAGCCTTTAGAAGTTAAATCATCTACTTTTTTAAACCACTCTTCTTTAGTATTAAAAAGTTCTGTTTTACCATTTTTTAAGAGCATATCACAAGAAGCAATAACATTTTCAAAAGCTCCCTTCATGTATACAAAATAATTATTACCATCAGAATGTGCGGTTATCATCCTCTTATTTGTAGCATCAAATGGAATTTTAAATACTTCAGGATTGTTATTTCTGATAGATTTCAAATTAAATCCAATTTGTTCTGCAAAATCTAACAAAGACATATCTATTGTGTCTCCGTGCCTTTTTTTGGTAGACAATTGTACATCATTACATAGTATACTTGTTAGTACTAATGTATTAAAATCTTCTTTTTGTTTTAATTTAGAAAAAAAAGAGGAGGTTTCGATAGAATTAACATCTTCTACCAATTGTGTTTCAAGTACAAGTGTCTGTACTTTCAATTCATCTTCAGTAAGGGTTCCAGTTTTATCAGTACAAATAACATTAGTTATTCCCAAAGTTTCTACATCTTCTAATTTTTTAATAATGACTTTTTTTTTCGATAAACTTAGCATTCCGTGAGCCAGCGCAATGGTTGCTACTATTGGTAAACCTTCAGGAATTGTTGCTACAGCTAATGCGATTCCTGTTTGAAGCATTAAAAAAACATCATTACCTCTAATTGTACCCGAAATAATGATAAATATTGCAAAGAAAAGTGACAGCCAAATTAGACGTTTACTTAATTTATTTAATTTTTTTTCAAGAGGAGTTCTTTCTTCTTTAGCATCAATAGCCATTTGTTGAATTTTTCCTAGTTGGGTATTCATACCAGTGGCTACTACAATAGCTTTTCCTCTACCTAATAAAACGGTAGTCCCTTTAAAAACCATATTGTTTTGCGAAGTTATAGGAGTATTGATAGGTAAAAGTTCTTTTGTTTGTTTTTCCACAGGAATGCTTTCTCCAGTTAAAGCAGCTTCTTTTACCATTAAGTTTTCTACTAAAATTAAACGTGCATCTGCAGGAATTACATTGCCTCTTTCAAGAATAATGACATCTCCTGGAACTAACATTGTAGTTTTTATTTCTGTAATCTTACCATCTCTTATCACTTGAGATAATAAATGTCTCAGACTTATTTTTCGAAGTGCTTCTAGAGATTGTCTTGCTTGTAACTCCATAAAAAAACCAATAGCAGTGGTAATAATAATAACAATGAGTATTGCAATTCCCTCTAACCAATCTTGAAATAGAAATGCTATTGTAGTTGCGATAGCTAGTATATAAATAATTGGATCAATAAATTGATTGATTAAAATTTTCCATTTACTTTTTTTCTCTTTTTTAAAAATTTCATTCCGTTTGTATAAAAGGATCCGTTTAACGGCTTCTTTTGAGCTTATGCCTTTACTAATATTTGTTTCAAATTTTTTAGTGAGGCTTTGAAGAGAAAGAGAGTAGGGGTTTTGTATCATCTTTGAATTATATCAAGAGCTAAAAAATAAAAAAGGAGGGTGTTATATTAATTCACCCTTTAATTTAAAATATTATTTTATATTAAAGGGTGAAAAAATAAGTAATCTTAAAGGGTTACTTTAGAAATAAAGCATTATGCAATTTCTACTTTTTTTGGTTTTAGTTTTTTATTTACTTCTTTTTTTGTTAAGTTAAACCTAAGAATACCGTCTTTATAAGTAGCCTTAACGTTATCATCTTTTACACTTTCAGGTAATTTTAATGATTTTGAGAAGGAATTATAACTAAATTCTTGTCTTGTATAATTCTCTTCTTTTTCTTCTTTGGATTCTTCTTTTTCAGCAGAAATATTCAGATATCCATTTTCAATAGTTACATCAAAATCTTTTTTAGAGAAACCTGGTGCTGCTAATTCAACATCGAATTTGCCATCTTCTTCTTTAATATTTAAGGCAGGCTCGCTTGATTTTCCATTCCAAAAACTATCTAATAATGATGAACCATTCCATAGTCGATTACCAAAAAAATCATCAGTATCGAAAAAATCGTTAGTTGTTAGACTACCATATGGTCTTTTTCTGTTGTTAAATTTTACTAGTGACATAATTTTATTTTTTTAAGATTAAACATATAATATAGTACGAATGTATTGCATTAATGTAATTATAGAAATGACTTAGATCAGTCTGCTTTTTTTTTAATAAAATTTGTAAAATTATTTTCAAACGGTTTTTAAAACTAGTTAATTTTAAAAATAATTGTTGGAATTTTTTTGAAAAGAATAGAATAAAAAAAAACAGTAATAAATTAATTTTAAAGTAATTACGGTTTTAAAAGTGGAGTCGGAGAAGCTGATTTGTTATTAGGTTTTGAATTCAATATGCGTGGGAAAATTGGGACTTCTTTATTTGCTCCGTTTGTGTCTTCTATTAACTGAGTTGTTATAGCTATTAAAGAGGACATTGCATCATTTTGTTCCTAGGGATATTACTGCAGCTCCTAGTGGAACTACTCCCTTTAAGATTATTTCTGGAGGTGCGGAAGTGGATTTTGAAACTGAAAATTTTGTAGTTTCTAATTCTGAAACTGCTATTTTAACTTGGTACAATATAGCTACTGCTACAATAAACCGAGTGAATGCTATTACTCCTGCAAGTAAACTTTTTTTTAACTTTTAGAGTTTAATTTTATCAAAAACTAAAGTAACTAATTATTTTGTGGCTGTTAAAAGCCTTATTATAATATTGCAATAATATATAATAAATAGCATTTGTAATTACGGGAAACCGTAAACAATAAAAAAAAGCCTAGTCGTTAGACCAAGCTAACTTTTATAGGTTGATTGTTATCACTTCATTTAATCTTGTAGTATAAGATTTGGAAAGTTTTTCTTGTGGGTTAATTTTTATGTCTAAAAGATGATTTGTATATTCAAAACCAACGCAATACTTATACATTTGAATTTACGTAAGTATACTTTTACCAAATACATTACATTTAAAAACTGTTAGGAAATGTTTATTTTTTAGTTATTCTAATGCTCCTTATTGTTTTTAATATATCTTCTTCGTCGATTTGGTTAATATAATCAGCATTTATTGCTAAGTCCAATTCATTAAGCGGTGTGCTATATCTTAAAAGTCTTAAACGTGTTTTATTATTCTTCAAATCCAATAAGTTGACATTTGTTTCAAAAACATAAAAAGCGATACCATTAATATTTTCTATTCTTGATGTAGTATCTATTGTAGATTCTATCATTTTTTCTTTATTAATAATATCAAAAGTCATTTTTTTAAAATTTTCCCATAGAGCCTTATAATCTTTTATTTCTTCTTTACTAAGAGGAGTATATTTTATTTTAATGGTACTAAATTCACCCTTATTTAAAAACAAAAGATTATTTTGAATCGAATCACTGAAATATCCATGTTTCATTGCATCTTTACTTCCTAAATTATAAGATTCTTTAATTTCTTTTGCATTTGCTGATTTAAAACCTATTGGAGTTTCAATTTTCATATTGTATTCTGTAAATTGTAAGTTTTTATAAGTTCTTGAGTCAGTTTTGCATGAATTTATCGACACGCAAAGAATAATAATTATTAAGATTTGGATTTTGTTCATTATATGATTTTAAATATTGCCTAACGCCTTTGTCTATTTTTTGTTACATGTTAAAGCAATAAATTTAGCAAATTAAAACCGAATAGAAATTGCTAGAGAATTTTCGCAAGTAGGCTAGAACTAGCAATTAATTTTATACAGTTTTGTATCTAATTATTATACGTAAGAATTGGAGTCGCATAACTGTCACATGCATGTCATATTCATGTCTCATAGATTTCAAGAATAAAGAAAGGTTAATGCTTATATTTGCTCAATAAATAATAGTAAAGAACTTTAAAAATAATGAATACTGACACAATTAACTTAAGAGATATTAAAAAAATGAGATTGGAGCGTCATTGGTCACAGGATCAATTAGCAGAAATGAGTGGATTAAGCATAAGAACTATTCAAAGAATTGAAAATGGAGAGAATGCAGGTTTAGAGTCTTTAAAGTCTTTGGCAGCTGTTTTTGAAATCAACATTGCCGATTCAGATAAGAATCAGGAAATGGAACAAATTAGAAAAGAAGAAGAGTACGTTCAAAATGTTAAGGGTTTTTATAAACTACTTGGAATTGCAATATTAAGCTTAGTCGTTCCAATAATTCTTGCAATTAGTGACTCATCTAATTGGGGTATATTTTTATGGATGCTACTTTCTTGGGGAGTATTGTTAGGGATTTATTCTCTTAATGTTTTTGATTTCTTTGGGGATGAATGGAAAAGAAAATTGATTAAAAACAAATTCAAAAAGAAATAAGGATTTTTTACCTATTTACAACGTCCTCGAGGCTTTGCAAGGGTAGGACTAGATTAAGATTTATCTTTCGTTAAAACACTTATTTTAACACGAGCTAGAACGCTTAAATTTACTACCATCCTGCCTATTTTTTTTTATACTTTGTTAGCCTCTGTTGTTTTTCTTTAGTGCTTCAATTCTTTCTTTATAGGAATCATCTCCACTTATTTTATAAGCTTTAATTACAAATTTCATAGCATTGTCATTATCCCCATTTCTTTCATAATAATCGGCCATAGAGTCGTAGCTATTGGGACTATTTGGGTAATACTCAATGGTGAGTTCGAAGTACATCTTAGCTCTTTCCATTTGGCCCATGTCCATACTCATGTAACCCTGCATATTTATTAAGAATTCGGGAAAAGGAGGTACAGCGTAACCGAAATGCGTTTCAAGTTTATGTTGTCGATACCTAACAATCTTATTAATTTCGTCTGCAGTGGTAGTTGGCATATTATATTTGTCAATATTTTCCATTTGGTACCATTTAAAAACAGAAATTAAACCATCCATAATGGAAGGAAAGGAAATAGTACCATGTAAATCTCTTGGATAAAACTTCCATTCAAAAGCTAATTCATTTTGCTTTAATACTTCAGAAAAAGCAATATTAGATCGTGAAAATATGGTAAAGTCTGTTGTGTCTTTTTTTATTTCATTTAAGGTCATTCCCGACTTTTGCATATGTACATGTCCAGCCAGCGACATAAATAATGACTTCCCTTTGTAATTAGCACTTAAAACTTTATCTTTTGCTTCCCTAATTAATTGTTGATTATCCCAGTCCAAACTAGGATCAATCGCTAAATAATTGGAAAACAACTCTGGGTGGTTAATTAGCGTATAAAGTGCAAATAAACCTCCATAAGAATGACCAATTAACGTTCTAAAATTAGTAACAGGATATTTATTTTCTACAAATGGAATTAGTTCAGTCTCTATGAATTTACTAAAGTTGTATGCCTCTCCGTTTTCTTGTTCAAAAGGCATTCCGTACATCTCTGTAACTTTTGAAGTTGTCAAGTCACGCATTCTGTTCTTATCGTTTGAAATGCCAATAAGAACCATTTCAGGCATAAAGCCACCACTGTAAAACGTGTGAACATTATTGACAGTTGGCAAGAATACTTCTCCATCCAAAATATATACTACAGGGTATTTTTGGTTTTTAGTAGGGTCGTAATCCGCAGGGAGTTGCACATAAATTTTCCTGTGTTCTTTTAGACTTTCGGAATATATGCTGTCCAAAACACCGACTTTTTGTAAAAACTGAATATTTTGATTGGTTTGACTATATGCAAATTGTTTAAAGAAGAAACTTAAGCCAATAACTAATATTATCTGTACTCTATTCATTATTATTTTGAGTTTAATTGAGGCTAACTTATTTATTTTTATGATTTGGTCATAGATATCTAATTAGAACTGACATGTATCATTCTTTTCTTATTCTATCAAAAGCTAAAGTAACTAATTATTTTTATTTTGTGGCTGTTTAAAACCTTATTATAATATTGCAATAATATATAAATATCATTTTTAATTATGGGTAACCGTAGCCAATAAAAAAAGCCTTGTCGCTAGAACTTGCTTTTTTTTGAACGTTTTGCAGCTAGGCGAGGTTTTGGACTGCGGAAGCACAAAGCGTTCGGTAAAGACAAGTATTTCTTGCGAAACGTGAACGTTCTTTTTATCACAAAATCCGCAATCTTGCAAAGGAACTACTGTTATGGGCTGCCTTATTCTAAATATTTCTTTAATACATTTTCTCTTTTTGTTTTGAGTATTGAAGATTTTATATTTACATCTTTTTCAAAATGAAACGCATTAAAATTCATTAGATTAAATAATTCAATTCTCGTAACATTCTTTGATAGGCTGTAATCAATTGGTAATAAGTTATTTAAAAATGATTTATAAATATATGTACTTACTT
>JBLHNH010000024.1:0-28437 GCA_047622645.1 Flavobacterium sp.
AGTGTTTAGTTTTGTGACTTTGCCGGTTGAATACGACGCAAGTAATAGGGCATTAGCTTGGCTAAAAAATAAAAACATGTTAAGTCAAGAAGAATATGCTGGAGCAGAGGATGCTTTAAAGTGGGCATCCAGAACTTATTTGGTTGCAGCATTAGGAGCTTTAGCTTCATTGTTGTATTGGGCTTTTCAAATTTTAGGAGGTGGAGATTAGTCCTGAAGTATGAAATTTTAAAGAATCCGTTTCATTTTATTATGAAACGGATTTTTATTTTTCACATTCAATTTTTGCTTATAACTGAATCTGTCTTTCAATTTGTTGGTCCAAAGAAATAAAAGTTTCAGTTCTTGAAACACCCTCAATGGTTTGAATGTTTTTATTTAGCATTTGCATTAAATGCTCGTTGTCTTTGCATATAATTTTGATTAAAATGCTCCAATTTCCAGTTGTATAATGACATTCTAAAACTTCTGGAATCTTTTTTAATTCGCGAACAGCATCACTGTTGTTTGCGGCTTTTTCTAAATAAACACCAACAAAAGCCATAGTTGTATAACCTAATACTTTGTTGTTTACAATAAATTTAGAACCAGAAATTACACCTGCTTGTTCCAGTTTTCGTAATCGTTGATGTATAGCAGCACCAGAAATGCCAATTTTATTAGCAATTTGAAGAATAGGTTTTCTGGCATCTTCCATTAAATCACGGAGGATTTCTTTATCGATTCCGTCAATTTCAATTTGTAAGTGATTTACTTTCATAAGCTTTAAATTATAAAGTAAAAATACAGTTTTGATTGAAATAAAACTAAAAAACCACCTAATTAAACAACTAGATGGTTTTTTGTATAAAATAAATTCTCTTTATAGTTTTATATTTAAAGGATTGTAGCCAAGATAAGGAACTTCCTTTTCCTTGAAGTTAACTCCGTAATTTTCCAATTCTTTTAGTATAGGTAAATAAATTTCTTTAGTAATTGGAATTTGCACACCATAAGTAGTAATTTCCTTGTTCAGAATTTTTAAAGTAGCAATTGCAACAGGCAACCCTACAGTTTTTGCCATCGAAGTGTAGATTTGGTCATCACCTAAACAGACCATAGTAGCATCAATTTGTTTTTTTTCACCATTTAATTCGTAACCAAATTTATGATACATTACTATCATGTCTTTGTCTTCTGGTTGCAAAGTCCATTGTTCAGTCAATATTTTTTCTATAATTTGGGCAGGAGTTGCGTTTATAAGCCCAACTTTTTTCTTATCATTAAAAATATCTAATTCAACTAATTTACCCCATATAATATCATCTTGTTCAATCTTTTGAATGTACCCTAGTTTAATTTCAACTGTATCTGTTGGATGATAAGGTAAAAATGAATTAGTAAAATCTCTATAACTCATGTTTTCCGAATTTTCAATTGTATATGAATCGTCAGTCATTCCAAGTTGAACTAATACATCCCAAGCGCGAGAAAAACCTACTCTTCTCATAGTTCCTCTAAAAACAGTTAAAGCATCATCCAAACCGTAAACATTTCTGTATTTAAGCGAATCTCTGTTGGCATAAGCTTCAAATCTTCCAAAACCTTCAACTTCTAAAAATTCTGTTCTTCTAAATAATTTGTTATAAGGAATATATTTGTAGGTTCCTTCTTGAATAAATTTAGCTACACCACCTTGTCCTGCCAAAACTACATTTCTAGGATTCCAAGTAAATTTATAGTTCCATAAGTTAGTGTCAGATTCTGGCGCAACTAAGCCCCCACAAAAGGATTCAAATAAAATCACTTTACCACCTTTTGCTCTAATTTCATCTAAAACTTTCATAGCACTCATGTGGTCAATTCCAGGATCTAATCCAATTTCATTCATGAAAACTAAATTGTTTTTTTTTGCTTCCTCATTTAATTCCTGCATAGCCGGACTAATATATGAAGCTGTAACCAGATGTTTTTTATAAACTAAACAATCTTTTGCAATTTCAATATGCAAGTGAGCTGGCAACATAGATATTACGATATCTGCTTTTTCAATTGCATTGTTTCTATTTGTTTCATTAAATATATCAATTGCAATTGGAGTCGAATTTTTGTGATTGTTGGTCTTATTTTTAGCCAAATCAATATTTAAATCAGCAATTGTTAAATGTAAATTTTCAGTTTCTGATTTGTCTAAAAGGTATTTTATTAAAGAGGATGCTGATTTTCCAGCACCAAAAAGAAGAATGTTTCTCATTGTAGTTGTTATAAATATCACACAAAACTAATCAAACGTTATATTTATCAAAAGAATTTTATGATTTTTATTGCTTATTACTTTGGTTTGATTTTATACCTTTGTAAAAACAAAACAAGATATGTCGCAAAAGATAGTGCTTACGGCTTTGATTATAGGAGCTTTGGCTATAGTTTTAGGAGCATTTGGAGCTCATGGATTAAAAAAGTTTTTAGCTATTGAGCAATTAAATTCTTTTGAAGTTGGAGTTCGATATCAAATGTATCATGCTCTGTTTTTACTATTTGTAGCTCAAACGAATTATATCACAGATAAGCAGAAAACGATTGTTTTTTTACTAACATTGATTGGAATAGTGCTGTTTAGTGGTTCGATTTATTTATTAGCCACTTCGACTATTACAAATATTAAAGCAAAATTTATTGGACCCTTAACTCCTATAGGAGGTTTGTTGTTAATATCCTCATGGATTTACCTATTTTATTGCATTATTGCTAAAAAATAGTTTTAAAACACGATATATAAAATAATATTTTTAATTTTGCATTCTCAACTAGAGACAACATAACTAAATTTTTATGAATTCAAACACTCAGTTTACGAAAACGATTTCGTTAGAAAAATACGGTATTAATAATATAGATGAAATAATCTATAATCCATCATATGAGCAATTGTATAGTGATGAATTAAACACCAACTTAAAAGGATTTGAAAAAGGACAGCTAACCGAACTTGGAGCTGTAAATGTGATGACAGGCGAATTTACAGGTCGTTCTCCAAAAGACAAGTATATTGTAAATGACAATGTTACTAAAGATACAATTTGGTGGACATCAGATAAAGCAACAAATGACAACAAAGGTATTTCTCAAGATACTTGGAATGCATTAAAAGAAAATACAGCAAAACAATTATCGGGAAAGAAATTATATGTAGTTGATGCCTTTTGTGGAGCGAATGAAAATACAAGGTTAAAAGTTCGTTTCATCATGGAAGTAGCATGGCAAGCGCATTTTGTAAAAAACATGTTTATTAGACCTACAGAAGAAGAATTAGAAAATTATGGCGAACCCGATTTCGTTGTGATGAACGGTTCAAAAACTTCATTTAAAGACTATGCAGCTCACGGATTAAATTCGGAAGTATATGTAGCTTTTAACCTTACGGAAAAAATCCAATTAATTGGAGGTACTTGGTACGGTGGTGAAATGAAAAAAGGATTGTTCTCTATGATGAACTATTACTTGCCATTACAAGGAATTGCTTCGATGCACTGTTCTGCAAATAAAGGTAAAGATGGCGATGTAGCTGTTTTCTTTGGTTTATCTGGGACAGGTAAAACGACTTTGTCTACTGACCCAAAACGTGAATTAATTGGAGATGATGAACACGGTTGGGATAATGAAGGTGTTTTTAATTTTGAAGGAGGTTGTTATGCAAAAACAATTGATTTAAGTAAAGAAAACGAACCTGATATTTATGGTGCTATTAAACGTGATGCCTTATTAGAAAATGTTACTGTAGATGCTAATGGTAAGATTGATTTTAGCGATGGTTCTGTGACTCAAAACACAAGAGTTTCGTATCCAATTAATCATATTCATAATATTGTTAAGCCAGTTTCAAAAGCCGGACATGCAACTAAAGTGATTTTCTTAACAGCAGATGCTTTTGGAGTTATGCCTCCTGTTTCTAAATTAACACCAGAACAAACAAAATATTATTTCTTATCTGGGTTTACTGCAAAATTAGCAGGAACTGAAAGAGGAGTAACAGAACCACAACCAACTTTTTCAGCTTGTTTTGGAAAAGCTTTCTTGTCGCTTCATCCAACAAAATATGGTGAAGAATTAGTTAAGAAAATGGAGCAAAATAATGCTACAGCTTATATGGTTAACACTGGCTGGAATGGAACTGGAAAACGTATTTCAATAAAAGATACTAGAGCAATTATTGATGCTATATTAGATGGTTCTATCGAAAAAGCAGAAACTAAAATGATTCCTGTCTTTAATTTTGAAGTACCAACCGCATTGCAAAATGTTGATGCAGCAATTTTAGACCCAAGAGATACTTATGAAGATGTAGCTGTTTGGTCAAACAAAGCTACAGATTTAGCAAAACGTTTTATTGCTAATTTTGAACAATATACTGACAATGAAGAAGGTGAAAACCTTGTAAATGCTGGTCCAAAAGTATAAATGACAAGAGTATAAAACAAAAAAGCCTTTCATATGAAAGGCTTTTTTGTTTGTATTTAATAAAGTTTATTTTCCTTTATTAACCTCTGTAATGTATTTTTCAAGAGCACCTGTCATAGATGGTGTGTCTGGTGCTGGAGCAAAGATATCTACACGTAATCCATTATCAAGAGCTTCTTTTTTAGTTGTTACTCCAAAAACGGCAATACGAGTTTCATTTTGTTTAAAGTCTGGGAAATTCTTAAGCAATGATTGAATTCCAATTGGACTAAAAAAGGCCAAAATATCATAGTAAACATCTTTCAAATCAGATAAATCACTCATTACTGTTTTATAAAAAACACCAAGCGTCCAATCTAGTTTCAAGCTGTCTAAAAATTGAGGCACATCTTCATTTAAATTGTCCGGAGCAGGTAACAAAAACTTTTCGTCTTTATATTTTTTAAATATTGGAGTCAAGTCCGAAAACTCCTTTTGACCAACGTAAATTTTACGCTTTCTATACACCACATATTTCTGTAAGTAAACAGCTATTGCTTCAGACTGACAAACGTATTTTAAATCTTCAGGTACTTTATAACGCATTTCTTCAGCTATCCTAAAAAAATGGTCTATTGCATTCCTACTAGTTAAAATAATTGTTGTATAGTTGCTTAAATCTATTTTCTGTTGTCTTACATCTTTAGCAGATACGGCTTCAACATGAATAAATGTTCTAAAATCTATTTTAACTTTCAACTTTTGTTGAAGGTCAAAATATGGGGAATTTTCTACTTTAGGTTCTGGTTGAGAAACCAAAATCGTTTTAACTTTTAAGTTTGACATATTCAATCTTATCTATTTTTTTGTAAACCAATGATATAGTAAATAATATGGTCCTATTTCAAGGGTGCAAAGATACAAAATAAAATAAAATATTTTACCTAGAATTTGTTTTTGATATGTGATAATTGATAAAAAATAAAAGTAGATCATCCCAACCCCTATGATTGCTAGGAATGCTGAGATAATTCCTACGCTTAAAAAATTATTATAATAAAGTAAAATGACAATTGGAAGGAAAATTAGACCAATATATGTTCTGTATGTTACTTTTTTAAGATTAAAAACCTCTAAAAAATCTTCAATATCGAAAATTGTAGCAACTATTTTTTCAATATTAAATTTTATTAAAATGGCAACAAATAAAGTTGTAAATATCTGAATAAAAGTAATCCAATTAGCTTTAGTTGTATATTCGAAATAACTAAGTGTAATTTGAATTAAAAATGAAAATGAAATTAATTGAACAAAAAACATTGATATAGTAAAGGCGCTATATAAATTTGAAGTGTCTTTATAGGTTGCAGTATATTTTTTAGAAAAAGGCAATCTCAAAAATTCGTTAAATTGTACTTCAAAAAGGTACTTTATAATTGCAATAACAACGAAGCAAAGCAAAAACAGGAGCGTTGCCCAATCTTTGTTTTCAATTATTCGTTGTTCTAATTGTAGTTCTGTCATTTCGAGTGTAAAATTACAAAATTAACTTGATTTGAATTATTATAATTTTATTAATAAAAAATATATTTAAAAAGGTTTACTTTTGTAGAAATTTAAAGATAAAATGGACAAAAGGCTTGTCATAATTCCAACATATAACGAAATAGAGAATATTGACAGTATAATAAATGCAGTGTTTCATCTCGAAAAAACGTTTGATGTACTTATTGTTGATGACAATTCCCCAGATGGAACAGCAATTAAAGTTAAAGAATTACAACTGCAATTTCCCGAAAGACTTTTTATTGAAGTTAGGAAAAAAAAATCAGGATTAGGAACTGCTTATGTGCATGGTTTTAAATGGGCATTAGCTAATAGTTATGATTATATTTTTGAAATGGATGCTGATTTTTCACATAATCCAAAAGATTTAGAACATTTATACCAAGCTTGTTTAGACGGTTCAGATATGTCTATTGGTTCTAGGTACTCTAAAGGTGTTAACGTAGTGAATTGGCCTTTGAGTCGGGTTTTGCTTTCTTATTTTGCATCAGTTTATGTGCGATTAATTACAGGCATGAAAATTGCTGATGCAACAGCTGGTTTTGTATGTTATAAAAGAAATGTTTTGGAGGCTATAAATCTAGATAGAGTAAAATTTATTGGATATGCTTTTCAAATCGAAATGAAATATAGAGCCTTTGTTAAAAACTTCAATATTGTTGAAGTCCCAATTATTTTTACAGACAGAACAAAAGGTCAATCAAAAATGAGTGGTAGCATTATCAAAGAAGCTGTTTTTGGTGTAATATTGCTTAGAATAAAAAAAATATTTAATACATTATAATGAGTTCAATTTTAATAAAAAATGCTAAAATAGTTAACGAAGGGCAGATTTTTGAAGGAGATGTTTTGGTAGAAAATGAATTTATTGTTGAAATTGCATCACAAATAAGTTCAAAATCATCAGAAACTGTTATTATTGATGCAGAAGGTAACTATTTGTTGCCAGGTGTTATTGATGATCAAGTTCATTTTAGAGAACCAGGATTAACTCACAAAGGAAATATTGAGTCTGAAAGTAGAGCAGCAGTTGCGGGTGGAATAACCTCATTTATTGAGCAACCTAACACTGTTCCAAATGCAGTTACTCAAGAGTTATTAGAAGATAAATATCAAATTGCAGCTAAAACATCCTATGCAAATTATTCGTTTATGATGGGTGGAACAAATGATAACCTAGAAGAAATTTTAAAAACAAATCCTGAAAATGTTGCTGGAATTAAATTGTTTTTAGGTTCTTCAACAGGAAATATGTTGGTAGATAATCCAGAAGTTTTAGAGAAAATATTTTCCTCTACAAAAATGCTTATTGCTGTTCATTGTGAAGATGAGGGAACTATAAAAGCTAATACTGAAAAATATATAGCTGAATTTGGAGAAGATATTCCAATGAAGTATCATCCTTTAATTCGAAGTGAAGAAGCTTGTTATTTATCTTCATCAAAAGCCATTGAATTAGCTAAAAAAACTGGCGCAAGATTGCATGTTTTTCATTTGTCAACGGCAAAAGAAATGAGTTTGTTTACCAATAAAATTCCATTGGAAGAAAAAATGATTACTGCTGAAGTTTGTATACATCATTTGTGGTTCACAGATGAAGATTATGAAACAAAAGGTTCCCTAATCAAATGGAATCCAGCGGTTAAAACACAAAAAGATAAAGATGCTTTGTGGGAAGCTCTTTTAGACGATAGAATTGATGTAATCGCTACCGATCATGCACCTCATACATTAGAAGAAAAGAAAAATACCTATTTAAAAGCTCCTTCTGGTGGGCCATTAGTGCAACATGCTTTAGTAGCAATGTTTGAAAAGCATTTAAAAGGAATGATTTCGATTGAAAAAATTGTTGAAAAAATGTGTCATAATCCAGCGAAAATTTTTAAAATTAGAAATAGAGGTTATATTAAAGTAGGATATTTTGCTGATTTAACTATTGTTAATTCTCACTCTCCTTGGAACGTACAAAAGGAAAATATTTTAGCTAAATGTGGTTGGTCTCCTTTTGAAGGAACAAATTTTAAATCACGAATAATGCATACATTTGTAAATGGTAAAATAGTTTACGCAAATGGAAAAGTAGTAAAAGGTAATCACGGACAGCGTTTACTTTTTGATAGAAAATAGTTTGCTATGAAAAAATTACTATTCATACTAATCTCAGTTTTATTACTTTCTTGTAATGATAAACCTGTATCTAAACCTGATAATTTATTGAGTAAGGAAACAATGGAAGACATTATATATGAACTTGCAATTTTACAAGCTGCCGAAACATATAAGCCACAAACACTTAGTGATAGTAATATAAAAATTAAACAATATGTTTATAAAAAGTACAATTTAGATAGTACAATTTATTATCAAAATTATAAATATTATGCTTCAGATATTAAGGTGTTTAAAAAGATGTATAGGCATGTAAATGAGCGTATTCTAATTCAAAAAAACAAAATTGATACGCTTTTAAAAGAAAAAAAAATTGAAGTACCAGAAGATATACCTACTTATACACCTCAGATAAGGTAGTTAAGTAAGAATTCATGTCTTTAAAAGTATAATTTAATTCAGCTTTAATTTTAGAATTGTCATATGTATCTAAAGAATGTGAAGATATTGCAGTTGCTCTTGTAAAGCTTCTTTTTTTACCAAGTATTTTAGATAAAAACCAATCCAATCGCCAAGCAATACTAGTTAAAGTTTTATTAGCATAAATAGAAGGTTTTTTAATTTTTAAGCCTTTAGAAATTGTAAAAAGAATAGTATCCAAAGTTGGATTTTCTGCTACTAAAGTATATTGTTGGCCATTTATGTTTTTATGCATTAAAAGTACCATAGAGTTTACAACATCTTCTACAGCAATAATTCCAGTTTTGCCTTTAGTATAAAACGAAAGGCCTTTTTTTAAGGCTTTAAAAATCAAACTACTTCCTTGTTCTGGAAAGCCATAGCCAAAAATCACACCTGGATTTACAATTACGACTTCCAAACCTTCTTGAAAACCTCTCCAAACCTCCATTTCGGCACCGTATTTTGTTATTGCATAATCGCCATGGTTTTTTTCAGGATTCCATTCTGTTTCTTCGGTAATGTTTGTTTCTCCTTCTTTTGTATCCCCAAGAGCTGCAATTGAACTTACATGACAAAGTTTTTTTACACCAAAATCAATACAACAATTTACAATATTTGCTGTTCCTTCTATGTTGACTTTTCTTAATTTCTCTTCGTCTTTAGGTTCAAATGAAATTAAAGCGGCACAATGATAAACTAGTGTTATGCTTTCAAAAGCTTTGTTTAAAGAAGGAATATCGGTTATATCACCTTCAACCCAATTAATTTTATCAAACAAAGAAAGTTTGTTTTTATAACTAAAAACTTGTTTAACTTTTTCGATGTTTTTTTTAGAGCGACATAAAGCCTTCACAGTATCATTTTGCTCTAATAAAGAAATCAATAAATGTGAACCGACTAAACCTGTTGCTCCTGTAACTAATATCATATTGTAAAGATAAATAGATTCTTTGATTTTAAGATTATAGATTTTCAGAATATTTTTTAAAATAACACAAAATTTGGAATTTGGAATTTGAAGTTTGGTTTTTAAAATTGATATATTTGCATAAATTAACAATAACATAATTTCAGTAAAATTAAAAGATACTGAAATGAATTCAGCATAAGATGAAAAATTTAGTAGAAGAATTACAATGGAGAGGCTTGGTGCACGATATGATGCCAGGAACAGAAGAACAATTATTAAAAGAAGCTACTACTGTTTATATAGGATTTGATCCAACATCAGATTCACTTCATATTGGAAGTTTAGTTCCGATTGTTTTGTTGAAACATTTACGCAATTTTGGACATAGACCAATTGCTTTAGTTGGTGGTGCAACAGGAATGATTGGCGATCCTTCTGGTAAATCAGATGAAAGAAATTTGTTAGATGAAGAAACATTAAATTTCAATGTAAACGGCATTAAAAATGTGCTTTCTAACTTTTTAGATTTTGAGGCAACCGATGAGAATGCTCCAATTTTAGTCAATAATTATGATTGGATGAAAGATTTCTCATTCATCAATTTTGCTCGTGATGTTGGTAAAAGAATTACCGTAAACTACATGATGGCAAAAGATTCTGTAAAGAAACGTTTGTCTGGTGATGATGGGGAAGGAATGAGCTTTACCGAGTTCACGTACCAATTAATTCAAGGTTACGATTTTTACCATTTAAATAAAGAATACAATTGTCTATTGCAAATGGGAGGAAGCGATCAATGGGGAAACATCACAACAGGAACAGAATTAGTTCGTAGAATGAATGTTGATAACGACGAAAGATCTAAAGCTTTCGCAATGACTTGTCCGTTAATCACTAAAGCTGATGGTTCTAAATTCGGAAAATCTGAAGGTGGAAATGTTTGGTTAACAGCTGATAAAACGTCACCTTATAAATTCTATCAATTTTGGTTAAATACATCTGATGTTGATGCAGAGAAATACATAAAAATCTTTACGTTTTTAGACAAAGACACTATTGATGCAATAATTGCTGAACATAATGAAGCACCACATTTAAGAGTGTTGCAAAAACGTTTAGCACAAGAATTAATGTTATTGGTACATTCTAAAGAAGATTTAGACAGTGCAATTTTTGCTTCTGGAGCTTTCTTTAGTAAAGATATGTCTGATTTAAAAACATTAAACGAAAACCAATTAACTGAAATTTTTGAAGGAATTCCTCAAGCGGAAGTTGCTATGTCAGATTTAAATGAAGGAATTGATATCGTTACTTTGTTAAATGAAAAAACAGGATTTTTAGCTTCAAACGGAGAAGCAAGAAGGGCGTTAAAAGAGAATTCAATTTCTGTAAATAAAGAAAAAGTTACAGAAGAATTTAATTTGAATTCAAATGATTTAGTAAGTAATAAGTTTGTTTTATTACAAAGAGGAAAGAAGAATTATTTTGTGGTAAAGTTTGTTTAACTACTTAAATATATAATTTAAAAGCCCAATTTTTTGAAAGAAAGATTGGGCTTTTTTTTAATTATTTGTAGTATGATTAATTACGAATTTTTCTTGAATAAAAGCAAAGCCAATTAGATGCACATTTGTCACGCTGAGCCTGTCGTAGTGCTTTTTCAATTTAGTAAGAGTTATAATCAAAAATAAACGTCTTCGACAGGCTCAGACTGACACCTCGGAATTCGATTGACTTTTGATTTAATGATTCAAAATATATCTTTATTTACACTTAGACAATTGATTGCTCAAATGTCACACTGAGTCTGTCTAAGTGCTAAATAACCATCAAGTTACAACCACGAATATCAGAATTATCAAAACGTCCCAGCACTTCGAAAGAATGGTTGGGATATTTTTTGCCTAAATCTTGTGTTGCAATAAACGAGCATGAATTTATATTTGCTAAATCAATAACGTTAATTCCACCAGTTTTGCCATCGTTTACGTAAGATAAAGCATCCTCTGTGTCTCTAATTAAAATTTGCATCCAATTAGGGCATTCAAAAATTCCGTTCCCTAAGGAATAAGCTTGTGATAATAGTTCGGTCATTCCATATTCAGAATGAATGACAGGAACACCAAAACCTTGGCAAAGAATCTCATGTAACTCTTCACGAATCATTTCCTTTCTTTTGCCTTTCATGCCACCAGTTTCCATGATGATAGTATTTTTTAATTGAAATTGATGTATTTCAATCAAATCTAACAAAGCATAAGTCACACCAATTAAAATCACATTTTGACTAGAATTATCTAATTCTAGTAACTTCGCGATAAGTTCCTCATAATTGTTTAAATAAAAACCACTGTCTTTGTGATTACTACTTTGAATTAAATCATCAACCATGTGAATTAACGAAGAACCTTCGCGTTCTAAATAAGATGGAAGTAAAGCCAGAACACAATAGTCTTCAATATTTCCGTAGAATTCAGAGAATGCATTTCTATAGCTTTCTTCATATAACGTAATATCGGTAACTAAATGTTTACTAGTCGTTATTCCAGTAGTTCCACTGCTTGTAAATATAGTTTGAATAGGCTCAGAAGAACTCAAAATATCATGACTTTTAAAAAACTGAATAGGTAAAAAGGGAATTTCAATTAAGGATTTTACATTTTCCTTATTCTTTTTTAAAAGCGTACAAAATTCTTGGTATACCAAATTAGTATCAAATTGAAATCGGAAAATCTTAAGTGCGATTTTCTCAAATTCCTTTTTGGATGAAATAGTAAATATATCGTTAGAATTAATCATATTGTTGAGATTCTGAATCAATTTGTGGCGATTCTGAAATCCTGATATAAAATCAGAACATGCAAGCTCAGAATAAGTGTAAAAGTATAAAAAATAAAAAAGCACCAACGTAATGTTGATGCTTTCTTTATATAATTTGAAGAGTGATTATCTAACTACTAATTTTCTAGTAGCAGTTTTTCCGTCTTCAGTAACTTTAACGATATAAACACCAGCGTTTAAGTTAGAAATGTTTACGGTATTATTGTTTACTTTAGTATTGATAACTTGTTTTCCTAAGATATCAAAAATAGCTACATTCATAGCTGAATTTGCAGTAGAAGAAATGTTTAATACATTTCCTGTAAATGGGTTTGGATACATTGATAAACCAGCAATTGCATCAAAACTTTTAGTTGAAGCAGTACCAGCTGGAGTAACTAAAGTCCAAGTAGTAGCTATTCTTAATTCATCAATTTCAACATTTCCAGTTCCACTTCCTTGTCTAACAGCAATACTTGCAATTTGTGCAGGTGCAGCAGTTGTTCCAGTTGAATTAGTAGCGTCAGCAGTTGGTTCAGCAACACCAGGAGTAGGATTAGCCCATAAGCTTGCTGTGTTAGAAGCTATGTCATATTTTACTACTAAAAAGACTGTTTGGTTAATAGGAAAATTAGTTGCTAAATATGATGGAGTAGCAGTTCCACCTGATGTATTTAATACACCATAATTTACTGTATCAGCAACAGAACCATTTCTAATATATATTCTAGCTGAAAAAGATGTTACAGATACTCCAGATGTAGCTCCAAGACATAAAGTATAATCACCACTAGCAGTATTAGCTTGCAAACTTGTTGTGTTTAAGGCTTTTACTAAGACAGAAAAATAGGCTGTTGTAGTGATTGGTGTAGTTAATTCTTTGTTGGCATCCTCAGTATCAGTAGATAAAACTGATATTCTGTTTCCAGTAGAAGCCGCAAGGCCTGTTTTAAACAAACTATTGCCGCTATCACTAGGCGTAGCAATAATTGTTAATTGTTCAGCAGTTGCACCGCTATGTTTAACCCAACCGTTATTTGTTAAAAACCCAGTCCCAGTAAAGGAATCTGTAGTTTGAGCAAAACCTAGAGAGGTTAATAATAATAAAGATAAAAAGTAAAGTTTTTTCATTTTTTTTGGTTTTAAATTTGAAACAAAAGTAATTGTTTTTTGGTTAACAAAAAAGAAGTTAATAAAAATAATATTAAAGAATCAGTAATATAAAAAACCCTAACTACTTGATAATTAGTTTTCTTGTGGCAGAAGCGTCTTTTTCTTTAATTTTGATAATGTAAACGCCAGCATTTAAGTTAGAAATATTAATTTCTTTTACACCTGAAGTAGTGTCAAATACTTTTTTGCCTAGAACATCAAAAATTTCGATTACTTTTTCTAATCCTAGTTTTGATGTAATATACAATTTACCGTTGCTAACTGGGTTTGGGTAGATTGATAATCCTTCTATAGTAAGTTCTTGAGAATTACCCATAACAAGTTTGCTTTCTTGAGAATATCCCCCGAAAGTAAATAAGCAAAATGCTATAATTAAAGTTAAAATGTAGTTTTTTTTCATTTGGGGATGAATTTTGTTACTGTAAATGTACAAAAATTATTATACAATAAGTATACCATAAAAAAAATCCCTCCGAAGAGGGATTTAATTGTCATTATATAAGTTGAATTATAAACCTACTGTCCATCCAGCAGCCCAAATAGGAGTATCTCCATTGTTCCCTGCGCCAGTAGCAATACCTTGAGTCATGTAAGTTGTATTAGAGCCAGTATATTCAGAAAAATCTCCAGAAATGTTAGAAAACTGAATAGGACTAAATGTAATAAAGCCATTAGTTACACTTGCGTTAGCAGGAGCATCTGTAGCGTTAATTTTAATTCCTTTTGTAAAATCTTGTATATAAATATTTTGAGTTGTCCATTTTCCACCACCTTCTTTGATGTACATTCCGTGCTCTTGACCAGCTAAAGTTCCTTTAACAAGAGAAATGTTTTTTAAAGTAACGTCTGTACTTGGTAAAGCAGCCCCATTATCTCCATTGTTTGATCCTTCAATACCAGCTTTAGCAACATCTTTTACATAAGCATATTCGATAGAACCCCTAAAACCATCAGCAAAGTCTAATGCATCATCTTCACTATGTAAAGCTACTAAATATTTAGCATTAACAGATCCACCGAAGAATTCGATTCCGTCATCACCACTTTGGTAAGCTTGTACATATTCAAATGTAGTACCAGAACCAACACCGAATAAAGAAATACCATTAAATTCTTTGTCAGCATTAAATGCAGCACCTGTATATTCTACTCTTAAATATTTGATAACTCCAGAGCTATCATTGTCTTCATTACCACCATAAGTTAAATCTCCAACTTCTGAAGTTGCAGTTTCTCCGTTAGAACCACCTTTATTGGTTGTAGCTCTTCCACAGATAACTAAACCACCCCAGTCTCCTGTTGCTTTAACTGTTTTTCCACTTGTCATAACCACTGGGTTTGTAGCAGTTCCAGTAATATAGATTAAACCATCTTGTGCAATTGCTATGTATGAAGATGTTCCTCCGACAGCTTCAATTCTAGTTCCAGCAGGAATCGTTAATGAAGCACCAGCCTCAACAACAAATGAACCTGTTAATTTGTAAGTTATAGAAGGGTCTAAAGTGGTTGTTTGTCCACTTGTTAAAGTACCTTTAAAATCATTAGCATCAATGTTAACTACACCACTTGGTGTTTCTGTTGGATTATCATCTCTTGAACAAGATGTAAATGCTAAGGCAGCAATTGCTAACGTAGATAAAATAAGTTTTTTCATTGTGTGTGTTTTGTTATTTTTTAATTTGTTAGGGCAAATGTAGGAATAGCATGCTAACTAAAATTTACCTGAATGTTATGAGTTTATTAAAAATAAATAGGGAGGCTTATAAAAACCTCCCTAATATTTCTTTTATGTTAACTAATCGTTTAGAATGAGTATTTCATTGAAAAACTAAAGTTTCTGCCTTTTTTATAAGAGTCAACAACTACATCTGGGTGACTTATATTGTTAACAGTTTTTCCCAATTGTTTTCTTTCGATAGTTGGGTCTGTTAAATTTTTAGCACTTATACCAAATCCTAGATTTTTATTTAATTTAAATTTTAAAATAAAGTCTAACGCAATAACTTCACTATCCACTAAGTCTCCCTTAAGTGATGATCCAATTGCGTAAATTCTATCAGAAAAATAAGCCCCTGATAATGTTGCAGTTAAAGACTGTTCTGCTGAAAATTCTTGATTGTAACTAACATCGGCATTAATTAATAAATCTGAAGCACCAGTCAATCTAGAGTTTTTGTTTGTAAAAAAAGAGGTAAGCGTACCATTAGTTTCTCTAAAAACTTTCTCCGAATCTAAATCTTGATCAGTGTGTAAATAAGATATATTTAAACCTGATGTGATATTTGTTTTTGTCTCATTTTTACCTTCTCTATTAAAAATATTTTTCCTAATTTCTAATTCTGCACCAATTCCGGTTGCTTTTTCTCCTGAATTTACCCATGAAATATCGTTTGTTGCTGATGAAATTGTTACTTCATTTATTGGGTTTAGAATATATTTTCCAAAACCTGTTAATGAAATAATTTCTCCTCCTTTTGGAAAATATTCCCATTTTAAATCAAAATTGTAATCTGTAGAATTATAAAGGTATGGATTACCTACATATGATTGTCCCACTTCTTCAAATAGGAAAGGAGCTCTTTCTTTAAACTGTGGTAAAGTGTAAGTCTTACTTGCAGCTAATCTTATATTTTGTTTGCCATTCACTTCATATTTTGCAGTTAATGAAGGTAAGTACTCCATAGTGTCAAATAAAGTTTTTCCTTGCTTTAAAGAAGTATCATAAAAAATATCTTGAATTATGTATTCTGAACGAAAAGCACCTATTACAAATAATTTTGGAGTGAATTCATATTCAATGGCTCCAAAACCAGCTGAAATAATTTGCTGTCCATTAAAGTTTTGTGGCGTTATAGCATTCGCGTTTGTAACATCTCCTCTAAAAGTTTTTAATGAAAAGAAATTAGCATCAAGATTTACTTGATTGAAATATCCGTCTAAATTATTTAAGTCTACAGTTGGCTGAGAAAGATAACTAGGTCTGTCAATCGCTAAATTAATTTGTGTCGCATCAAAATTAATTTCTTTATAACGTGCACTATAACCACCAATTAGTTTCCCTTTATAGTCACCGTCTTCTTTTTTTGCAAATTTATAAGACAAATTAAAATTTCCAGCAATTTCATCGTCAGTCATTTCTTGATAATACCTATGGTTATCGGATGGATTTACGTCAGAAGCTACTAAACGAGAATTAGGATCATCATATGTAATTGGTATTATTGTGTTTTGCATACGATCTGGGATTACATTTGTAAGAGTATTATAGGATAAACCCCAATCAAGTTTGAATTTATCACCAAACTTATGATCTCCTAGAAGTTGATTAACTAATAAATGAGTTCTATCAAAAGTAGAACGACGAATAAAACCACCTCCATTTTGAGCAGCACTAAAAGCATCTATAATCCCATTAAACTCTTCATGTTTTTGAGAAGATGAATTAATTAACATTGAATTGATTCGAATATTGTGATTTTCGTTAATTCTGTAGTTAATGTTTGCCATTGCATTTGAATTTGTTTGATATTCATATGCTTGTCTGTTTAAATCTTTAACAGCTAAACTTTGTGCGTTCACACTTCCTCTTCTTACTCCTTCTTTATAGGTATATCCATTATCAAAAGAAGCATTTAAAAAGAAACTAATTTTACTATAATCTCCAAATGAATAAGAATCTCCACCTCTAATGTAAAAAGAACTATTTACGGGTGTACTAGATCCTTGTTTGTCCCAACTTGTAGAAAAGTTATATCCAGATAAAGGATTGTTAGGTATCGGTTCATTACTAAACCCAAGAAAACTAGGTCCATCTTGTAAATAGAATTTATTTTGTTGAACAGCATTTGAATTTGCACTCATTCCTGTTCCTGCTTCTAGAGAGCCGTCACCTTTGTAATTTTTTGATACTATATCAATATTAGCTCCAGCAAAATCACCGTAGTTTTTGTAATTATACGTTTTGTCAATTCCAATAAATTCTACAATATCAGTAGAGAAAATTTCTAAATTGATATTTTTCTTTGAAGGATTGTTTGAAGGCAATGGCAATCCGTTCATTGTTGTTGAATTATACCTGTCTCCTAATCCTCTAACATAAATACTTCCAGAACCTTCTTGTTTACTAATACCACTTGTTTTTGTTACTGCAGCAGCAACATCACTAATACCTTTATTTGAAATTTCTTCAGCACCAATTGATTGTTTAATTTCAACGGATTTTTGTTGTTCTTGTAATAAAGCCTTAACACTTTCTTGTGTGACTGTAGCAGTTAAAACTATATCATCAAGCATTACACCCTCAGTTTCTAAGGTGTAATTAATTACTTTTTTTTCATTTGCTTTAACTGTAAAAGGAATTTCAACAGTTTTATACCCTAAAAATCCAACAACTAAAGTGTAATTTCCAGCAGAAACGCTTAAAGTGTATTTTCCATTTTCGTCTGTTGAAGTACCTTGTGAAGTACCTTTCAACATAACATTAGCAAACGCTAGTGGTTCGTTGTCATATTCTTTATCTAGTATAAGACCAGAAACAGTTGCTTTTTGTGCAAAACAGAAAGATGATAACAATAAGGTAAATAATAAAAATTTTAGTTTCATTTTGTTGTTTTATAATTTCTGCAAAGAACGTGTCATAAAATTACTTTTGTGTTACTTCTTTGTTATGAATAGACATGCCAAGTGTTATGTTAAGGTTAACAGATTAAATAATTGTTAAGAGGATTGAAAATTTTATTTTATCTTTACCTTTACAATTCAAAACACAACTTTTTTACTATAATGAAAAAAAAAGAAATTAAGATCTTATTGGTTGATGATGAGCAAGATATCCTAGAAATTATTGGCTATAATTTATCTCAAGAAGGATATCAAGTTATAACAGCTGCTAATGGTAAAGAAGCTGTCATTAAAGCCAAAAAAGAAAACCCTCAATTAATAATTATGGATGTAATGATGCCAGAAATGGATGGTATCGAAGCTTGTCAGAATATTAGAAAATTACCTGAATTAGAAAATACAATAATAACATTTTTAACTGCCCGTTCTGAAGATTATTCACAACTAGCAGGATTTGATGCTGGTGCAGATGATTATATTTCAAAACCTATAAAACCAAAAATTTTAGTCAGTAAAGTAAAAGCACTTTTAAGAAGGTTAAAAGAAAAAGAAGAAAAAGAAGATGTCTTAAATGTTAATGGAATTGAAATTAATAGAGAAGAATATAAAATTGTAAAAGAAGGACAAGAAATAATTTTACCTAGAAAAGAATTTGAACTTTTTTATCTTTTAGCATCAAAACCAGGTAAGGTTTTTACAAGAGAAGAAATTTTAAACAAAGTATGGGGTAATGAAGTAGTTGTTGGTGGTAGAACAATCGATGTTCATATTAGAAAATTAAGAGAAAAAATTGGTGACGATTTTATTAAAACAATAAAAGGTGTAGGATATAAAATTGAATTTAGTGAATCTCAAATATAAAAAATCATATAAGTTTGCGATTAAATCAGCAATGTATATTGCCTTATTCGTTACTTTCTTATTGTTTTCGGTAAATTATTTATTACTCGAAGCTTCTTACGTTGTTTTAGGCTTAACAAGTCTTTTAATTTTTGTTTTTTCATTTATAATGCTTCAATTTAGGGTAGAAAAATTTATTTATCAACGTGTAAAGAAAATTTATAATGATGTTTCTTTGTTAGAAAACACAAGTTTTAAAAGTCAATCCATTACAACGGATTTTGCAACATTAACAAACGAAGTAAAAAAATTCGCTACAGATAAAAAGTTAGAAATTGAAACGTTAAAAATTCGCGAAGAATATCGAAGAGAATTTTTAGGCAATGTCTCGCACGAATTAAAAACACCATTATTCACAGTACAAGGCTATATCGAAACACTTTTAGATGGCGCCATAAACGATATGAATATAAGAGACAAATACCTGCAAAGAGCCGAAAAAGGAGTAGAACGCCTTATATATATTGTGAAAGATTTAGATATGATTACTAAATTAGAAGTAGGTGAAATTCATTTAGATATTAAAAAATTTAATATAGTCGAATTAGTTAAAAACGTATTTGAATTGTTAGAAATGAAAGCCTCAAAAAATGATATATCATTACTTTTTGATGTTAAATATAAAACACCAATTTATGTTTTGGCTGACCAAGATAAAATCCAACAAGTTGTAACTAATTTAATTGTTAACTCTATTAAATATGGAAAAAAAGGAGGAACAACTGAGGTAAGTATTGAAGAGTTAACCCAAAATAAAATAATAGTAAGAATAACAGATAATGGTGAAGGAATTGAAAAGCAAAATATAAAAAGGCTTTTTGAAAGATTTTATAGAGTTGATAAAAGCGGCGCAAGATCAGAAGGTGGTTCTGGTTTAGGTCTGGCAATAGTAAAACACATTATAGAAGGACATGATGAAAAGATTTATGTTGAAAGTGAATTTGGAATTGGTTCCGAGTTTTCATTTACTCTTAACAAAGCAATCTAATTTCTTAATGGATTACTTTAAATAAAATATATCTTAAAAATAATATTTGTATAATATTTAGTTAACACTAACTTAATATTACACCATTACTTTTGTCAAATATATAATCAATAACAAAATGACAAAAACGAAATTATTTTTAATGTTACCTTTAATAGGTATATTAAGTTGTGGAAAAGCAAAAACTGATGAATCATCAGAAGCTGTTGAGGCAATTTCAATAACAATAAAAGGAAGCGACACTGTGCTACCTTTAGCACAAAAAGAAGCTGAAGAATTAATGAATTCTAATGCTACAATTAGTATAGCAGTAGTGGGTGGCGGAACAGGTGTTGGAATGGCAGCATTAATTGACGGAACGACTGACATTGCAATGGCTTCAAGAGATTTAAAAACAGAAGAAAAATTAAAATTTGCAGAATCAAAGAAAGAGATTGAACAAGTTATTATTGCTTATGATGCTTTAGCAGTTATCGTAAACCCAGCCAATAAAGTAACAAAATTAACTCGTGAGCAATTAGAAAAAATCTTTATTGGAGAAATCACAAACTGGAAAGAAGTTGGTGGTGCAGACGAAAAAATTGTAGCTTATTCTAGAGAATCTTCTTCTGGAACGTACGAGTTTTTCAAAGAACAGGTTATGGATAAGAAAAATTATGCAACAAACATATTAAGTTTACCTGCAACAGGCGCAATTGTGCAGGCAGTTGGACAAACAAAAGGTGCGATTGGTTATGTAGGTTTGGCTTACGAAACAAAAGAAGTAGCTCAAATAGCGGTTTCTTACGATCAAGGTAAAACTTTTATTGGGCCGTCAGTAGCAAGTGCAAAAGATAAAACATATCCAATTTCAAGACCTTTATTTTATATGTTTGATAAAAAAAATGCTGAGAAAGTTAAGGTAATTGTAGATTATGCTTTGTCTGAAGCAGGTCAGAAAACAGTATTAGAAATAGGTTATGTACCCTTAAACTAATAAAGTAACACATGCAAAAAAAAGCGTCTTTTTAAAGGCGCTTTTTTTTTACCTTATTCTACCACTTAACATTAACTTAACATAAGCATAATACTAAACAAACATTAATTTAACAATACAATTATATTTTTGCTTTAATAAAATCAACCTAGTTTTGAAGAAAAATTTAAAACAAATTAAAGAAAAATTTATTGAATCTATTTTAATGCTAAGTGGCGCATCTACTAGCATAACGGTAGTTTTAATTGTTTTTTTCTTGTTTGTAGAAGGAGCTGGAGTATTTAGTAAAAAACCAATTGAAGAAGGGTTTCTTTTGGCGGTTGAGCAAAGTAATCCGATTAGTAAGTTAGAACCTTCTCAAATAAAAGATATTTTTGATCAAAAAATAACTAATTGGCAAGAACTTGGAGGTAAAAACATTCCAATTGTTCTTTTTAGAACTTCAGATATTACAGAATATTACACTGATGAAGAGTTAGGTGATAATTTTGAACATTTTCCTGATAAAATAAATGAATTAATTAGTAAAAATCCTGGTATAATTGCATTTTTTTCAGAAACCTACAAACCAAGTAATTTTAAAGGTAAAGAGTTAGAGTTAGATAAAATTAAGGTTTTTGAATTTTTATCTGATGAAGAATGGTTTCCAACAGCTCAACCAATTGCTCAAATGGGCGTAAAGCCATTAATTTACGGAACACTTTGGGTAAGTTTTGGGGCAATTATGTTGGCACTACCAATTGGTTTAGCTGTAGCTATTTATCTTAGTGAAATAGCAAAAAAAAGAACAAGAAACTTATTAAAACCGTTGATTGAATTACTTGCAGGTATTCCTTCTGTAGTATACGGTTTTTTTGGTTTAGTAATTATTGTTCCATTAATTCAAAGTACTTTTAATCTCCCTGTTGGTGAAACTGCTTTGGCAGGTAGTGTCGTTTTAGCAATTATGGCACTTCCAACCATAATTACAATCTCCGAAGACGCAATGAGAAATACTCCAAGAGCCATGAAAGAAGCTAGTTTGGCACTTGGAGCAAGCAAATGGCAAACAATTTATAAAGTAGTAGTGCCTCATTCTGCATCAGGAATAACGGCTGGTGCAATTTTGGGAATAGGTAGAGCAATTGGTGAAACAATGGCGGTATTAATGGTTACAGGTAATGCAGCGGTTATTCCAACAACACTTTTACAACCAGTTCGAACAATTCCTGCAACAATTGCGGCAGAATTAGGAGAAGCGCCTAGTGGTGGTTTGCATTATGAAGCGTTATTTGCATTGGGTTGCATTTTGTTTTTAATAACTTTTATAATTAATATTTTAGTAGAATTTGTTACCAATAAAAATTCTCAAAAAGCACATTAAGAATGGAGAAAAGTAATAATATAGGAAAAAGGAAAATAATTGTACAACAATTAGCATTCGGACTTTTTAGTTTAGTTAGTTATGCTGTTGTAGCAATTTTATTTGTAATTTTAGCATTTATAGTTGTAAAAGGAATAGGGGTTATCAGCTGGGAATTTATAAGTGAAATGCCAAAAAACGGAATGACCGAAGGAGGGATTTTTCCTGCAATAATTGGTACGCTTTGTTTGGTTTTGGTAAGTATGATTTTTGCTTTTCCTGTGGGTGTTTTCGCCGGAATTTATATGAATGAATACGTTAAAGATGGCTTTATTAAAAAATTCATTAAACAAATGACTAATAACTTAGCCGGAGTTCCTTCTATCGTTTTTGGTTTATTTGGAATGTCTTTATTTGTAAATAAATTAGGTTTTGGTGACTCTATTATAGCAGGAGGATTAACTTTAGGGTTGCTAGTTCTGCCTATTATTATTAGAACCACAGAAGAGTCTTTAAAAGCAGTTGATAATACGTTTAGACAAGCAAGTTTGGGTTTAGGAGCAAGTAAATGGGAAACTACAAGTAAAGTTGTTTTGCCAATAGCTTTCCCAAATATAATTACAGGTTTAATACTTTCTATTGGGAGAGTTTCTGGAGAAACTGCTCCAATTCTTTTTACAGTAGCAGCTTATTTTTTACCAAAACTTCCTACATCTATATTCGATCAAGTAATGGCTTTACCTTATCATTTGTATGTAATTTCTACAAGTGGAACGAACATAGAAGCTTCGAGAGCTATGGCTTATGGTACAGCCCTTGTTTTAATTGTAATTGTATTAATTTCCAATATTTTAGCAAATATGCTTCGTAAATATTATGGAAAAAAAGTAAAAATGAATTAGTATGCAGAAAATTGAATCTAAAAATATAAATTTCTTTTACGGCCAAAATCAAGCTTTACATGATATTTCTTTATCAATGAAAGAAAATACAGTAACTGCTTTAATAGGTCCTTCAGGTTGTGGTAAGTCAACTTATTTGCGACTTTTAAACAGAATGAATGATTTAATTGATGGAACTAAATTATCAGGTTCTGTATTAATTGATGGTATAGATATTTACGACAAAAAAACAAATGTTGACGATTTACGTAAAAATGTAGGAATGGTTTTTCAAAAGCCAAATCCATTTCCTAAAACTATTTTTGAAAATGTAGCTTATGGGTTGCGTGTAAACGGAATTACAGATAAGAAAACAATCGAAGAAAGAGTAACAACATCAATTGAACAAGTTGCCCTTTGGGACGAAGTTAAAGACAAGTTAAAAAAACCTGCTTTTGAGCTATCGGGTGGTCAACAACAAAGGTTGTGTATTGCTAGAGCAATAGCTATTCAGCCTTCAGTAATTTTAATGGATGAACCAACTTCAGCTTTAGATCCAATTTCAACAGCTAAAGTTGAAGAATTAATAAACGAATTAAAGAAGAAATATACAATTGTTATTGTTACACATAATATGCAACAAGCTGCTAGAATTAGTGACAGTACTGCTTTTTTCTATATGGGTAAGTTAATTGAGTACGATAAAACAAAAAATCTTTTCACAAAACCATCAATTAAGCAAACAGAAGATTATATAACAGGACGTTTCGGATAAATTATTTATATTTGAAATTAATCCTTAAAGATCTTTTAAAATAAAACATATGGCATCAAATTTAGAATTAGAACTAGCAAAGCTAAAAAACGCTATAATAAAAATGATTAACCTTGCCGAAAACCAAGTGTTTGAAGCAGTGGGTGTGTTGTTAAATGAACCTATTTCAAAAAAGAAAACAGTCAAAAAAACGGAGGAAAAAATTGATAAGTTAGATTTAAAAATTGAAGAAATTTGTCAAAATATATTTGCTTTACAACAGCCAGTAGCTTCAGATTTGCGCTTTATAATGTCATCTATGAACATGACTAACGAAGTTGAAAGAATTGGAGATTTATCGATTAGTATAATTAAGTTATCTAAAAACATAAACGAAAAACACGATTTGATCTCGAAAGTTAATATAAATAGTGTAGCAAGAGATGTTGAGACTATCGTAATTAAAACAAATATGTGTTTTCAAACATTAAATGAAAAAGCAATTGACGAAATATTTGAATTAAATTCATCCATAAAATTAAAAGTTGAAGAAGCAATTCAAAATACAATTTTAGAAATGAAAGATAATTCTAAAAAAGTTGTTTCAGGAACTAACCTAGTAATGATTTTAAAGCATTTTGATCGAATTGGCGAGCATTGTACAAACGTTGCAGAATCAGTTCATTTTATGATACACGCAAAGTCAATTCGTCACGAAAAACGAAAAACATAGAGAACTAAGGTTTTTAAATAGAGGTTTAATTATTAAACACTGAAAATATTTTATTCCAGTTTTGTTTTGTTGTGTAATTTTGAAATCCTTTATATAATTCTATTTTATTTAATTTTTGAATTGTAAATTTTTCTTGCTTGCAAGTTGGAATAATTCCTGAATTATCAAATTTTTTCGCTAAATATTCTTGTTCATACTGACCTGGAGTTGGAATGAAAAAGGCTTTTTTATTTAATTTAGCTAAATCCATAACGGTTGTGTAACCAGAACGACAGAGAATATGATTGCTTTCATTAAATGTTGTTTCAAGTTCTTTACTATTCATAAAGTTAAAATAGGTAACATTTCCTTTTTCTATTTTAGTTTGATTTTTTTCAATAACTCCCTTAATAAAAACTACTTTTTTAGGATATTTTTCTAATTGAGAAATAATTTTCTGCTCTAAAATGGTACGTTGAGGTTCTGGCCCAGAAAGTAAAACCATCAAATCATATTTTATAGGCATTGGTTTTTTGCACAATCGACTCAAAGGGCCAATATATTTTACATTTCCAATTAACTCTGTTGGATGACCTAATTTTCCAGATAAATTTTGACCGTTTTCAACATCAGGAACCCAACATTCATTAAATTTTTGGATGTATTTTTTATGCAATTTTGTTGTAAACCAAGATGTGTTTCCTGTCAAAACATTTAATTGATGAGTAATAAAAACAGAAGGTACGTCTTTAGAATAAACACCTAATCTATTATCTGAAATAATGCCATCAAAATTATAGGCTTCTATAATTTTATTGATTTTATTTCTCTCTTTTTTTATAGTTGAAATAATTTTCGGCAATTGTGCAATCATTTTCCATTTGAAGTTCTTTCCTTTTACAGCATATTGAATATCATAGGAAGGCAGTTCAAAAGAAATAAGTTTAGGAAATTCCTTTTTTAATAATTCTAAGGCAACTCCATCACTAGCAATAACAGGTTCAAAGCCATTATCAAGCAAACCTTGAATTATCGGAATACATCTTGTAGCATGACCTAATCCCCAATTTAGTGGTGCAACTATTATTTTTTTCATTTAAAAGAATTCTTTACAAATTTAATTTTTTAAAACAGATATAAATTGTTCGGCTAGTTTATTTTCATATTCAAAATTTTCTTCTTCAACATCAACTTTGTGAATATTATGTTTGTATAATTTCCATTTTTTATTGTTGTACTCTAAAGCTGTTAAATTTTCAATCCAATCACCAGAATTTAAATACATTGTTTCCCCTTTGTCTGTTTTTATTTTTTCCATTTTGGGTTCGTGAATGTGCCCACAAATCACAAAATCATAGTTGTTTTCAATAGCTAATTCAGTACAAACACTTTCAAAATTAGTAATGAATTTAACGGCAGATTTTACGTTGTCTTTTATCTTTTTAGAAAGCGAATAGGGTTCTTTATTCACTTTAGCTAAAATCCAATTGATAAAGTGATTGATTAAAATTAACATGTCATAACCCCAGCCGCCTAATTTTGCTAACCATTTGGCATGAGTAATGGAGGAGTCAAAAACATCACCATGAAAAATCCAAGCTTTTTTACCATCTAAGTCTAAAACTAACTTATTGAGTAAGCTTAAATTTCCTAAATGCAAATCTGTAAATTTTCTTAAAAACTCATCATGATTTCCTGTTAAATAATACACTTTTGTGCCTTTTGAGCTTAAAGAAATAATTTTTTTAATCACTTTTAGGTGATTTTGAGGAAAATAAGATTTTCTAAATTGCCAAATATCAATAATATCCCCGTTAAGAATCAATGTTTTCGGTTTAATAGACGATAAATAGGCTAATAATTCTTTAGCATGACAACCATAAGTTCCGAGATGAACATCCGAAATAACAACCAATTCTACTTTTCTTTTCTTCAAAATAAAATATTTTTGCAAAATAAGAGCTTTTTGAAGGGAATAAAGTTATATAAAGATTATCAAAACTTTATTTTTAGTAATTTTACCAAAAATTTAATTGTAGTGGGAAGTAAGAATAAATTAAAGCGCTTTAAGGAAAACGAATCATTTGATAATGTTTTTCAACCAACCAGAGAAGAAGTAACATCAGGAAGTTTTCCTTTAAAAGGAAAGTGGAATAGTGAGTTTTTTAAAAATGATAATCCATTAGTTTTAGAATTAGGTTGTGGAAAAGGAGAATATTCCGTAGGTTTAGCAAAGCATAGTCCAGATAAAAACTTTGTTGGTATTGATATTAAAGGAGCAAGATTTTGGAGAGGAGCAAAAACAGCAGTTGATGATGGCATGAAAAACGTTGCTTTTTTAAGAACTCAAATTGAGTTAATAGAAGATTGTTTTGCCGAAAATGAAGTAGATGAAATTTGGATAACATTTCCAGATCCACAAATAAAATACAAGCGTACAAAACACAGAATGACAAACACTGAGTTTTTACAACGCTACAAAAGAATTTTAAAAGATGCTGGAATAATGAATCTAAAAACTGATAGCGAATTCATGCACGGTTACACTTTAGGTTTGTTACACGGTGAGGGACATGAAGTGATTTACGCCAACCATGATATATATGTAAACGAAGGTTCACCATCAGAAGTTACAAGTATTCAAACGTTTTACGAAAATCAATATTTAGAGAAAAATAAAGCGATTACATATATTAAATTCAGAATTAAATAGAGAACACTTATGAGTATAATTCTACCCTTTATTTTAGGTTTTTTAATTGCAGCAGTTGGTATCATAGCACCAGGAATGCTAAATATGACTATAGCTAAATTAAGCATAACCGAAAGTAAGAAACAAGCTTTGTTATTTTCTTATGGAGCTGTTTTGGTAGTTTTAATTCAATGCTTCACTGGCCTGTATTTTGCTAAGTTTTTAGATAGTCATCCAGTAATTAGTGATAATTTAAAGAAATTTGGAGTTGTTATTTTTATTCTTTTGACTATAGGATTTCTTTATGCAGGATTAAAAGCTAAAAAACCAAAATTAGCAGTAGAAATAAAAGACAAAAAAAACCGACTTATTTACGGAATTACATTATCGTCTTTAAACATGTTCGCAATTCCTTATTATGCTTTTATTAGTTTAACATTAGCCTCTAAAAATGTGTTTGATTTTACTATACTATCTATAATAATATTTTCAATTGCAGCAGCTTTAGGAACTTATTTTATTTTTTATTTATATGCAATTTTATTCAAAAAAGTAGAACATAAAGTAGGCTTTATTACAAATAACATAAATTTTTTAATTGCTATAGTTACAGGAATTGTAGCTATTTCTTCTTTGTATAAAATGTTTTCAACTTAATTTATTTGCCAAACCAAAAACTAAATAACGACAACTTCTTTGAACGAGTTTACGAAGTAGCTCGACAAATTCCTTACGGAAAAGTTACTTCTTATGGTGCAATAGCTAAAGCACTTGGAGCAGCTCGCTCAGCAAGAATGGTTGGTTGGGCAATGAATGCATCACACAATATGGAAGATGTTCCTGCGCATAGAGTTGTCAATCGAGTTGGATTACTTTCAGGGAAACATCACTTTGGTGGAACAAACTTAATGCAACAACTTTTAGAATCAGAAGAAATAAAAGTTGTTGACAATCAAATCAAAGATTTTGAAAAACATTTTTGGGAACCTGATTTTTAGTATTAAGTAATCTGATTATAGTAATCTGATTTCTATTTTGTTAATGATAAATAGGAAATTTATATACAATTATGTATGTTTGTTAATTAATAATTGAGTGTAAGTAATTTTTATAAAT
>JBLHNH010000025.1:0-26612 GCA_047622645.1 Flavobacterium sp.
TTATGACATATACATCAATTTCAATAACATCAACATACAAGTCTAATGCTTTTTGAAAAGACAGAATGGTGTTTTCGGTTTCATAACCCATTGCTCCGCGATGTCCAATTATTAACGGTTTTTTCATATTAAAATATCATTTCAACTCCAACTACACTAAATTGATTTGTCTTTTTAAAAGAGTAATCGAATTTGTAAGTAGTTTTTTTTTCTATATTATTTTTATTGACTTCTTTGATAATTCTTCTATTGGCAACTGTTTTACCCATAACAAACCCAATTAAAACTGCAATTGGATAATCAGATGTCCAGTGTACTTTACCACTTACCATATTGAATGCTAAAATACCACTTAAAGCATAGCCAACAGGCTTTATCCATTTGATTTCAGGATAATTTGTTCCGACAACTGTAACGGTTGCAATATAAGTCGCTAAATGTCCAGAAGGCATTGCATCATAATCTGGAGTATTTTGTTGAAAAGCATTAAAGCTTGGGAATAGTTTCCAATCACCTCCATCATTTCCATCTCTAAAGGCTGCATTTGGACTTTGTCTGCCTGTAATTCGTTTTAATGTTTGAGTTGTAACACCTACTGAAAATAAAACTTCTATTAATTCACTTGATGTATTTAATGCTCGATAATCATCTTTTCCTATTTTTCCAATAGCGTAAAACATTCCACTTAGAAGCATCGTTGTTCCACCATTTCCAACATAATAAATGGCAGAAGGTATGTTTTTAGGAATAATTCTTAATACTCCAACTACTTTGTGATATTGTGCATCTTCATCCCAACCACCTAATTTTTTACCAAAAGTACCCGCATCATCTGCTATTTTTTGATCGTAAGGTAAAAGAGCTAATGTTGAGCCTAATGCCAATGCATCATATTTTAGATTTTCTTTTTGAACTGTGAATTTTCCTAATTGATACAAATCATCTGGAATATATTTAAACATTTGCCAAGTGGTTGGCTTTTTATAACCATAAGTTACCTCATGGTTTATTCTAAATTTTTGGATTTCAACAAAAGTAGTGTCTGATTGTTGTGCCGAAAGTTGACAAACAAACAACATAAAAAACATTTGAATTAAAGTTTTTAATTTATCCATATATTACAATAATAGTTAAAAATACAAATTAAAAACTTATAGTTATATACTATTTATAAACTAGCTTTCATTTTTTAAAATTGAATTGTACATGACAAACCTGCTTGTTTACCGTTATAAAAAGGTAAAGCTAAAGCCGTTTTGTTTTTTGCTTTGAATATTTTTTCATTAATAACTGGCAACAACCAATAAGCTGCTTTTGTGCTTAAAATTCCGATTCCTGCTCCCATTGCAACATCTGTTAGCCAATGTTTATTGTTATACATTCTAAAAGCTCCTGTTCCTGCAGCAACAACATATCCTGAAACTCCATACCAAACCGATTTATCTTTATATTCTTGCCACATAAATTCGGCTCCAACAAAAGCAGTTGCAGTATGTCCTGAAGGAAATGAATCAAAATTACTTCCATCTGGTCGTTCAACTTTAGTCAAGTGTTTTAAACTTGTTACCGTAGTTGCCATAATTAAATAAGAAGTTCCTAAAATAATGGTTCTATCTTTAAGATTGTTTTTTCCTTGAATTCCTGCTAAATTTAGTCCATAAACAGCTGCAACTGGTGCATATTGAGAAAAATCATCAATAGAAATTTTTTTGTCTATATCATCCATAACCTCTTCTCTAATATTTGTGTTATAAAGTTTTATTTGATCACTTTCCATACCTATAATAGCATAAGTCATTAAAGTACTTGGGATTATTAATTGCTTATAATTAAATTTATGTTTCTTATTAATTTCTGTACTATCAATTGATTGTTGAGCAAAGGATAATTGTAAGCTTAAAAGACAAATTATATATAATTTATATTTGTTCATGACTTTGTTTATTAGCAAAATATGTGATTGAAAATAATGTGACAAGAAAAATACTTGTATATACATTTCCTAAATCTAATCCTTGTGGTTTTGAAATATAATTTCCGAATGTTGCCCCAATTGGATGAATTAATATAATAGTAATCCAGTAGAAAACTTCTTTTGAAATCTTTTTAAGAAATAAAAGAACCACAAAAAAAAGAAGCAGTAATACTAGTAAAATTGTCCCTCCTGCTGCGCCTAATGGAGTATCATTAGAGAGAAAATCTCCTGAAGTAGTTCCAAAGGTGCTTGATGTTAAAATAGCCAACCAATATAAAAACTCAACTTTCATCTCAGTAAAAGGATTTTTACTTTTGGATAAAAAATGTATTCCTATTAAAACAAGAAACAAAGTTGAAATTACTAACAATGAGCCATAGATTGTTCCTAATTCTAATTGAATACAAATTAAATCAGCAACATTTGTACCTGCAATATTTCCTAAAATTATAAGGAACCAATAAAACAGTAAATTGTTTTTCTTATTTTTAATTTCATAAATAATTGAAATAATGAACAACGAAACTAAAATAACTGATCCAACTTTATACCCAAATTCTAAGTCTCGTGAAATATAATTGCCTACAATTTCTCCAGTTGTTGTTGCAATAATCATTAACAGCCAATATATAAAATTGACTTGTGGTATGTTTTTCATCTTTTAACTATTTTTTTTTGTAATTGTTTGTTTGAAAAGTAAATCATGATAAGCATTATAAACATTGATACTAATGAAGATTGTAACGTGCCTAAGTCTAAACCTCCTTTTGCGATGGGTTTAGTTAAAAAATCACCAAATGTAGCACCAAACGGACGTGTAAATACAAATGCTAACCAAAACAATAAGACTTCATTGAGTTTGGTTAAATAATGTAGTAAAACCAATATGATTATTATTAAGGCTGTTAATAATGCACCTTGTAAATAGCTTAAGCCAATTACATCTCCTAAATAATCACCAAAAGCAGTTCCTAAACTATTAGAAAAAAGTACAGTTATCCAAAAGAAAATTTCTTTTTCTTGTTCAATAATTGGACTTACGTTTAGATTGTGAAATTTCTTATACCAAAAATATAATGTGGCTACTAAACCAAAAAACAACAATAAACTTCCGTAAGTATATCCTAAATGTAAACTTCTGTCGATAAAATCTGAAACTTCAGTTCCTAGTGTTGTAGTTGCAATTATTACTAACCAAAAAACAATTGGCTTATAATTTTTAGTTTTTAATTGAATGAATAATAATAGCAAAAAAAAGAATCCTGTAATAGCAATTCCGGTTGAATAACCTAGGTTTAAAGTCATGGAAATAAAGTCACCCAAGGTTTCTCCAAGTGTTGTAGCTACAATTTTCATTAGCCAAAATAAAAGTGTAATTTCTGCTACTTTGTTTTTAGTTTTTGTTTCCATAATTTATGGCTTATTTCTTTTTTATGAAATAAAAGTTCAAAATATTTATTGTTATTTAGAACGACAAAATTATATGTATATTAAAAATAACGGCTTAACATTCACTTAAGATTAGACTATTAAATGCTTAAGAAAAAAGCCGATAAGAATAAAAGCACCAATTAAAAAATTGATGCTTTTATTCTTATTTCAGAAGAATTACTATTCGGTTAAGATATAATATTGCCAAGCTTTTAAAGGATAAATCTGCTTTTGATTTAATTCTATCGTTTCACCTGAAATTAGGTCTTTATAACTTCCATTTAAAGGGATACTTACCTCAACTGGTTTTGAAGATAAATTGGCCATATAAATTACTTTTTTATCCTCTTTTATTCTTTCAAATACTAATACTTGATCGTCTTTTGTAGATTTTATTCTTGCATAAGATGCTTTGTTCTTTCCACCATTTAGAGCAATGTTGTTGCTTTTTAAATTTCCTAGTTTAGCTCTTAAATCCCATGCTGAACCTTTTGTTTTTGGAATTGAATCTTTTTCAAAGAATTTTAAACTGTGGTTTAAACCATATTCATTTCCATTATAAATTAAAGGCATTCCTGGTGTTACATAAGACAAAGCTGTCATCGCTTCTTCTGCTTTTCCTAATCTACTTTGAACTGTTCCACTCCAAGAATTCTCATCGTGATTGTCTACAAAACTCATTAGAATATCGTTGGCTTCATATTTTTTTATATCATCCAAAATAAAACTATCCCAATCTTTTACCTTTTTCTTACCTTGAGCAATATCTTTCATTAAGTGGTGGCTTGTCCAGTTATACCCCATATCAAATAAATTGTCTTTTAGCAATTCTGGTTGCCAAGCTTCTGCTAACATGAAAATTGATTTCTCTTTACGCAATTGTGGAATAGTTTGTTGCCAAAAATCAGTTGGAACATTACTGGCTACATCACAACGGAAACCATCAATATTTTCGTTTTTAATCCAATACAACATATCTTTAGTCATTTCTTTACGAAGTTCTTGATTGTCGTAATTTAAATCAGCGACATCGGTCCAACCCCAAGATTTTCCTGTTTCTGGATTAGTTGGGTCGATGATTTCTCCTTTCGCGTTTTTAGTATAAAATTCTGGATGTTCTTTTATCCATACATGATCCCACCCTGTGTGATTTGGCACCCAATCCAAAATAACATACATTCCGTTATCGTGAGCTGTTTGCACCATTTTTCTAAAATCTTCAATTGTTCCAAATTCTGGATTTACTGCTTTAAAATCTGAAACTGCATAATAACTTCCTAAATATTTATGTTGCTCTTCTTTTGGCATTTCTGAAGCAAATTTGCTGTCATCTCCACCAGTTGCTTTTCTTTTTGTTTCAGAAATTGGAAAAATGGGCATTACCCAAATAATTTTCACTCCTAATTCTTTTAACTTTGGAATGTCTTTTGTGAACTCGTTAAAAGTGCCTTGTGGTGAATATTGACGAATGTTTACTTCATAAATAACCGCGTTTTCTTCTACTTCTGGAGAAAATTGTGCGATTTCTGATTTTACTTCTTCTGTTGGAGCATCTGTTACTTTGGTTTCTTTTTTGCAACTTATTAAAGTTGTGAAAAGTAATGATGCTAAAAGTATTTTTTTCATAATAATATTTTTATTTTCCAAACATAAATTCGATTGGAACATGGATACGTTTTTGCCAAGAATTTTCTGAATGATTTTCTCCTTCAAATTTTAGATTTCTGTAATTAATATCTGAATAACCTTTTTCTTTCAAAATTTCATCTACTCTATATTGAAATTTTAAATAAGTCTCATCTAAAGTTTCTGTACCATAATCAAAGTATATTTTATGACTTTTTGGATTTGGTAGATTTTTCTTCATATAAGTAAAAAAAGATTCCGGAATAGGATTGTTTTCAAAGTCTAAAAAACCTACCCAATGTGTAGATAAACATGCTGCTTTTCCAAAAACTTCTGGGTATTCGCAAAAAGCATACATAGAAATTAATCCACCCATACTCGAACCCATAATTGCGGTATGTTGTGCATCTTTGTATATAGAATATTTATTACCTATGTAAGGTTTTAATTCATCCACAATAAACTTCAGATAATTATCTGAATTAATTTTGTTGACATCAAACTGAAAATAAGATTTCTTTATTTCGGTTTGAATTTTCTCATTCCAATCATTAGAAAGTGAATCGAAAGGTTTTTTTGGATATAAATCCATATGACGTAAGTTGGGAATACTCCAGATAGCTACCACTATAAAATCATTTACTTTATCTTCTCTCATCAATTGAGATGCTACTTCATCAACTTTCCATTCTTGTTTGTTCCAAGTTGATGTTGAATCAAACAACATTTGACCATCGTGTATAAACAATACTTCATACTTTTTTGCTTTAGAATACTTTTCTGGCAACCAAACATCAATTGTTCTTGGAACTATGTATTTTGAAGGGAAACTATCTATACGTTCTATTTTACCCTCAAACTTTAATGGATTTTTAACTAAATATGATTTTGTTGTACTTTGAGAAAAAGCATTAAACGATAATAATAAAAATAAGATTGATAAATATTTCATTTATTTCAGTTCTAAAATTAAACTTGACTTTCCATCAATTGATAATTCTTGTTTTAAGTCGAAATTTTGATTTGATAAAACATCTTTTCCTGAAGTATACTTCTTTAAATTTTCTTCAAAACGAGAAAGATTTAATTTCTGATTATCTTTTGAATTATTGACAATTACCATAACACTTTCAGCGTCATTATAACGGAAATAAACATAAACATTATTTTCTGGAATGTAATGTGTTAATTTTCCTGTGTGAATTACCTCTTTATTTTTTCTCCAATTCAATAATTTTTTAGAAAAATCGAAATATTGTTTTTGAGCAGTTGTTCTTCCTGAATTTGAAAAAGCATTATTTGTATCAGCTTTCCAACCACCAGGAAAATCTTGACGAATGGCTGCATCTCCTTTTCCTTTGTCTCCAGCCATTCCTATTTCTGAACCATAATAAATTTGTGGAATTCCTCTCATTGTAGCAATTATGGTCATTCCCAATTGATACTTCGTAAAATCATTTTTATAAATTTCATTGAATCTTCCAGTATCGTGATTTTCTAAAAATATCAATAAGTTATTTGGGTTTTTATACAAAAAGTCATTTACAAAATTCTCGTAAAACTTGATTGTTCCATCGCTCCAAGAAGCATTGTCTTCATAAAAAACATTTCCAAAAACATCGTGTAAAGTAAAATCCATTACACTAGGTAAATACGAATTATAACTTTGAATTTCAGCAATTGGACTGTCTTTTTGCCAATACGAAATTTGGGATTGATCGTGCATCCAAACTTCTCCGACAATGTTAAAATATGGATATTCATCCATAACAGCTTTGGTCCATTTTGCAATTCCATCTTTATCACAATACGAATAAGTATCTACACGAAAGCCATCTAAATCAGCAAATTCAACCCACCAAATTGCATTCTGAATCAAGTAATTCAACACTAAAGGATTAGATTGATTTAAATCGGGCATACTTGGTACAAACCATCCGTCCATACAATATTTAGCGTCACGTTTAGAAGCATTGGTGTCATATTGTGTTGTCATTCGGTAATTGCTTTGAGCATAACCTGGAAATTGATGAAACCAATCGTATGTTGGCATATCTTTAAACATCCAATGCTCTGCTCCCCAATGATTGGTAACGTAGTCTTTGATTAATTTCATATCACGCTGGTGCATTTCAGAAGCTAATCTTTTGTAATCCTCATTCGAACCGTAACGCGCATCTATTTGATACACATCAGATTGTCCATAAGTATGATACGAATAGTCTTTGTCATTGTCTTCACAAAGTGGAGTTGACCAAATAGCTGTTGCTCCCAATTCATTGATATAATCTAAATGATCTATAATTCCTTGTACATCACCACCGTGTCTTCCACCTGGTAAACTTCTGTTTGCTTTCTCTTGAAGATTTGGAGAAGAATCGTTGGATTCATTTCCGTTTGCAAAACGATCGGGCATTAATAAATAAACTACATCTGAAGCATCAAACCCTTTTCTTAAAGCTGACTTTTCTCTTCGTTTTTTGATTTCAAAATCTTTGGTAAAAGATTTTTTTTCGTTTTTAAAAGTGAATTTTAAAGTTTGAGCCGCAATATTTTTTGTCTCAATTGTTACGAAAATGTAATTTATGTTTTCGGTTTTTATAACATTTTTGATAACAACATTATTTGAAACTGAAACTGTGTTTTCGGCTATATTTTTTCCGTAGAATAATATTTGAATTTCACTCTTATTCATACCTTCGTACCAAAATGGTGGTTCCATCTTGTCGATTTGAGCGAATGTAAAAGTTGTTATTAAAAGGAATAAAACTGTTATTTTTTTTTTCATGATTTATTTTAAAAACAACCCTTCTAGGGTTTAAATCCTAGAAGGGTTAATTAATTATTTTACCTCAACAATACTAATTCCGTAACCACCAGCTGCAGCTGAAGTCATCTTTAATTTTGACTTACTAGTTACTTTTTGTTTTGTAATTTTGTAAGCTTGAGGATTTGTTTTATAATCTGCATCTTTTGCATCAGCATAAATAGTTGCTTCGTATTTTTTACCTTTTTCAAGAAAATCTAACTTTATAGTTGAAGTTCTTGCATTATTTCCGTTTGAATTTCCAACAAACCAATTATTAGAATTTTTATCTTTTCTTGCAATTGTGATGTAATAGCCTGGTTCAGCTTCTAAATATTTTGATTCTGACCATTCCACTGGAACATCTTTGATGAATTGAAAAGCATCAAGAAAACGATTGTAATTTTCTGGCAAATCGGCAGCCATTTGAAGTGGTGAATACATTACAACATATAACCCTAATTGATTTGCTAAAGTTGTATTTACATGTGAATTATTATTAGGATTTAATTTAGCAATATCCATTTCAAAAATTCCAGGTGTGTAATCCATTGGTCCACCCATTAATCTTGTAAACGGTAAAATTGTGGTATGATTTGGTTTTGAACCACCAAAAGCTTGAAATTCTGTTCCACGAGCTGATTCATTTCCAATTAAATTTGGATAGGTTCTGCAAATTCCCGTAGGACGAACTGCTTCGTGAGCATTAATCATAATTTTATAATCCACTGCTTTTTCAACTACATATTGGTAATGATTTAAAATCCATTGGCTGTAATGATGTTCTCCTCTTGGCAACATATTTCCAACATAACCTGTTTTTACAGCTTCATAACCATTGTCATTCATAAATTGAAAAGCTTTATCTAAATGACGTTCGTAATTTCTTGCTGAACCAGAAGTTTCATGGTGCATTATCATTTTTACTCCTTTTGATTTTGCGTAAGCGTGAATTTCTTGCACATTAAAATCTGGATAAGGGGTTACAAAATCAAATACATAATCTTTGGATTGTCCGAACCAATCTTCCCAACCTTCATTCCAACCTTCTACTAAAACTCCATCAAATCCGTGAAGTGCTGCAAAATCAATATATTCTTTTACGTGTTTGTTGTTGGCCGCGTGCGTTCCGTTTGGTTTTGCTTTTGAATAATCCGTCACTCCTAATTGTATTGCTGGAAAATCATTGGTGTAAGACCACGAACTTTTTCCAGTAATCATTTCCCACCAAACTCCAATGTATTTTACTGGTTTTATCCAAGAAGTATCTTCAATTTTACAAGGTTCGTTTAAGTTTAAAGTCATTCTTGAAGCTAATATTTCTCTAGCATCATTACTGATAACCATTGTTCTCCAAGGAGAAACACAAGGAGCTTGCATATATCCTTTATCGCCTTTTGCATCAGGAGTTAAGTGTGATTGAAATACAAATGTTTTATCATTCAAATCTAAACTCATGCACGAATAATTAATCAAAGCAGCTTCGTGAAGATTGATGTAAATTCCGTCAGCAGTTTTCATCATTAAAGACGTTTGAACTCCAGTGTCTGAAAATTGTTCTTGTGAAGCATTGTCTGTTACGGCTTTTTTGAATAAACCTCTTATTTCTGATAATTTACTTTCAGTATAATCATATTCTTGAGTGTCATAATCTCCTGGAATCCAAAAAGCTTTATGATCTCCAGTCATGGCAAATTCGGTTCTTTCTTCCTTAACTACAAAATAAACTAGTTTCTTTTGTTGTGGAAATTCATATCTAAACCCTAGTCCCTCATTAAATAAACGAAAACGAATTATCATTTCTCTTTCTGTACCGTTTTGTTCCAATTTAACTGCTAATTCATTGTAATGATTTTGAATTTTCAATTCTTCTCCCCAAACGGTATTCCATGCTTCATTGAATGTTGAAGGAGTTGAACTAACTACTTTGAAATCATTTAAAAGTGATTTAACATCGTTTTTTAATTCTAATCCCAATTTACTCGTTTTTATAACTTCCTTATTTAAGTAGTAAAGTTGGTATGTTGGCGTTCCATCATTTAATAAGGAGAATTTCATGGTGAAATTTCCGTTTGGTGATTTAAATTCTTGAGCGTTTCCAAAAACTGAAACTAGGATTGTGAAAATTAAAACTAAAAACTGTTTCATTGTATTATAATTTAACTAATTGTGATTTTCCATTTACTATTAAATCAATTTCTTGATTACCTTCAACACTTACTTTAGTTTCCTTGTGATTTACTTCCACTTTAACAATGGCATTTCTGAAATTCACTTTGAATGAATATCCATTCCATTCTTTTGGAATTTTTGGTTCAAAATGTAATTGATTGTTTTTTACACGCATTCCACCAAAACCTTCAACTATACTCATCCAAGTTCCAGCCATAGATGTAATGTGTAAGCCTTCATGCACTTCTTTGTTATAATCATCTAAATCTAAACGTGAAGTTTGTAAATAAAACATATAAGCTTGTTCCATTCTACCTAAAACAGCTGCTTGAATAGAATGTACACAAGGAGAAAGAGAACTTTCATGCACCGTAAATGGCTCATAAAAATCGAAATGTTTTTCTAATTGTTCTTTGGTAAAATGATCTTCAAAAAAATAGAACCCTTGTAATGTATCTGCTTGTTTGATATAGGGTGAACGTAAAATTCTATCCCATGACCATTTTTGATTTATTGGCCGTTGTGTTTTATCTAAATTGGCAACCGTAATTAATTCTTTATCTAAAAATCCGTCTTGTTGTAGATAAACTGCGTTTTCTTCTGAATAGGGAAAGTACATATTGTCTGCTACTTTTTTCATGTCTGAAATTTCAGCTGCAGCTAGATTAACCTTATTCAAAATTCGAGTGTAATCTGATGGATATTCTTTTTCTATTTTATTGATTTGTTCAATCGTGTAATCGATACACCATTTAGCAATGTAATTTGTGTACCAATTGTTGTTTACGTTATTTTCGTATTCATTTGGACCAGTCACACCCAGAATTACATATTGATTTTTAGCTGTTGAAAAGTTAGCTCTTTGATGCCAAAAACGAGCAATTCCGATTAAAACTTCTAATCCTTTTTCGGGAATGTATGAATAATCTCCTGTATAACGATAATAGTTGAAAATCGCGAAAGCTATTGCTCCATTTCTATGAATTTCTTCGTGTGTGATTTCCCATTCGTTGTGACATTCTTCACCATTCATGGTAACCATTGGATATAAGGCTGCGCCGTTTTTGAATCCTAAATTATCTTGAGCATTTTCAATAGCTTTATCTAATTGATTGTAACGATAAGTCAATAAATTTCTTGCAACATTTTGATCTTTTGTAGCCATGTAGAAAGGAATACAATAAGCTTCAGTGTCCCAATAAGTTGATCCACCATATTTTTCTCCTGTAAAACCTTTTGGACCAATATTTAAACGCGAATCTTTACCTAAATACGTTTGATTTAAGTGGAAAATATTGAAACGAATTCCTTGTTGTGCTTTTACATCACCATCAATGGTAATATCACTCATTTCCCAAATTTTTGCCCAAGCATCGATTTGATTTTGAAGTAATTTTTCATACCCTAATTCGAGGCCTTTATCAATTACATCTTGTGAAGCTTTAATTAATTGTTGTTCATCATGATTGGTAGAAACTGTGTAACCCCCTAATTTTTGAATCGCTATTGTTTGCCCTTTTGATGCTGCAAATTCATAAGAGAATTGTGTTTTAGTTTCGGTTTTTTCAATGTTTGTTGGATTTACATCTGAAATTTTTCCGTTTACTACAAAAGTATTATGCATGAACGTACAAGCAGAAAAATTCGTCTTTAATGTTCTAGAAACTATGAATCCCGAATTCTGTTTGTTTTTGATTTCTAAAATATTCCAAAATTTATCATCCCAATTGGTATCTTCATTTGTGATTCCGGCATCAACATATGGTTTGAAAACTATTTTTGCATCTTGATTCAGCGCTTTTACTTCGTAATTGATTACACCTAATTCGTCTAAATCTAAAGATAAAAATCGCTTTACATTTACACCAACTTGTGTACCATTTTGCAAAGTAGCTTCAAAAGAACGTGAATAAACACCTTCTTTCATATTTAATTCTCTTCTAAAGTTTTTTACTTCAGAACAAGCTGCTAGATCTAGTTGTTCCCCGTTAATTTCGACATCAATTCCAATCCAATTAGGAGCATTTAAAACTTTTGCAAAATATTTTGGATAACCATTTTTCCACCAACCCACACGTGTTTTGTCTGGATAATAAACTCCAGCAATATAACTTCCTTGGAATGTTTTACCTGAATAAGATTCTTCAAAATTAGCACGTTGCCCCATAGCACCATTACCAATACTGAATAAACTTTCAGATGATCTTACTCTACTTGCATCAAATCCTTCTTCAATGATGGACCAATTATCTGGTTTTATATAATCTTGGTTCATTCTATATTTTGTTTAATTGTTTAATTGCTATAACAGTATAACATTAAACACATTTTTCATTTATTAAATTTTCTATGAAGCTTAAATCTATAAACGTAAAATCGTTAAAGATATAATTTGCTTCATGTAATACATCTGTTTCTCCTATTCCAATACTTATCATATTTGCCAAATTTGCCGCTTGAATTCCGGCTACAGAATCTTCAAAGACGATACAATTTTTTGCGATATCATTTACTTTATTTGCTCCTTGAAGAAATACTTCAGGGTCAGGTTTTGCATTTGACACGTCATTTCCGTCTACAATAACATCGAAATAATGTATAATTTTTGCTTTTTCTAGAATTGGTTTAGCGTTTTTACTCGCTGAACCTAATACTATATTTTGTTTGTGTTTTTTTAAATATTCTAAAATTGGCATTACTCCTGGAAGTATTTCACTTTCATCCATTTCTTCTATATAGGAAAGGTATTCTGTGTTTTTTTGAAGCAACCACCCATTTTTATCATCTTGAGAAGCTTCAACATTTCCTAATGCTAAAATTATTTCTAAAGATCGAACGCGACTAACTCCTTTAAGTTGTTCATTGTGTTCTGGTGTAAATTCGATTCCAATTTGAGCTGCTAATCGTTGCCAAGCTAAAAAGTGATATTTTGCTGTGTCAACAATTACTCCGTCAAGGTCGAATATGAATGTTTTTTTACTCATTTTTTATTTTTTTAACCTGAAATAGCGTTTTTGTCTGTGATAAATAAATTGCAAAATCCTGCAATAATTAATGAAATTCCAGCCAAGAGCATAGCATTTATGTGTTCGCTACCAATTAATTTATATAAAAAGTTTATCCCACCAAGTGCAGCAATAATTTGAGGAATTACAATAAACATATTGAATAATCCCATCATCATACCCATTTTTTTAGGATTAACTGAACTTGATAACATGGCATAAGGCATTGAAAGAATACTTCCCCACGAAAATCCTATCAGTATAAAAGAATACATTAAGGTTGATGGAGTTGCATAAAACATATAAATAAATCCTAAACCTCCAAAAATTAAAGAAGCCATGTGGATGAATTTTCTGTTTATTTTGTTTTTCATAGTATAGAAAGACAATAAAAGAGCAAAAGCCATTGAAGAAAGTCCGTAAACACCTGTTGAAGAACCAACTAAATCAGCAGCATCATTATATACTTTATCTTTTCCTTTGTACTCTTTTTCTTTTTCTAAATTCAAGAAAATAGCTTCTTTTTTGTCATTTTTTTGCACTTCACCCTCAGCATTTAATTGAGCATATTCTTTAACATTAGGTTTTGGTGCATTGAAAACATGTTCTGTTAAGGCAGGCATAGATAAACTCCACATGGTAAAAAAGGCAAACCAACTAAAAAATTGGATTAAGCCAAGTTTTTTCATGGTTGAAGGCATTTCTTTTAAACTTGCCATTAAATCTGGAATAAATCTAGACTCTTTTTTTTCTGAAAGAAATTGTTCTAAATTTTCTGGCGGATCTTCTTTTGTTGTTAATAACGTATAAACAATACTTGCAATAAATACAAAAGCACCAATTGAAAACGCAACCACAACAGATTGCGGAATCACACCAGCAGAAGCCTCGTTTGAAACGCCTAATTTATTAACTAACCAAGGCAAATTACTAGCCACCCAAGTTCCTATTCCGATAATTAGTGTCTGAACAACAAATCCATTTGAACGTTGAGATTCTGGAAGTTTGTCAGCCACTAAAGCACGAAAAGGTTCCATACTTATGTTAATTGAAGAATCAAGCACCCATAATAATCCTGCAGCAATCCATAAAGCTGGTGAATGCGGCATGAAAAATAATGTGATTGAAGCTAAAATTGCTCCGATAAGAAAATACGGTTTTCTTCTTCCAAATTTTGGACTCCAAGTATTATCCGATAAATATCCTATTATCGGCTGAACTAAAAGACCTGTTAAAGGTGCTGCAATCCATAAACCTGGAATATCATCTACTTCGGCACCAAGAGTTTGAAAAATTCGAGACATGAATCCACCCTGTAAGGCAAATCCAAATTGTATTCCTAGAAATCCAAAACTCATGTTCCAGATTTGCCAGAAATTTAACTTACGCTTTTCCATTATCGTATTAAATTGGTTAATAAAACGATAAGCGATATTTAATTGCTTATCAAAACTTAATTTATTTTCGAAGTAAAGTTATAAGCTTTGATGTCACAAATATATATTTTATTTTAATTGAAAAAACATTTTAATGAGATTTAATAAATCAATTTTGTTAATAAAATATATTTAAACAATTGAATAACAGTGTTTTAAAAAACACTATCACGTTGTAGTAGATTCTCTTAAAACCAATTCTGTTTCAATTATTTCGGTAGTGTAATGCTCATCTTCTTCTTCTTTTTCGAGTCTGTCGATTAGCATTTTTGCGGCTTTTCTCCCCATCTTAATCCCGTTTTGACTTACTGTTGAAATACTTGGCGTTGAAAATTGAGAAATAATTCCATCTGTAAAACCAATTACAGAAAAATCATCCGGGACTTTTTTACCTTGCTTATTCGCTAATTTAATTGCTGTTACGGCAAAAAGCTCATTTACTGCAAACAAAGCATCAAATTCTTGATTTTTAATTAGTGATTCAATTTTATTGGAACAATTATCTATGTCTTCTATTTTGACAATTAAATCTTCGTTGATTTCTATTCCGTTTTCTCTTAAAGCTTTTAAATAACCATCTGTTCTTAATTTACCAACACTCACATAATCTACCGTCGTTAGTAATGCAATTTTTTTAAATCCTCTAGAAATAAAGAATTGAATGGCATCATAGGCAGCTTGTTGGTCATCAATTATAACTTTATCACAGAAGACGTCATTAGTTACTCTATCAAACATTACAACTGGCATTCCTTGACTAATAATTTCTTGAATGTGATGAAAATCTTTTTTTTGTTGGGTCTCTTTCGAAAGTGATAAAATAAAACCATCTGTACTTCCATTGGCTAAAAGCTCCATATTAATGACTTCTTTATCAAATGATTCATCTGACAAGCAAACAATTACATTGTATCCATTTTCATTAGCTACTTGTTCAATTCCACTAATAACTGTTGCGAAGAAGTGATGAACAATTTCTGGAATGATTATACCAATCGTTTTAGTTTTCTTGTTCTTTAAACTTAAGGCAATATTGTTTGGTTTATAGTTGTATAATTTAGCAAATGCTTGAACTTTCTGCCTAGTATCTTCACTTATTTCATGACTATCTTTCAATGATTTAGAAACGGTTGAAATAGAAACATCTAATTCCCTTGCAATTTGCTTTAAAGTGACTTTTTTTCTCATTATAATTTTTGAAGATAATAAATATTACACTAAAAGTAGTTTATATTTTTCATATTCAAAATATTAGTAAGGAATATTGCAGAAATTAATAAAGTTTTCAACACTATAACGTTTTCGCTACCGTGTAAATGGTTTATCGTTTTTTTATCTCAGTATTTTACATAAATTTAACATTCGAAGCAAAGTTATTAAGCAGATTTTAACTAAAACTAACTTAAACAAATTGTATGAAGACAATACAAAAAAAACTATTCATTCTACTATTTATTTTGCCTTTTAGCATCTTTGCTCAAAGTACTTTAAAAGGTACTATCTTAGATAATTTAGGGCAAACTTTAACTGGTGTGAGTGTAGTAGTTAAAGGCACATTAAATGGTGTTGCAACAGATTTTGATGGTAATTTTACGCTAACAAATCTAAAAAAGGGAGATGTTGTTTCCTTTTCTTATGTAGGATTTACAACACAAGATTTAGTGTATAACAATCAAAAAGAAGTATCCATAACTATGTTAGAAGACTCACAGCAATTAGCTGATGTAGTAGTTATTGGATATGGAACTGTTAAAAAATCTGACGCTACTGGTTCAGTTGCAACAGTAACGACAAAAGATTTTGTAAAAGGTCCTGTTGTTTCAGTTGACCAAATGATACAAGGTAAAGTAGCAGGATTACAAATTACAAACGGAGGTGGATCTCCTGGTGAAGGTTCTATTATTAGAATTAGAGGTGGTTCATCATTAAACGCAAATAATGACCCTTTAATTGTTATTGATGGATTACCAGTAGATGGGGGATCAAGTGGGGGGAGAAATTTCTTATCAACAATTAATCAAAACAATATTGAATCTGTAACTGTTTTAAAAGATGCATCTGCTACAGCAATTTATGGCTCAAGAGCTTCGAATGGTGTTATTATCATAACAACTAAAAAGGGAAAAGCAGGTGAATTAAAAGTAGAATACAATGGTAATTTTTCTTATAGTAAACTTGTAAAACAAGTAGATGTTTTAAGTGCTGATCAATTAAGAAATTATGTAAACACTAATGGTAATGTTAATCAACAAAGTTTGTTGGGCGCATCTAATACTGATTGGCAAGATGAAATTTATCAAACTGCTGCAGGAACTGACCATAACATTGCTTTATCTGGTGGAGTTGATAATGTAACTTACAGAGCATCTGCAGGATTCACTGATATGAATGGTATATTAAAAAGAGATAATTTTCAAAGAACTTCTTTAGGATTAAGCTTAGTTGGAAAATTCTTCGACAACCATTTAAAAGTAGAAGTAAATAACAATACTGCTTCTATGAAGAATAATTACAGTAATAGAGGTGCTATTGGATCAGCCGTTTCTTATGACCCTACTCAAAATCCTTATAATGCAGATGGAACTTATTTTCAATGGTTCAATCCTAGTGGAGAAATTAATACTTTAGCTGGAAGAAATCCTTTAGGTGAACTTTATCAAAATAATAATTTAGGAACCCAGTTTAGAAGTGTAGGAAATGTTCAGACAGAATACAAGTTACACTTTTTCCCTGATTTAAAAGTAGTAGCTAATCTTGGTTATGATGAAATTTCTGGAAGAACTTATGGAAATACATCTCTTGATTATGCCTATAGTTCTGCTGGAAACTATTATGACAACAGCGATACTTTTAATAATAAATTGATGGATTTATTCTTTAATTATAATAAAGATATAAAATCAATTGATGCAGTTGTTGATTTTACTGCAGGTTATTCTTATCAAGATTTTAAATTTAAAAATGCAGGCGAAAATTATGATGCAGCAAATGATATTTTAAACGTAAATGCCACTTCAAGAGGGAGAAGAAATTTACAATCATATTTTGCTAGAACAAATTTAAATTTTGCTAATAAATATTTACTTACGTTGTCTTATAGAAGAGATGGTACTTCACGATTTACAGAAGAAAACAGATGGGGAAATTTTCCTGCAGCAGCTTTAGCTTGGAAATTAAACGAAGAGACGTTTATTAAAGATATAAGAAGTGTCTCTACTTTAAAATTAAGATTAGGATGGGGACTTACTGGTCAACAAGATGTAGGAAACAATTATCCTTCTATTCCTTTGTACCTAACTTCAGATGTTAATTCTCAATATCAATTTGGAAATCAATTTTACTCTACGGTAAGACCTCAACAATACAATAAAAATCTTAAATGGGAAGAAACTGAGACAAGAAACATTGGTCTTGATTTTGGGTTCTTAAAAGATAGAATAAGTGGTTCTGTAGACATCTATGAAAAAAGAACTAAAGATTTAATTGCCTTTGTTCAAAATCCAGCATTTTTTGGGTTTTCAAATGCCGATAATTATAATATTGGTAAAATGAACAATAAAGGTATTGAAGTTTCAGCAGCTGTTATTCCAATAAAAAATGATAAATTTAATTGGACAATCGGAGGGAATATTACATTCCAAAACTCTGAAGTAGATGATTTATTTTTAGATCCTGAATTTTTCAATGGTGTAGCTACTGGTGGGTATTCTGGCGGTGTAGGTAACACAATACAGAATCATCAAGTAGGCTTTGCTCCTAACTCTTTCTACGTATACGAACAAGCTTACAATGTTAATGGACAACCAATTGACGGTGTTTTTATTGACAGAAATAATGATGGCGCAGTAAACGAACAAGATAAATATAGATACAAAAAACCAGCATCAGATGTCTTTTATGGTTTCTTCACTAATGTAACATATAAAAACTGGGACATGTCAATGTCATGGAGAGGTAGTTGGGGAAATTATAATTATAACAACGTAGACTCGCAGTTTGGTTGGAAAAACCAAGTATTAATTAGAGATACAGATTTAGGAAATGGTGTAACAAATTTATTGGAAACTAATTTTGCTTCTGCTGACTCTAAGAGATATGAATCTGATTATTACATACAAGATGCTTCTTTTGTAAGATTAGATAATGTTACAATTGGATATAATTTTGAAAACTTTTTAAATACTAAAGCAAATGCAAAACTTTCTTTAGGAGGTCAAAATTTATTATTGTTCACAAGTTATAAAGGTATAGATCCCGAAATTTCTGGAGGTATAGATAATAATTTATACCCAAGACCAAGAATGTATACATTAGGATTAAATGTTAATTTTTAAAAAAACGAAAATGAAAAGAACACAAATTAAACTACTTAGTATTGTTGCTTTTTTCTTGATTATATTAAGTACCTCATGTACAGATGAATTAAATCAAGTTCCCGAAAGCAGTAATCAACAAAGTGACGAAGAATTGTTTAGTAATCCTGATTCTTATAAACAATTTTTAGCAAAATTGTATGCTGGATTAGCTACAACTGGACAAGAAGGACCTGCAGGAGCAGCAGATATTTCTGGTATCGATGAAGGTTTTAGTCAATATTTAAGAGGATATTGGCAAATGCAAGAATTAACAACTGATGAAGCAATTATTGGTTGGAATGACCAAACGATTAAAGATTTTCATAATCATTCTTGGACATCTTTAGATGTATTTATCAATGCTACTTTTAATAGATTAGCTTTTCAAGTTAATGCTTGTAATGAATTTTTAAGACAAACTACTGATGCAAAATTAGATAGTAGAGGAGTTACAGGTGCTTTAAGAGATGAAATTAAAACTTTTAGAGCTGAAGCAAGATTCTTAAGAGCATATAGTTATTGGAATTTAGTTGATTTATTTGGTGGAGCTTCAATTGAAACTGAAGAATCATCAACTGAATATCATATACCCACTTATGCTTCAAGAGCTGAAATTTTTACTTTTGTAGAAACAGAACTTACAAATTTAGTTGCTGATTTAAAAGCACCAAACTCAAATGAAAAATATAGAGTTGACAAAGCCGCAGCTTGGATGTTGCATGCTAAACTTTTAATGAATGCACAAATTTATGTTGGTACGGACAGATATGCTGACGCAAAAATATTAATAAATAAAGTTTTAACTGAAGCTACTTATTCTACTCACTCAAGCTATGAGCAACTGTTTTTTGCAGATAATGACTCAAATGGAGCTCAAAATGAGTTCATATTTTCAATTGCATTTGACGGAATAAATACAAAAACTTATGGCGGAACAACTTACTTGACTCATGCTCCTGTTGGAGGGAGTATGTCTGCAGCTTCTTTTGGTATTAATGGTGGATGGGCAGGAATTAGAACAACTTCTGCTTTTGTAAATAAATTTCCAGGCTCTGGTAATGATGCTAGAGGGAATTTCTATACAGCTGGACAAACTCTTGAAATTGCAAGTGTTGGAACATTTACAGATGGCTATGCTATACAAAAATTTAGAAATGTTGATATAAACGGAAACCAAGGCTCTGATGCTACTGGTGATTTTGTTGATATTGATTTTCCAGTTTTTAGATTAGCAGATGCATACCTAATGTTTGCAGAATGTGAACTAAGAGCAGGTGGATCTGTATCACAAGCAAGTGTTGATAATATAAACGACTTAAGAGTTAGGGCTTACGGAGATACAAGTGGAAATGTATCAGCAGGTCAAATAAATTTAAGTTTTATTTTAGACGAAAGAGCAAGAGAATTACATTGGGAAGGTCACAGAAGAACTGACTTAATTCGTTTCGGTAAATTTACTGGAAGTTCATATATCTGGCCTTGGAAAGGAGGCGTTCCAAGTGGCGCACCTACTTCTTCATATAGAAATTTATTCCCAATTCCGTCATCTGCATTATCAACAAATCCTAATTTACAACAAAACCCAGGTTATTAATAAAAAATTATATAAAAATGAAAAATATAACAAAAACAATTTTTGCTTTTTTAGCAGTATTAACAATTGCTTGTACCACAGATGATGTACAAGATAGACCCGTAATTGAGGGTATAGGTTCCCCTATATTATCTGCTCCAGAATCTGGAAGTATATATACATTATTACCCGAAAACATGACACAACAAGCTGAACGCTTTGTTTGGTCTGCTGCAGATTACAATGGTGATGTTGCTGTTGCATATACCTTAGAAATGGATGTTGAAGGTGGAGATTTTGCTGCAGCTCAAGTACTTGGCGGAACAAGTGGAGCTCTTCAATTGTCAGTTACAGTTGAAACATTAAACAATGCTTGTCTTGCATTAGGTGCTACACCTTATACAGCAGCTAACTTTGATGTTAGAGTTATATCAAGTGCTTCAGGTTTTGATATGATGGCATCAAACAAAGTTACAATAACAATTAATCCATATACAACTGAAAATCCTACTCTTGCAGTTCCAGGAAATCACCAAGGATGGAATCCACCATCAGCACCTTTATTAGCTTCTTCAGGTTTTGGTGAAACAGATTTTGAAGGTTATGTTTGGTTAGACGGAGAATTTAAATTTCTTGAAAAAAATGCTGCTGGTGGTTTTGAATGGGGAAATATAGATTACGGAGACGATGGTTCTTTCTCAGGAGTTTTAGTTGAACAAAATGAATCTAATTGTAATGCATCAACTGCAGGCTATTATAGAGTTAGAGCAAATACTTCAACATTATTATATTCAACAACGTTAACTACTTGGGGAATAATTGGTTCAGCTACGGCTCCAGTAACTGGTGGAGACGGTTGGGCTAATGATGCAAATATGACTTATAACTCTACTACAAAAAAATGGTCACTTATTATTAATTTAGTTGGTGGTCAAGAAATTAAATTTAGAGCTAATGATGATTGGGGAATAAACTATGGAGATTCCGGAGCTGATGGTTCTCTTAATGAAGGTGGTGACAATATTACTATTCCAACTAATGGGTCTTATTCAGTTGAATTAGATTTAAGTAATCCAAGAGCATATACTTATACTCTTACAATACAATAAATAAATTAAATAAAAGGGCTGTTATTAACAGCCCTTTTTCTTTTTTCAAAAATCGTTATGACAAAAAAAATATTCATATTATTAGCGTTTATAGCACCATTGCTATCAAGTGCTCAAGTAACAATTTCACCTTCAAGTTTTAATGTAACCGATCCAATAACTATTACAGTTAACTTGGCTCAAAGCAGTTGTAACACAATTCCAACTTCTTCGAATAAAGTTTATATGCATGCAGGTATTGGAGACGACACAAATGCTTTCGGCTTTAATGTAGTTGGAAATTGGGGACAAGATGACGGTATTGGATTAATGACCAATCAAGGTGGCGGAATTTGGAGTATAACAATTACTCCTAGTACTTATTTTAATCTGAATACAACACAACAAACTAATGCTACAAAAATAGGGTTAGTATTAAGAAATGCTGCTGGAAACCAAGAAATGAAAAAAGCACCTAGTTGTACCGATTTTATTTTCAACGTAGGTACTTATCAGGTTAGTTTAACTGCTCCGATAAATAACAGTACTACAATTATAAATTCTGGTGGAAATTTAAATATAGCGGCTACAAATACTGGTGGAAATGCTTCTTATAATTTAATGACTAATGGAGTTTCAATAAACACAAATGCTGCAACATCAAGCTATTCATTTAATCATACTAATATTACCGCAAACACAAGTTATGAGTTAGTTATTACTCAAAATTCATCTGTAATTACTAGAAAATTTTATACTATTGTAAATCCAAGTACAATTACACAAGCAATTCCTACTGGACTTCAAGATGGAATTAATTATAATACTTCTGATGCAACAAAAGCTACTTTAGTTTTAGATGCACCAAATAAAGACTTTGTTTATGTTGCTGGAAGTTTTAACAATTGGCAACCAAATACAAGTTATGCCATGAAGAAAGATCCTAGTTCTACTAAATTCTGGATAGAATTAACAGGATTAACTTCGGGTCAAACTGAAACGTATCAATATTGGGTTGTTAATCAAAGTCCTATTGCAAATTCACCTTCATTGGTAAAAACTGCTGACCCATACTCTACTCTTGTTTCGTCTCCTTATGATGATCCTTATATTTCAGCTGCTTCATATCCAAATATGCCAACTTATCCAGCTGGACAAGAAAGAGAAGTTACAGTATTAAAAACAGGACAAACACCATATAATTGGCAAGTAACTAATTTTACTAAACCAAATAAAGATAATTTAGTAGTCTATGAAGTGTTGATTAGAGATTTTGATGCCAATAGTAATTTTCAAGATTTAATTAATAAAATTGACTATTTCAAGAACCTAAAAGTTAATGCTATTGAATTATTACCTGTGATGGAATTTGAAGGTAATGAAAGCTGGGGTTATAACACTTCTTTTCACATGGCATTGGATAAATTTTATGGAAATGGCGATAAATTAAAAGAATTTGTAGACTTATGCCATCAAAACGATATAGCCGTAATTCTTGATGTTGCCTTAAATCATGCTTTTGGAAGAAATCCTATGGTTAGAATGTGGATGAATGATCCTGACGGTGATGGATGGGGAGAACCAAGTTCAGAAAGTCCTTATTTTAATCAAGTTGCTACTCACAGTTATAGTGTAGGAAATGATTTTAATCATCAACAAGCTAGAACAAAAACTTATGCAAAGAGAGTGGTTAAACAATGGATCGAAGAATTTAAAATTGATGGATTTAGATGGGATTTAACAAAAGGGTTTACTCAAAACGCAACAGGGAGTGATTCTCAAACAAATGCATACCAACAAGATAGAGTTGATGTATTAAAAGAATATGCTGATTATTCTTGGTCACTTGACCCGACTCACATTGTAATTTTCGAACATTTAGGGCAAGATAATGAAGAACAACAATGGGCAAATTATCGTTTAAATGAAGGGAAAGGAATCTTAATGTGGGGTGAGTTATTTGAACCTTACAAACAACTTGAAATGGGATTTGCAACAAACGCAGACATTACAAGAATGGGACATGTAAGCAGGGGTTTTAATGGAAAAAGATTAATTGGATATCCTGAAAGTCATGACAAAGACAGACTTGTTTACGAAGCTATTACTTATGGCAATGGTGGTGGAACAAACCCAACGAACGGAAATCTTACTAACTCTATTATGAGAATGTCGGCTATTGGAGCAACAAGTATATTAATACCTGGTCCAAAAATGATTTGGCATTTTGGAGCATTAGGTATGGATAATTCAATCTACACTTGTTCAAATGGAAGTGTAAACAACGAAACGGATTCAACTGCTGGTAACTGTAAATTAGATACCAAACCTCAACCTCAATGGACAAACAATTGGTTAACAGATCCGGTTAGAAGTATTGTTTATAATAATTGGTCAAAGTTTATTGATTTTAAAAAGAATCTTCCTGTTTTTAATGGAGATTATACAATAAGTCCTGATGGAAACAACATAAGACAAAGAATATATGTTTTCGACAACTCTCTGCCTACAACAGAATTAAAAAATGTAGTAATCTTGGCTAATTTTTCAGTAGCTGCTCAAAATATTACTCCAGATTTCCCTTATGCAGGAACATGGTATAATTTAATGGACAACTCACCTATAACTGTTACAAGTACTTCAGCTCAAATAAACATTTCTTCTGGTGGTTTTAGAATTTACGGAAATCAACCAGCAATCTTAAAAAACGAAAACTTTAATTTTGACACTAGTTTCATTGTATATCCAAATCCAGTTAGTGACTCTTTTGCCGTTTCTATTGATACAAGAAGAATAGAAATTTATAATGTAACAGGACAACTAGTGAAAACATTTACTAATAAATTTAGTGATGAATCATTGTCTGTTTCAGATTTACAAAAAGGAATTTATTTGGTTAAAGTGACTGACAACAATAATAATCAAGCAACTAAAAAATTCATAAAACAATAAAATAAATGCCGAGTTAGTTTATTTTAAAACCCAAAACCTTCTAAGAAATTAGAGGGTTTTGTCTTTTTTACGAGAATATATGGGACTTTAAAAATAAAAAAACCTTAACTCATTTAAAGTTAAAGGCTTTATTTGAAAAAAAATCGGAGTGAAGGTTTTGTGGAGTTGAAATAGTATAAGTACATTAATTGCATTGTATACCATCTGATAATTTTCTATTTGACCAAAAGCCTTACTAATTTTTTCTTCATTTAGTGGTTTCTCTATATATGCAGTTATTCCATCTATGCTTTTTACCAGAGTTATGCCATCTGGATTCTTAGAAGATGGTGTCAGGAAAACATTAATTTTCGTTTCTATCAGTACATTTAATTGTCTAATTTCTTATGTGAATTGCCATCCGTCGATAATCAGAATATCAATATCCAAAAAAATAACAACAGGCATATTTTCAATGATATCAATGTTTTCTTTAATAAATTTTAAGGCTATATTTTAGTAGTGAAACAGTAACTTTTATTAAACTGTAGTTGATTTAATATTTCTTTTAATAATAAACTGGCATATTTGATCATCACCTTTAATTAATATATTTTTAAATCTTTTCATTTTACTGCGTGCTTTTAATCTGCATGACTATTTAAAAAACACAATTAGTATTTTTACATATTAAAACTAAAAAAAATTCCACATAGAGAAATAGTACAGTAATTGGACTTTTTCTCTATGTGGAATTTTTTGTTTTTAGAAGCCGTTTGCAATTACACTAAATTTATCAGTAATCTAATTGCATTTCCAGTAAAATATTCATTGTACTAAATAGGTTGAAAATATTTATTAATGGTTTCTATTAAAGTGTTTTTAGCTACTGGTTTTGAAACAAAATCTGTACATCCTGCTTCGATTATTTTTTCTCTGTCACCTATAAGACTTAAAGCGGACTGTGCAATGATAACAACACCTTCATTAAATTCTCTGATTTGTCGGGTTGCTTCATAGCCATTCATAAAAGGCATTTGAATATCCATCAAAATTAAATCAATGTCAGGGTTAGCAAGACACAAATCGACAGCAACACCACCTGATTCTGCTATCAGTATTTCTCTACTGAAGTCTTTTACTAATTTTTTAAGTAAAAGTTGGGAAATTTTATCATCTTCCACAATTAATGTTTTTAGATTTAAAACTACAGCATTAAATGGATTTATTTCGGTATTTTCAGGGATGCTATTTTCCGAACTATTTTTTACTTCAGGTAACCTATTGTAGGGTAAGGTAAAAATAAATAATGAACCTATTGCTTCCTGCTCCTCAATCCAGATTTTACCACCTAAGAGTTCTACATATGATTTTGCGATGAACAAGCCTAATCCCACACCTTGTCTTGCTTGTATGTCTGCAATATCAGCCTGTACGAATCGCTCAAATACGGCTTCGCGTCTATTCTTAGGTATTCCTATTCCAGAATCCTTTACAAAAAATTCGATGTTATCCCCTTTGATATTATATCCAAAATCAATCGAGCCAGTATCTGTATACTTTATGGCGTTTTTAACAAGATTTGTAAGAATTGCAAACAGTTTTTCTTCATCAGTATGAATTACTGCTTCAGAAACTGGTAAACTATTATTATAGGTTAGAATCAAATTTTTAGATTTAGCTTCCGATTCTAAAAGAGTATGTATATATTCTATCATTTCATTGATATTAACACCTTTATAATTGGCCTCCATCAAACCAACTTCAATTTTGGAAACATCCATAATTTCTGAAACTAAGTTAAGCATACGAGCGCCACTTTTTTGAATAATATCTATATACTGTTGTTGTTGATCTCCTCCAAGACCAGGCTCGTTTAATAAAGCCGAAAAGCCAAGAATTCCATTCATAGGAGTTCTGATTTCGTGGCTCATATTGGCAATAAATGCGGATTTTAAACGGTCGGATTCTTCGGCTTTTTCTTTGGCAATAACCAATTCTGATGCACGTTTTTCTTTCTCTTTATTTAATAAGGTAAGTAACTCGTTCATAATAATTAATTCTGCTGCACGTTTTTCTTTCTCTTCATTTTGAAAGGCAAGTTCCTTGTTCGCAGTAATTAACTCGTATTCTGCTTTTTTACGTTCGGTGATGTCGGAGAAAAAAATTCCAATACCATCATCTGTTGGGAATATTATATTTCCATACCATTTA
>JBLHNH010000026.1:0-26000 GCA_047622645.1 Flavobacterium sp.
ACAAAATACTTTTTGGTTTCGATATGTGTATCTTTGGCAAGTTTTACGAGTTCGTTTAGATTAGGTTTTAACATTATTCAATTTTATTTAAGCTGTAACAAATTTAGCCTTTTAAACTCACAAACTCTTAAACTCATACCCTTTTTATTATGAAAGACCTATTTGGAAAAGCTATTTTAGATTATCAAACCAATAATTCTCCTGAAGATTTAATTACTGAAACCTCAATTTCTGAAGCTGATGAAATGAGCGTTGCTTATCTTTTTAGAAGTTTTGATGAAATGCCGATAATTGAACAAAAAGCATTACAATTGACAAAAGGTAAGGTTTTAGATATAGGTTGTGGTTCAGGAACTCATTCACTTTACTTACAAGAAAAAGGCTTTGACGTAACGTCTATTGATATTTCTGAAAATGCCATAAAAGCTTGTCAACTTCGTGGTTTAAAAAACGCTAAAGTTCAAGATATTTTGACCCTTGAGAATGAAAAATACGATACTATTTTACTTTTAATGAACGGAACTGGTATTTTTGAAACCTTAGAAAATTGTTCAAAATACCTTCTGAAATTAAAATCGCTTTTAAATAAGAACGGACAAATTTTAATTGACAGTTCTGATATCATTTATATGTTTGATGAAGGTGAAGAAGGTGGAAGATGGATTCCAAGTGATGGTTATTATGGAGAATTAACTTTTACCATTAAATATAAAGGAGAAACAGAAGAAACTTTTCCTTGGCTATATTTGGATTACAACACCCTTCAAAATGCTTGTTTTGATAACGGTTTGCAATGCGAATTAGTTCTAGAAGGTGCACATTTTGATTATTTGGCTAAACTTTCTAACTAAGTTCTAATAAAAAATTACAAACCACAATTAATAGTTTGGAGTTTAAAACATTGCCTTTTTATATATTGCTTTAAAAAGTATTACCAATAAAAATTATGGGATATTTAAATATTTATGGGTTTGTAATGAAATCCTCCATTGTGGATTATTCATAACATAATCTACAATTAAAGGAGTCATTTCTTCATTTTTACTCCATTCAGGTTGTAAAAACAGAATGGCATTCGGATTCACTTTTGCAGCTTGTTCTTCAGCAAATTGAAAATCGTGTTTGTTATAAATAATTACTTTTAGTTCGTTTGCAATGGCATAAGCATCAGCAACTGGTAATTTATTTTTCTTTGGTGAAAGACAAAACCAATCCCATTTACCTGAAACAGGGTAAGCACCCGAAGTTTCAATATGAACATTTAAATTTTGGTTTTTTAATTTTGAAGTTAAAACAGACATATCCCACATTAAAGGTTCTCCACCAGTAACGACAACTGTTTCTGCATATTTCTTAGCATTTTCTACAATAACATTTGTATTTGTTGGAGGATGTAATGCTGCATTCCAACTTTCCTTTACATCACACCAATGACAACCTACATCACAACCACCAATTCTTATAAAATAGGCTGCTGTTCCAGTATGAAACCCTTCTCCTTGAATCGTGTAAAATTCTTCCATTAACGGAAGCATTTCTCCTTTATTAACTGCTATTTGTGTTTCTTTATCTAACATTTTTTCTTTAATAGAATGCAAAGGTAAGGATTAAAAAAGAGATTTTCAGATTTTCAGATTGCAGATTTTGAGACCAAAAAAATAGTAAACAAGAAAAAAATCATACTTTTGGAATAATATATTGTTTTATGAAAAGAATAAAATTTACAGAATTAGGTTTTAAAAAAAACCTTGACACTTTAATTGTCATTATTGGAATTATTTGTTTAGTAATAGGTTTAATTGGTATTTTTGCATATCCAGAAAGCAAATTTGGTTCATTAGCTGGATTTTCAGCAGTATTAACAACTTTCCCTCAATTTAAAAACTTCTTTTATGAGAATTATTTTGTTTGGAATAAAAAAGGTGGAAACATCAAAATTAATTATAAAAGAAAAAACATCATTTTTTCTGAATTAAAAACTTTTGAATTTAATAAAAATCAATTGTTGATTTCAAAGAAAAACAAAAATCAACTTGGGTTTAATCTGAATGAAATCAACAAAGAAGACATAGTTAAACTAAAAGAAATTTTAGAAAAACACATCAAAAAATCATGAAAAAATATTTTATCCAAAAAGAACCTTTTGTAGTTCCAACGACTGACGGAAAATTAATTGAAGAACATCACGGAATTCCGACTACAGGAAACAAAGATATTTCAATTGCTCATATGGTTGCACCACCAAAATGGTCAGAACCTTTTCAAACACCAGAATTTGAAGAATATACTTATGTGATTTCGGGTAAAAAGCAATTTATTATTGAAGATGAAGTTATTGTTTTAGAAGCTGGTCAATCCATTAAAATTGAAGCAAATACTAGAGTTCAATACTCAAATCCTTTTGATGAAGCTTGCGAATATATTGCAATATGTAAACCAGCCTTTGATTTTAACAAAGTACATCGCGAAGAATAATTATTCCTTCATATCTTTCAACAAACCAATGGAGAAGTAACCAATAATTGCAATTCCGAATAAAATACAAATCCACATAAATGCTTTTGATTGCCAAAATGGTTTTTCAGAAGCATTTTCTTTTTCAGATGTAATTTTAGTAAAGTTTGAAATTATTGCTTTTGGGTAATCAATTTTAGATTCTTTAATAAAATTATTCAAATCATATTGAGGCTTGGTTAATGTAGAATCTATACTAACTTCATATTGTTCATTAGTTTTTAAGTCTGCAATTACATATTGTGAATTTTGTAATAATTCAATTTTTAAAAACTCTAAAGGTTGATTGTCTTGGTTTTCTATTTCTATTGTGAATTCTTTTTCGAAAAAACCATTTAACTGAAAAGAATTTGAAGTATTCGAATTTAATACAAAACTTGAAACTGCTTCTTGATAATTTTCAGTCTGTCTTTTTATAGTTCTAGTCCTATTTACAAATAATTTTGCATTTCTTGAAAACAACTTATTCGAAATCGTAAATGAAATTTCATCAACTTTTTGAAAATGATCAGCTGAAAAAGTAATTATTGATTTCTTGTCTTTCTTATTTTCTGTAATTTTATATTGAAAATCATTTAAAATTGAAGTTTCTATTGTTGATTGTTCTCCTTTGTAATATCCAATATTTAATATATTAATAGGTAAAGAGTTTTTATCTTCGAATTCAATCTTTAAAAACGTATAGTTGTTTGATGGAAAAGAAATAACTTTTTCAACAGAAGTTCCGTTTTCATTATTTAAATCTGATAGTAATTGATTAGAAACTAAACCAAACCATTCTTTTTGATTGTTGCTTCCACTTACACTAAAATATTTATTAATTTTTGAATTAGAAATTAACAATGATAATTCTCCATTATATTTTGAATTATAATTCATAACAACAAATGAACTAATAGAATCTTTAATTGAAGACTTGTTTATTACTTCTAGCTTTTCAGAATATAAAGAATTACGATTTGTGTTTTTAAAAACTACATAAGGGATTTCCTTTTTATTCTTATCTAAAATTCTGAAATAGTCTAAATTATCTCTACTTGCAGAACGAACTTCTGGGGCAATTTTAATTTTATGAAATCCATCTTCTTTGATGTTTTCAATTGTGCCTTTATGAGTTTGAGCAAACCCAAAACTATAAACAAAAGCTATTAACCCTAAAATTTTAATTCTCATCTGATTCGTTTTTTGAAGTTTCATCAACAACTAATTTCTTGATTTTTTGATACACAAATGATATTATCAAAATTAAAACTCCTAATAATATAAAAGCAATGATTTTTCCGGTTTCCGAAACATTATTGATATCATACGCAAATAGTTTTACAATTGTTAACCCTAATAAGGATAGGGCGATTATTCTTAGGTTTTTCCATTGTTGTTTAATTCCGATAATTAGAAAAACAAAAGAGAAAATTCCCCATAAAATAGGGTAGCCGATTTTTATAATTTGTCGTTTAATAGTGTCAAATTTTAAATCTAAATAATATTCTTTTTCATAAACTCTGTAATAATCACTTGAATTTGTTTTGGGAAAAGCGTTTGCAAATTCAACTTTATCAATATTCTCTTGCGAAAAGTGTAAACTATGAGTCATAATTTCGTTACTCAAAACATAAACAATAGCAAACACAAACAACCAAGGAGCAATTTTTGAATTAAGAATTTTTAATTTAGGTTCAGTTGTTGCTATTCTGTAAACTTGAAATCCGAAATAAATCAAACATCCAAAAATGATGTAGTGCAAATAAAAGGCGAAATTAACTTTTGAACCTTGAATTATATTTGTTATAATTTCTTTATTTGGAAGATTGTAAAACCAAACAACATAAAGCAATGTGCTAATTAAAGCTATAAAAACCAATACATTTCTAAAGATTACATTTTTATACTTAGCAACTAAAAACAAGAAAATAGCGGTGAATACAAAATGATAAGTCACAGTAAATGATAATGCAGAACTTGAATTACTCAACCATTGATTTGATTGATAAATTGTTTCTAGAATTCCTGTAAAATAAAGCACAAAAGTAGTTGCTATTAATAAAGCTTTTTTATAAAAAACTGCATTAAAAGTGAAACTGAATATTTTGGAACTGTTTTCTTCTTTCTTCAATATAAAATATGAAAGCACTAATGAAGCTACAACAATAATTCCTGTAATAAATATTGGGTTTAAAATAATTGACAATTCTTTTTCTTGGAAAGCATATTTTTGCCAATCTAACATTAAACTAACAATTGTCAAAAACTGAACTATAATTGCACCTATTTTAAACGAATTTATTTTTGATTTCTGTGATAACCAAAACAATAAAACAGCTTCGACTGCCCAAAACATTGTAATTTGATTTCCTTCAAATTGAATTGGAATAGTTAAGGTTACGAAAGTTAAGGTTAAACCAATTAACAAATAGATTGCGTTTTTGTCTAATCCGAATTTTCTATATAAAATAATGGCATAAACTAAGTTATACAAAGCTAGTAATAAGGTAAACATTCCTTTGAAATTGATTCCCCAATTGTGAATGATTCCTAACCCTAAACCAAAAAACAAGAATGTATTTGAAACTAATATTCCATATTCAATACCTGAAAAAACACCTTTATTTCTTAAATTATTCAGTACAACTACAATGCTGAAAATAAAATAGAATAAAGTAGCGAATAACAAAGCTCCTAAATGTGGTAGTTTATTGTCGTATAATTCTGTTGTGTACCACGTCGAGAACAAAACACTTGTTAGAATAAATGATAAAATAGTAACTACTTTCCATTTTTTAAAATAAGCAATTGCTAGTAATCCAATATTTAAAATTGCGATATATGAGAACAAAACAACATAATTTCCTTCCCCAGTGCTTATCATAAAAGGAACTGCAAAACCACCAATATAGGATAAAACGGCTAATTCTTGTCTGTTGTATGAAATTGAAACCAAGACACTAAAAGCTGTAATTACAATCATAATTACAAAAGCAACGGTTTGATTAAACAATTGATACTCATGAAAAGCTATAGCAATTGTAAAATAGAAAATACTAATTGCTCCTGCTACTAAAACCGAACTAAAAGCCGCAAAATTTTTCTTGAGTTTGTGGGCAATTGCCATGACTAATGAACCTGCTAAAATTCCGATTCCAACTCTTGCTGGTTCGTTGATCCAATCTTTATCGATAGCATATTTTACAAAAAAGCTAATTCCTAAAACCAGAATTAAGATTCCAATTTTATTGATAAGGTTTTCACCAACAAATTTTTCTAAATCAGGATTGTTTTCTCTAAAAGTTTCAAACCAAGATTTCTTAGGAATATAAGCTGGTTTTGGTTCTGGTTTGTATTTTGGTGCAGAAATATTTTCAACAACTTCAATAGGTTTTTCTACAATTATTTGTTCCACTTTTGGAGTTTCAAAAACAATAACTGGTTCTATTGGTTTAGCTTCTTCTCTTGGTTTAACAACCTGTTCTATAGGTTTCTCCTTTTTTTGAATAGTTTTAGATTCAAGTTCTCTTTTAAGTTCAGAAATACTTTCGTTCATTCTATAGAAAGAATCTTGTAAGTTTTTAAACTTCGAATTCATTGATCTATAAATTAGAACAACTAAAATCAATATCACAAATAAAAAAAACTCTAACATTGTTTACTTTTTTAAAAATATTTAATCAAATGTAAGAAAATAACTGGTGAATTTTAATTACGCCTTCAACATTTCTAATATTCGTTGTTCTACAGGTTCAGTTTCCCAAATCTGTTCTATACTTTCCATTGCTAAAATTTCTTGCATAATTTCGTTTTGCCTATCACCAATCGCTAGAGCCTCAGCATAAGGCTGATGACTAAAAGTAACACGACTATATAAAGGAATCCATTTGTCTGGATGTTTTTCTGAAAACCATTTTTCAATTTTCTTTTGTAGCAAGAAATTTGGATCAGCTGTTTTCGTACTCATTTCCATGAAATTTCTATAGGATAATTCGGCAATGGCATCAGCATTTGGTTTGCGTGAATTTTCATATTCTGTAAAAATGGTTTGCCAATCATCACCATATTTCTCCATTAACTCATTAAGAATGGTAATATCTTCAAAACCTGCATTCATTCCATGACCATAGAAAGGCACAATTGCATGACAAGCATCACCAATTAATGCAACTTTATCATTATGCGTCCAAGGAAAACATTTCATAGTAACCAAATAACTCTTTGGGTTATTAAAGAAATCTTTCACCAAATCTGGAATAACTTCTGTTGTTGAAGCAAAATATTTTGCGAAAAAATCAACTAATGTTTTTTCATCTACTAATTGTTCAAAAGAATTCTCTCCTTCAAATGGCATAAATAAAGTACAAGTAAAGCTACCGTCTAAATTTGGCAAAGCAATCAACATGAAATTTCCTCTTGGCCAAATATGCAAAGAATTCCTATCTAATTTATGTGTTCCATCTTCATTCGCTGGAATATTTAATTCTTTATATCCAATTTCAAGAAACTCTTGTGAATAATTAAACATGCTTTGTCGCTGCATTCTGTGTCGAACTCTAGAGAAAGCTCCATCAGAACCAAAAATCATGTCGTATTTATGTTCAGTCCACTCACCCCTTTCATCTTCTCCAATATGAAGAATTGCTTCTGACAAAGAAACATCCCAAACTTTTTGCTCAAAGAAAAACTCTACACCTTCTGCTTCTGCTAAATCAATCATTTTTCGATTTAGAACTCCGCGTGATAGAGAATAAATAGCTTCACCATCTTTTCCGTATTTTTGATAGTTTAGGGATTCATCCATATTATGAATCGCTCGTTTATCCATTGGAATACCTATTTTTTTAATATCATTGGAAATCCCAATATCTTCTAAAGCTCTCCAACCTCGATTAGACATGGCGAGATTTATACTTCTTCCTGAAAACTTAATATTTCTAATGTCTGGGCTTCTATCGTAAACGTGAACAATATGTCCAGCTTTTTTTAAATATACAGCTAATAGTGAACCTACTAAACCTGCTCCAACTACTGCGATTTTTTTAGAACTCTGCATAACTATCTTTTCTTAGTACAAAAATAACGATTAAATATAGTTTTAAAGCAACTTTTTAAATCAAATAGTATTATTTTTTGTTTAACTTAGTTGGTATATAATTAAACAAATTGATTACATTTGAACTTTAATATAAAAAATATGATTCAATTTAGTAAAGAAGACGTCAAAGGACTTCCAAAAATAAATCGTTTAAATCTTATAAATAGCTGTACGGGTTATAAATCTGCGAACCTAATTGGTACAAAATCAAAAGACGGAAAATCAAATTTAGCTATTTTCAGTAGCATTACACATTTAGGAAGTGATCCGGCTTTAATAGGTTTTATTTTACGACCGGCTACTGTTGCGAGAAATTCGTATACAAACATGAAAGAAACTGGTTATTTTACTGTAAACCATATAACAGAAGAAATAATAGCTCAAGCGCATCAAACTTCTGCTGCTTATGACTTTGGAATTTCAGAATTCAAAATCACAGGTCTGGATGAAGAATATCATAATGAAATTCATGAACCATTCGTGGCGAAAAGTCCTGTTCAACTTTTATGCAAGTATTTAAGTGAATATGAAATTAAAGAAAACAATTGCATTCATATTTTAGCTTCTATAGAAACTATATTTTGTGATGAAAATCTAATAGCAAAAGACAATTGGTTGCAATTAGAAAAAGGAAATGTTGTGACTTTAAATGGTTTAGATGGCTATTGTTTGCCTAAATTAATTGACCGTTTTGAATATGCTAGACCAAACACTAAGACAAAATCAATGCTGAAAAATGGCTCACAAGAAAGTTAATTTACCAGAAAAAACATGTGTTGTTTGTCAATTACCTTTTTCTTGGCGAAAAAAATGGGAAAAAAATTGGGATGAAGTCAAGTATTGCAGTGATAAATGCCGATCTAGAAAAAGTGTTCAATAACTCTTACTTTAAAATAATACATTATACAATTTTATAAAAATGAACAATTTAGTTTGGTTTAGAGATAATTTAAGAGTTGATGATAATTTACCTTTATCAGAAGCATGTAAAAGTTCAGGTAAAACGATTGGAATTTATTGTTTTGATCCGAGACATTTTACTGAAACTAAATATGGATTTAAGAAAACAGAAAAGTATAGAGCTAAATTCCTATTGGAAACAATTTCCGAGTTAAAAGAAAATTTACTCAAACAAAATATTTCGTTATTAATTTTTCATGATAACCCAGAGAATGTATTCGAAAGAATTATTGAAAAATATCAAGTTTCGACTGTTTTTACTCAGAAAGAATGGACAAATGAAGAAACTTATGTCAACGAAAATATTAAAAATAAAAATTTACATGTTGCTTTTAAAGAATATTATGATCAGTTCCTTTTTCATCCTAATGATATTCCTTATCAAAATATAAAAGATTTACCACAAGTTTTTACGGTTTTTAGAAAAGAATGTGAGAAGAACGTATTAGTTCGAAAAACAAATTCTCTTAAAACTAAAGCGATTGAAAATCTCATAATAAATAAAACTGAAATTCCAAATTTAACTGATTTAGGCTTTGAAGATTTTGTGGAAGACAAAGACACAGCTTTCCCTTTTAAAGGTGGAGAGAATCAAGCTTTAATAAGAATTGAAAATTATTTTTTTAAAACCCAAAACTTATCAAAATACAAACAAACTAGAAATGGATTAATTGGAAGGGATTATAGCTCGAAATTATCAGCTTGGCTAGCAAATGGAAGTATTTCAGCTAAAACAATTTATTGGAAAATTAAACAATATGAAGAAGAGGTTGAAGCTAACGAAGATACATATTGGTTGATTTTTGAATTAATTTGGAGGGATTATTTTAAATATATTTCCATGAAGTTTGGGGACAAAATTTTTCAAATTGATGGAATTTTGAATAATAAATACGATTGGAAATTTAACCAAAAAGCTTTTAATCAATGGATTTCTGGCAATACAAAAGAGCCTTTTGTAAACGCGAACATGATTGAATTAGCTAAAACTGGTTTTATGAGTAATCGTGGAAGACAAAATGTAGCGAGTTTTTGGGCAAAAGAACAACAACAAGATTGGAGAATTGCAGCTGCATATTTTGAAAGTTTACTAATTGATTATGATGTACATTCAAATTATGGCAATTGGATTTACAATGCTGGTGTTGGAAATGACCCTAGAGACAGAAAATTTAATATAAGAAGACAGGCCGAAATGTATGATGGAAAAGGAGAATATCAGAATTTGTGGCTAAATAAATAATCTTGTCGTGTTTAATTAATTTCTGCGTCTAAAAACTAATAGTGCTTTCAACAAAAAGAATCTAAGATAAGTTCCGATTAAAAAAAATTACATGAAAAAATTAAGATTAATTCTTGGTGATCAATTAAATAGTCAGCATTCTTGGTTTGAACAAGTTGAAGAAAACACAATTTATTTGATGGCAGAAATGCGTCAAGAAACGGATTATGTAAAACATCACATTCAAAAAGTTACTGCTTTTTTTCTGTCTATGCGAAATTTTGATTCAAATTTAAAATCAAAAGGAAATAATGTGATTTATTTTAAAATTTCTGATGAAAATAATTTACATGATTTAGAAAAGATTATAACTAAATGCATTGAAGAACATAAAATTTCATATTTTGAATATCAACTTCCTGATGAATTTAGATTAGATGAACAATTGAAAAAGATATGTTCTAAATTAAAAATTGAAACTAAAGTTTACGACACAGAACATTTTTACACTTCGAGAACAGAATTAACTGAATTTTTTGAAGGAAAGAAAATGCTATTAATGGAAAATTTCTATAGAATGATGCGCAAAAAACATCATGTTTTAATGCAAGGTTCTCAACCAGAAGGCAATCAATGGAATTTTGACAAAGACAACCGATTAAAATACAAAGGGCAAGTTCCTGTTCCAAATGTAATTGCGTTCAATCAAAATATTAAAAAAATTCTAATTGAAATTGAAAAAGCAAATGTTTCTACTTTCGGAAAAATTGATATCGAAAAATTTAATTGGCCAACGTCAAGGGAAGATTGTTTAAAACAGTTAGATTATTTCTGTGAAAATTTATTGAAATATTTTGGTGATTATGAAGATGCTATGCACACGGATGAAAAATTCTTATTTCATTCGCGTTTGTCATTTGCTATGAATAGTAAAATGCTTTCTCCAAAAGAAGTTGTTGAAACCGTTGTCGATTTTTATCACAAAAATGAAGATGACATTACTATTTCTCAAGTCGAAGGATTTGTGCGTCAGATTTTAGGTTGGCGAGAATATGTTCGTGGAATTTATTGGAAAGAAATGCCTACTTATTCCAAAATGAATGCTTTGGAAAACCATAATAAGTTACCTGATTTTTATTGGACAGGAAAAACAAAAATGAATTGCATGCAAAAAGCAATTTCTCAGAGTTTAGAAGAAGCTTATGCTCATCACATTCAACGTTTAATGATTATTGGAAATTTTTCTTTGCTAACTCAAATGCATCCAGATGAAGTTGATGCTTGGTATTTAGGCGTTTATATTGATGCCATTGAATGGGTTGAATTGCCCAATACTCGCGGAATGAGTCAATATGCTGATGGTGGAATTTTAGCTACAAAACCTTACGTTTCTTCAGGAAGTTATATTAATAAAATGAGTAATTATTGTTCGAGTTGTCATTATAGCGTGAAAGATAAATTTGGTGATAAAGCTTGTCCGTTTAACACTTTATACTGGAATTTCCTTGACGAGAAAAAACAATACTTTGCCAATAATCAAAGAATGGGAATGATGTTAAACATGCTTAAAAAAATGAACCCAGAAGAATTAGCTAAAATCAACGAAAAGGCTAATCATATTATTGAAAACCTAGACGAATATTAGTCTTCTTCTTTCTTTTTAGGTAATTCAACTTTTATATGACCCCAGTTTTCACCTGTTTTAATACGATGGATTTGCATTTCTGAGATATTGAATTCTTTTGCAATTAATCTTAATCTGGTTTTTCTATTTGGATCTAATATTTTTCTTTTTAAACGAATTACATCTGTAGAAGTTAATTTTGCTCCATCACGTTTGATATTAAATTCTTTGAATTTTTTCTTGGCTTCAATAACGGCTGGACTTTTCTTTCCGTGTGCAATCATTTCGTCATAAGTTGCCCATTTTAAATTATCTAGATGATTGTCTAATTTGTTATAATTTAAATGTAAAACATAGGTTTGCTCTTCACTTGTTTTAGGTATAAATAATTCTGCAATTACTTTATGAATGGCATAAATATAATAATTAGTTTTTCCTTCATTAAGTCTCTTATATCTCAAAAATTGAAATCCTTCTGTTATAGAACCTTTTAAATCTCTACCTTTTTCGATTGTATCAGTAAAACTTCTGAAACCTCCATAATTTGAAACTGCATATCTTGTTTCTCTTTGCTCACTAATTTCAAATTCTTTCCATTCTTCTTTTACCCTTGTAAAATTTATCATGATGTATTATTTTTGGAAGACAATTTTTTCTCCAACATTCAATTGCTGAGATTTTGCTAAAACACCGCACATATGAAATAACATCCTTGCTCCAACATTTCCGTCCCAATCATCTTCTCCTGGTGCCACTTCTACTAAATCAAATCCGATAATTTCTTTGTTTGATTCAGCCAAACGACTTAATAAATAAGTGGCTTGTTCATAAGACATTCCTCCGGGAACTGGTGTTCCTGTATTTGGTGCATATAAACGACTCATGCCGTCAATATCAAAAGATATACAAACTTTTTGTGGTAATGAATAAATTAAATGATCGCATAAATGTTGCCAAGTATTTCCTTCAAAAAGTTGTTTTTTGATGTCTGTATCTGTATGTACTAAAACTCTACCATTCTGTCTTTTTACAACGTCAACTTCTTGTTCACAAAAATCACGAATTCCGACTTGTACAATTTTTGAAATTTGAGGAATTTGCAGCGCATTATACATTATTGAAGCATGAGAATAAGTAAACCCTTCATAAGCAATTCGCAAATCCATGTGTGCATCTAAATGTAGAATTCCAAAGTTTTCGTGTTTTGAAGCCAATGCTTTATAATATCCTAAGGGTGTTGAATGATCTCCACCTAGTAAAGCTACTTTTTTTCCTTTATTTAACCAATATAATGTTTGTTGTTCCACAGCTTCAACCATATCAGAACAAGCATAATTGATTTCTTCTAAACCTTTATTCAAGCTTGAATTTTCTCCTATAGTTTCCCCGTCTTCTAATGCTTTAATTATAGGCTGAGCTAATTCTTTATATTTTTTTGAATTAGAAGCTAAATCTTTTGCGGCTTCATCTAAATATATTCCTAATTTCCATAATTCTGGAAACTCTTGGTGCAACAAATCAATTTGAAACGATGCCTCTAAAACAGCTTCTGGTCCTTCACTTGCTCCTGCTCCATAACTCACCGTTACTTCCCAAGGCACTGGAATTACAATAATTTCTGATTGTTCGGCTGAAAATGGCAATCCAAAAACAGTAGCGTCAGCTAAACCTGGTTGTGATGGATCGAATGAGTCTATTATTTGCTGTTTATCCATTTTTGATTATTCGATAGCTTGGTTATTTGATTTTTCGATTGTTTGATTGTTCGAATTATCAAACAATCAAACAATCGAAAAAACTATTCTAAAATTCCTTTTTTCAATACTTGTCCGAATTCGTACATATCTTCAAAAGAAGTGTATAATGGAACTGGTGCTAATCTAATTACGTTTGGTTCTCTCCAATCTGTGATTACACCATTTTTCATTAAGTAATCAAATAAACCTCTTCCTTCTCCATGAAGAAAAACTGACAATTGACAAGCTCTTTCGTCTTGGTTTGATGGAGTTATAATTTCAAATGTACTATCTACTTCTTTATCAATTTCATGAAGAATATATTCTAAATAAGATGTAATTAAATTACGTTTTTTAATTAGCTTTTTCATTCCAATTTCTGCGAACATATCTACTGAAGCTAAATATGGTGCTAAAGATAGAATTGGTAAATTACTAATTTGCCAACCATCTGCACTACGAGCTGGATCAAATTTTGGTTCCATTAGAAAGCGTCTTTCTTTGTTATGTCCCCACCAACCTGCAAATCTTGGTAAATCTGTGTTGTTATGATGTGCTTCGTGAACGAAATATCCTGAGGCATTTCCTGGTCCAGAATTCATGTATTTATAACTACACCAAGCTGCGAAATCTACATTCCACTCGTTAAGTTTTAATTCAATATTTCCTGCTGCATGAGCTAAATCCCAACCAACGTAAGCTCCGTATTTATGACCTGCTTCTGTGATCGTTTTTATGTCAAAAACTTGACCTGTGTAGTAGTTTACTCCACCTATTAAAACTAAAGCTAATTCATCACCTACTTCATCAATTTTGGCTAAAACATCTTCTAAACGAATGTTGTGTTCTCCTTCTCTTCTTTTAATTTCTACAATTGCATCTTCTGGCTTTAACCCATGAAAATGAACTTGACTTTGAAACATATATTGATCAGATGGAAAAGCTTTCTCTTCGCAAATTATTTTATATTTTTTTGGTGTTGGATTATAAAATGACACCATTAACAAGTGAAGGTTTACGGTCAACGTATTCATTACACCAACTTCTGTCGGTTTTGCACCAACAATTTCGGATAAAGGTTCACAAAAACGCTCTTGATAATCCCACCAAGGTTTGTCGGCATAAAAATGCCCTTCTACAGCAAGGTTTGCCCAATCGTTCATAACTTCATCAACGTATGATTTTGTCCTAACTGGCTGCAAACCTAAGGAGTTACCTGTGAAATAAATTACTTGTTTTCCGTTTACTTTTGGAAAAATGAATTCGTTTCTATATTTACTTAATTCGTCTTGTGCATCTAACTGTTGTGCAAATTCTCTAGTATTTTGAAAATCCATTGTGGCTATTGGTTTGAAATGTAAAAATAGTGAAAAGTTTAGAGGTTTAAAAGTATAGCCGTTAAAAGTTTGATTTTATGTAAGACATTGGCTATATAGCCCTGATGCAAGAATTGTTTGAGCTCTCCTTTTTAGGAAGCGAGTTCTTGCAGCAGGAAAATGATTGTCTAAAATGCCCTAGCGCTTTGCTTCTAAAATCCTTCAGAACAAGTCAAAAAAAAATCTCACCATTGCTGATGAGATTCTATAATTTTAACCCTTTACTTTAGTAAGAATCTGAAACAAGTTGAAATTAAATAATCAACATTGCATCACCATAAGTATAAAATCTATACTTTTCTTCAATGGCTTGTTTGTAAGCTTCTTTCAATAAATCGTGACCACAAAATGCGGCAGTAGTCATTAAAAGTGTTGATTTTGGTAAATGAAAATTTGTAATCATGCAGTTTGCTATTCCGAATTCGTAAGGTGGATAAATAAATTTATTTGTCCAACCTGTGAAAGGATTCAACGTTTGTTTAGAAGAAACTGTACTTTCTATAGCTCGCATAGATGTTGTACCTACAGAACAAATACGTTTTTTGTGAATCTTCGCATTATTTACTATATCACAAGCTTCTTGAGAAACAATGATTTCTTCTGAATCCATTTTGTGTTTTGACAAATCTTCTACTTCAACTGGGTTGAAAGTTCCTAAACCTACGTGTAAAGTTACTTCTGCAAAATCTACTCCTTTGATTTCTAACCTTTTTAATAAATGTTTAGAAAAGTGAAGTCCTGCAGTTGGTGCAGCAACTGCTCCTTCGTGTTTAGCATAGATTGTTTGGTAACGATCTGCATCTTCTGGAGTTACTTCTCTATTGATAAATTTTGGTATTGGCGTTTCTCCAAGTTCAGTTAATTTGCTTCTAAACTCTTCGTAAGAACCGTCATATAAAAATCGTAATGTTCTACCTCTTGATGTTGTATTATCGATTACTTCAGCAACTAATGAGTCGTCATCTCCAAAATATAATTTATTTCCAATACGTATTTTACGAGCAGGATCAACTAACACATCCCAAAGACGCTGTTCTGCATTTAATTCTCTTAATAAAAACACTTCGATACGTGCACCTGTTTTTTCTTTATTTCCAAATAAACGTGCTGGAAATACTTTTGTATTGTTTAAAACCATTACATCACCTTCATCAAAATAGTCAATAACATCCTTGAATAATTTGTGCTCGATAGTTTTTTCTTTTCTATTGATAACCATTAAACGAGATTCATCTCTGTTTTCTGCTGGATATTCTGCTAATAATTCTTCTGGTAAAGTGAATCCGAAATGTGATAATTTCATATAAGAAAGTTATAAGTTATAAGTTATAAGTTGGTTGCCCATACTTTTACCGAGTGCAAATATACGACTGTGGAATAGGCGTTGTCAAGTGTTTTCATGTTTATTTTTAAAAAACCAATAAAAACGGTAAGTCACAATGCTTTAAATATCAGAAATTTGAAACCCTATGCTTTTTAAATCTTTCCAAAATGTTGGAAATGATTTTGAAACAACCTCAGCTTCATTGATAACTAATGAAGTTTTTAAGGCTAGAGGAGCAAAAGCCATTGCCATTCTGTGGTCTTGATAAGTAGAAATACTTACACCGACATTCAGATTGTTCGATTGTTCGATTGTTAGAGAATCGTTAGTGACTGAAACATTAGCCCCAAGTTTTGATAATTCAGTTTTTAAAGCTTCTAATCTATCTGTTTCTTTGATTTTTAAAGTGTGTAATCCTGTTAAATGACAGGCCATTCTTAATCCGAAACATGTTACAGCTATGGTTTGAGCGATATCGGGTGAAGATTGAAGATTGAAAACTAATGCTTTTTGATTTTTGAAGTTGATTTTTGCAATTGTAATTGATTCATTGTCATTAAAAACAGTTTCTACTCCAAAGCCTTTATATATTTCTACTAAAGCTGAATCCCCTTGTAAACTGCTTTGTTTATAGCTTGAAAGTGATATTTGCGTTCCAATTTCTGAAAGGGCTACTATTGAATAGAAATACGAAGCTGAAGACCAATCTGATTCAATTATTAATTGTGAATTATGAATTACGAATTGTGGGTTTACTTTTATAACATTGTTTTCAAAAGTTGTTTCGACACCAATTTCGTTTAGTAAACCTAATGTCATTCTTATATAAGGAATAGATGTAATTTCTCCTTCCAAAGTTAATTCTAAGCCATTTTTTAATTTGGGTGCGATTAACAATAAAGCTGAAATATATTGACTACTAACGTCAGCTTTTAATGTCACTTTGTTATTTGTGATTTTTTTACCTTTAATTCTTATTGGTGGAAAACCTTCATTTTCTTCATACGTAATTACTGCTCCAAGTTGTTTTAAAGCTTCTACCAAAATTTTTATTGGTCGTTCTTTCATTCTTGAAGAACCAGTTAATATAACTTCTTTGTTTTCTTGGACAGCAAAAAAAGCAGTTAGAAATCGCATAGCAGTTCCGGCATGATGAATGTCAATTATTTCATCTTTAGAAAGTAATGCCATTTGCATCGCATCAGAATCATCGGATTTAGATATGTTTTCTAACTTGATATTTGGATACAAGGCTTGTAATAGTAATAATCTATTGGATTCTGACTTTGAACCTGTAACATTGATTAAGGATTGATCCTTATTTAGACTTGATTGTTGAAGTAATAAATCCATTTAATTAGAAACAAATTTTAATCCTACCAATGATAGAATTAATGTGGTTAAAAAAAATACGCGCCAAAAAGTAGCTGGTTCTTTAAAAATAAAAATTCCGACTAAAACACTACCAACAGCTCCAATTCCGGTCCAAACAGCATAAGCAGTTCCAATTGGTAATTCTTTTGTAACTTTTACTAATAACGCCATACTTATAGTTAAGCAAATTAAAAAACCGGCATACCAATAATAGGATATGTTTCCGCTTGATTCTTTTGCTTTTCCTAAGCAAGTTGCAAAACCAACTTCAAATAGACCAGCTATTATTAATAAAATCCAGTTCATTTTTTTTAATTGTGAGTTGTGAATTGTGAGTTGTGAATGTGAGTTTTGAATTCATCATTTACCATTCACAACTCACCATTATTTCTTCCCTATTTTTTGTTTTGTTGTAATAATTATTGAAGCTAAAATTTTATTAATCTCGATAATATCTTTTTTTAAAGATCGAAATTGTATTTCGTTTAAATATGCTGACTGAAATAAAAGTGCTAACCAATAATCATTTTCATTTGCTTCTTTTTGAGCAATAGCAAGTTTGTGAATAAAATCTAATTTACTTTCTGCTTGTTCTGCTTCACGAACCAATGCTCCAATTGCTGTTCCGCTTCTTAAAAGTTGCTTGCTTAAAACATATTCCTTTTTTTCTAAATTTAGAAACTGATATACTTTAACAACTCGTAATGCAAAATTAAATGATTTATTTTTAATAATATTATCACTCCTAATTTACAATTCACAATTTACAATTATTTTAGTTTTTCGTTATTGTGATGCCTATCGTGATCACGATTAGTTTTCAAATCCAGTTTTTTATCAAAAGCGGCTTGAAGGTCAATTCCTGTTTGATTAGCTAGACACAAAACTACAAAAACTACATCAGCTAATTCTTCACCAAGGTCTTTATTTTTGTCGCTTTCTTTTTCGGATTGTTCTCCATAACGTCTTGCTATAATTCTGGCTACTTCACCAACTTCTTCTGTTAGTTGTGCCATGTTTGTTAATTCGTTAAAATAACGAACACCATGTTCTTTTATCCAAGTATCTACTTCTTGTTGTGAGTTTTTTATATTCATGATTTATATTTTTTTTAATATAATTTTTTCTGCTTGATTATCAATCATCATTTTATAAATCATTTTTAATGTTGCATAATCATTTGTAGGGATTATTGTTTTATTAATTTCAAAATTTGAACTAATTTGAATATTCCCATTAGCAGAAACTGCATTAAGAGAAAAAGTAACTAAACCATCTTCCATTCCGAAAGAAACAGGTTTTGGAAGATACTCAACTTCATATCCTTCAGGTACTTTTAAAATAATATTGTATGAATCTTTAAATGGATAGGGATAATTAACAGGGTATTTTCTTCTTTCTAATTTAAAAGGATTTTCTTCTAATTGGTAAAAGAGTAAGGGTGATATATACATTTTACTCCCTATAAAATCAACTGCATTGTCATGTTTAAATGTATAACTTTCAACTATCTCTTTCTCTAAATCATTTTTGCTTTTTATAGAATACTCTGAAATTTCGATTCCGTTTATTTTCTTCTCAAGGCTTTCTAAATATGATTCTTCACTTAATTTTCCGTTTTTTTCTCTAAAAACAAAAGCATTGTAATCGTAATATATTCTTCTGATTTTTCCTAACAAATGCCCTTGAGCATCAATTTCTGCCATTAATGTTGTTACTTCATTAGATATTGCTATTTTGCTTAAATCAATTTGTACAGAAAGATCTGCTCCTTCTTTTCTTATAAGTCTTCCAAACCAATTTATAGTTTTTAAAGGCAAGATACCTATCGTAGCATTCTTGTTTGAAGCATCTAAAAGCGTGAAGTTTTTATTTTCTTCAACAGCTACAATTACATAATTAAAAGCAGTTCTATTAGGAAAAATTGCTATTCCATTTGATTGTGTGCTTAACAAAACTGGATTGGCTTCAAAACCTGCATACCTTAACATTGCAATTAACATAAGATTTATGTCTGCTACATTACCTATGTTTTCTTTATAGGCTCTTTTTACACCCTTTTCTGTGTAAATTCCATGTTTTTCATTCCAATTCATTTTTTTCTGTACATGACTAAAAATCTTATTTATTTTTTCTTTATCAGTCTTACAGTCTTTAATTATTGCATCAACGTCTTCTTCATAATACGATTTTAATTTAAGTTCTCTACCAAATCTATCATCATCAAAAATTGATTTTGTTACTCCTTCCCAATTTAAGGCAACATTTCTAATTTCTTCTCTTGGGTAACTTATAGAAGCAAGTTCATATTTTAAAATTGAAGTATAATCTTTAATATTATTTACATATCGTTCTTCTTTAATGGCAGGCATATTCTGCTTACTATATACGTATTTTGAACTATAAAAATTATCCACTAAAGCAATTTCTTCAACATTTACAGCTTCATAACCCGTTATCACAGTACTGTATCTAAATGGTATAGGCATAAAAACTGTATATTCTACATTATCAGTCGGAATTTTATATTGAAAATGAAAATCATTAATATTATTAATAAAGGGAGAAACTATCTTATAAGAAAACTCAATAACTGAACCTTCTTTAACGGCAGGAAGTGTTATTTTTTTTATTTTCCAGTTGTCATTTACTTCTTCATCAAACTTACCTTCAGAACTTAATTTTGTTTTTACAATTTCATTACCCTCTAAATTAAATGTATTCGTATCATAAAAAGAAACACTTTCATTGGTTGTTCCACCAACAAAATAAGCAACTTCTTGGTTTGCAAGTTCTAAACCTTCTTTTTTGTATATTTTAATTTTCATTTCAACTAAAGTACTCACCGACCATTCACCCATTCTATCAACTTGAAAGGTTGTCTCTCCTCTTTTAAAAAGAATAGCTGCAGCTGAAGATGAATCAATTGGGTGAACTTTTTGTATAAGTTCTTCTTTAGTAACATTTCCTAATTTTAATTTTTGAGCATAATTATATTGAAATGCTAAAAAAAATACTGTTGCTAATATTATTTGTTTCATGAATTATTTATTTATTTTTAATTTGTTTTTAAAACAACTTTAATGCTTTCATTTTTTGCTATTTGTTCTCTAAAAAGTCTATAACTTTCGTATTTATCTTTTGAGTAATACCCTTCTTTTATTACGATACTTCTTTTATATGATATTTCGTTTTTAGTGTTTGAAAGAAATTTGCAATCATACAATCCAAATTCAGAATTGATATTTATATTTGATGGCAACTCTTCTAAACTATAGCTTTCTGGAAATTTAATAGCAATTACATCTTCATAAGAATAGCCTCTTTCTATTTCAAATGGAGCATTTCTATTTCTATATTTTTGAGGTATAAAACTAACCTGATTCATTAAATTGATTGGCAAAATAATAATATTTCCACTTTTTTTTATAAAATCTTTAGCTTCAAAGGAAATATTTTCCGTGAGCTCGATATTTTCTTTGTTGTTTTCTATAGTAATATTTGAAAACACTTTATTATTAAAACTACTAAAGTAATCTTTATACACTTTTAATAAATCTTCTTTAGATTTTGATTCTAAACTAAATTTAGCATCATACAAAATACCTTTAGAAGTCATTTCTGTAGCACATTTAACATTATTATTTGTTAATATTTCTATTTCTGTATTTGAATTCTGAGTATTTGAATATTGATTAAATTTTTTAGTTTTAACTATTTCAGATTTTTCATTTGAGACAATTAATACTTTTCTATCATCAGTAAAATCTCCTTGAAAACCAAAAGGGTGAATTTGACTAGTACATTCTAACCATATAATTTCATTTTTATTTGGAATTCCTAATATAACATGATTTCCTTGCATTGACACAAAATCTTCTTCTAAGTTTCTTTTTTCATTACCACTATATACTATGGCATAATAAGAAGGAATATCAAATGCTTTTAAAAGTGACCTTGTGTAATTTGTTAATGCTTTGCAATCTCCATATCCTAACCTATCAACGTCTTTAGCCAACATAGGTTTCCAACCGCCAATTCCAAGTTGAATACTCACATATCTTGTTCTATTCTGAACATAATTGTAAATAATTTTTGCTTTTTTAATTGGATCTATTTCAGTTCCAATAAGATTTTGAATTTTGGAAATAGACTCAACCGGAATTTCTTCTGTGTCTCTTAATAAATTTGTATACATCCATTTACCAAATGAATTCCAATCGTAACTGTTTCCTTTAACTCCCTCTAAGTTAAACTCTTCTAAACCTATCAAAACATAAGGCAAAAACTTTTGAAAAGAGGGTGATAATTGTTCTTTTCTAATTGCTTTTACATTGTTAATTGAATATTTTATTACATTACCCACAACTGACTTGACAATATTTTTATCAAAATTAATTTCTTTGTATTTTAATTTTACATCGTTTGCATATTCGATTTTGAGTGTAGCATTTTGTATACTCAAAAAATAATCTTCTATTGGAAACCATGTTGGAATAAAAGCTGTATTTGAAGTTGAAATTTCACTCTCATAAACCAAAGTAAAAGGATACTGAGTTGGTGTATAGTCAAGATAAACTACTCTATTATCCGTTATAACAGAACCTTCACTAATAGAATTTTCTTTAAAATCTTTCCTTCTAATTTTTCTGATTTCTTGGCCAAAAGCATTATAAACTTCGGCTTCCATATTTTTTATTGTAGTTGAGTTGTCGTAATATTCATTTGTGTCTAAATGTTTTAAACCATATTCATTTAAGATTGTTATTACTCTTCTCTTTTTAATAATCATTCTATCGTAGGAAGGAATTGATATATCAATTATATTTTCTTTAATAATTGCATTTGCGCTTTCTTTTAAGCTGTCTGGGTAAACCGCTAAATAGGCTTCTTTCTGAGAAAAAGAATTATTGAAAATAAACAGTATAAGAATAATAAATATTTGACTTTTCTTCATTTGAATAGATTATATTCAAATATAAAAAAAAACTTATAAAAAAAAACTATTCTTTATTTTTTGTATCAATAATTATAGTAACTGGTCCATCGTTAGTTAAGGCTACGTTCATGTCCGCTCCAAATTGACCTGTTTGCACTTTCTTTCCTATTTCATTTTCCATTTGTGAAACGAAATTTTCATATAACGGAATTGAAACATCTGGTTTTGCCGCTTTTAAGTAAGACGGCCGATTGCCTTTTTTTGTTGCTGCATGAAGTGTGAATTGACTAACAACGATAATTTCTCCATCAATATCTTTTACAGATAAATTCATAACCTCATTCTCGTCAGCAAAAATGCGAAGATTAGCAATTTTTGATGTCAACCAATTAATGTCTTCTTTATTATCTGAATTTTCAATTCCGATTAAAACTAATAACCCTTGATTTATTTGAGCAACTATGTTGTTATCAATGGTTACTGATGCTTCTGATACTCTTTGGATTACCGCTTTCAAAATAATTATGAATTATGAATGGTTAATTATGAATTTTGTCTTGTAAAAATATTATTTCTTTAAATTTTGCTTGGTTGAAATAATTATGGAAACTAAAATTTTATTTATTTCAACTATATCTGAATTTAAGGATTTAAACTGAGATTCGTTTAAATATTCTGATTTAAACAATAACTCTAACCAATAATCACTTTCATTAGCTTCTTTTTGTGCAATTGCTAATTTATGAATAAAATCTAATTTACTTTCTGCATGTTCTGATTCTCTTACCAATGCTCCAATAGATGTTCCACTACGAAGTAATTGTTTGCTAAGAACAAATTCCTTTTTATCAACACATAAAAATTGATATAATTTTACTATTCTTAACGCAAAATTAAATGATTTTGTTTTTATAACATTTTCAGACATAATTCAAAATTAGCTACTCGCTTTTTCTCGTTTTATCACTTTCAATTCTGTCTTCGCCGTAGATGTCGTTTCTGTAGTTTTCCTCGTCTCCTTCTAACAATTGCAAATAGGATTTGTATCTTGACCAAGCAATTTCATCTTTTTCTAGAGCATCTTTAACCGCACATTTTGGTTCATCTTTATGTAAACAGTTGTTAAATTTACATTGTTCTTTTAAAGCAAAAAATTCCGGATAATAATCTCCTATTTCTTGTTTTTCCATATCTACAATTCCGAAACCACGAATTCCAGGAGTGTCTATAATTTGAGCCCCAAAAGCCAAATCATACATTTCTGCGAAAGTTGTAGTATGCTTTCCTTGTGAATGCGATGCTGAAATTTGCTTAGTTTTTAAATTTAATGAAGGTTCTAAAGTATTCACTAAAGTTGATTTTCCTACACCTGAATGACCTGAAAACATAGAAACTCTATCTTTCATAAGGGCTTTTAGCTCTTTAACTCCAGTTCCATCTTTAGCAGAAACACGTAAACACTTATAGCCTACATTAGTATATATGTGTTGCATGTATAATTGTTCGTCTAAAGTAGCTTCGTCAAACGTATCAATTTTATTAAAAACGATTACTGCTTCAATACCATAAGCTTCTGCAGTAACTAAAAAACGATCGATAAAACTCGTCGTAGTTGGTGGATTATTTATCGTTACCAATAAAATAACAACATCAATATTTGATGCAATAATATGCATTTGATGCGATAAATTAACTGATTTTCTAACGATATAATTTTTACGATCATGAATGGTGTGAATTGTTCCAATATTTGCTTCATCAACGTTATCCACGTCAAAATCTACTAAATCTCCAACGGCAATTGGATTAGTACTTTTAATTCCTTGCATTCGGAATTTTCCTTTGATACGACATTCAAAAAACTTATTTTCTTTAGTTTTTACGGTGTACCAACTTCCTGTAGATTTATAAACGATTCCTGTCATGTTTGCAAAGATATACAAACTAACTTTATTACATAAAAAAAAGGCTATCCTAAATTAGATAGCCTTTTATAAATTTAATATTAAACTGAACTTTTAAAATAAATTTACTGAATAGTCATCCTTCCTAATTTATCGGCTTTCTTTCTTGAAGCATAAATTAAAAATTCGTTATCGTTTTTTCTGTAATAAACACCAGGCCTAATTACTAATTCATTTTTTATAGCTTCTTCTGGATCAAATCTTGTGATATTTCCTTTAGCATCAAATCTAAATAAAGTTGGAACTGCATTATTATAATTTCCTAAACTTTTTATTTCTTCGATATCAGTAATTCCTTTATTCTTTTTGTTATCATTAAAAATAATATTCAATTGACCATCTTTGTAAATAGGAATAGCAGTTAGATATTCAGGGCCTTTACCCATTACAGCTAATGGAATTGAAACGCTCATTCCGACTGAAAAACTTCCACTACTTGAACCTCCTGAAAAACCAACAGATAATACTGAAACTGCTGCTGCTTGATCTTTTGCCACTACATTGCTCCATTCTAATGAACCGTCAGGCTTTAAGCAAGTTACAATTATTTCATTTCTAATGAAAGTTATTGGTTGGATTGCTAAGGGGCCAATTCCAGATTTTTTACCTACAATTACTAGTTGATATTCTGACAAAACAATTAAACCACCATCATTTTTTTCAATGATTGTATGAATGTTATATAATGGCTTCACATCTTTTCCTTTTTTAGCTCTTCTTTCTCCTAGTAATTTAACTTTAGTTTCATAATCGAACTCATTGAACTTAAGGTTATCATTTTCATTTGTTGCCAAATTAATTGTTGCATTGTAAACCCCTTTTAATTCTTTATTTGCTTTTCCATTATCTCTAACACTTGAATAAAAACCAACTAATTGTAACGTTTTTTTATTCGTAGCCAGCATTTTACAATTGATAATTTCTTTATCTTTAAAATTAATATCAATTACTTCTTTCTTATAAGCATTAGCATTTTTAAATGTAAAAACCTGAAATTTTTCAACTTTTTCTTTCTTTTTAGAATCTCTATAACTTTCATTAACTACTAAGAAAACGTCGTTAAAAACATTTACATCAAAATCTGACAAAATAAATTCATAGTCTTTTTTTGAATCATCGTAAGTAACTTTATCAATGTTTGAGAAAACCGGTTTTAAGTTAGAATCAAATAATTTGATTTCATATTTAAGTGCGTCTTCCTTTTCAAAAAGAGCTGTGTGCATAATTAGAATACTGTTTTCATCTGGTGAAACTTTAAAATAGAAAGATCCTTTATCTCTGTTTTTTGCTACTTCAGATTCGAAAAGTGTAATCATGTTTTTTTTCAACTTTCCGTCTTCACCAAGTTCTAAACCCACTAAAGTATATATCTTGTCTTTTTTATGATACACACTTCCAATGATATAAGGTCTACCATTTAACAAAGCTATTTCTTCAAATTCTATCTCTCTATCTTTTAACTCAGGTAAAACAATTAGCTTGTTTGAAAGCATTTTCATTTCACCGGAAGTAAAAGTTTTAATGTAATAATCATCCTTGCCTTTTAAGGCTAAGGCGTATACAATTCCGTTATTTTCACCAAAAAGCTTTACAATTTTAGCTTTATCATCTGGTAATTCGACACCATAAGAAATTTTGATATTCTCAATATCATACTGTGCAAAAAGATTTGTACTACAAACTACAAAGAGTACAAGAAAAAAATAGATTTTATTCATTTTTATGATTTTTTTTTGCAATAATAAGAAAAAAATATTAACAATTAATTATTTACAACCTTTTCTTGATGATTTATACTTTCTTGATGAATAGCTTTAAACAAATGCATTACAAAATCATTGCTCAATCCTTTTCCTTCTCCTTCTAAAATCATTTTACCTAATATTT
>JBLHNH010000027.1:0-23870 GCA_047622645.1 Flavobacterium sp.
AACAACAGTAGCTCCAGGTGTTCCACTAATTGTAACAACGCCCGTTTGACCCGAACAAATTGTACTTGCACCAATAGCAGCTGTGGGTAATGGATTGACTATTAAATTGAATGTTGTAGTGCTATATACTGTAGTATCAATGTTTGATTCTAAACGAACATAAATAATCTGATTAGGACCTCCAACATAGGCTGTTGGTGGAGTTGCTAAAGCAGTTGAATTATTTGTTTGTGCTCCTAATAAAGAAGTGTGATATGTTATAGAAAACTGTGTTGGATCAACTCCATTATAAATAGCAGCATTCTGAGTAGTTAAGTTAAAAGTTTCTGTACCGTTATTAGTAATATCATCACAAACAATCATATCTGGTGGCATAGTTGCTGTAGCAACACAATCAACTATAAGATTGAACTCTGTATTTTCGAAACAAAGAGGATTGTTTAAGTTTTCTACACGAACATAAATTGGTATTGATGTCGTGGTAGTAAATGTAGTAGGATTTGGAATTGGGTTTGAACCATCAAAAGAATCAAATAAGTCCAAGTGAAAAGTAACATAATAATCTGCTGGGTTTTGTGAACCTAACATACCTACAATAATAGACGTTAAATCAAATTCAGGATTACAACTCCCAGCGGGACCAGTAAGATCAGGGGGTGTATTAAGATTTGGTGGGGAAGAGAAGTTGATAAGTACATCATCAGTAGCTCCAGCGGTACAACCAGGCCTAGTTGCTAAAACAGACCACACACCACTTTGACATACAGTAACAGATTGTGTGGTAAGTGCAGGTTGCAATACTCCGTCTAAAAACCAAGCAAAAATTGGCGTTCCTGGCTGAGTTGTAGGTGAATTAAAATTAGCATTAAGTGTATAACAAGTAACTGATGTACTACAAAAAAGTTGATCTGGTCCTAAATTTACACCACAAACCACATTACAATCTGTTGCACCTGCACCAGTTTGTCCTAAATTTGTTTGAGTTAAAGTAATTTGACCTGATTGATTAGAATAATTTGTAATCAATACCATATATACTTGACCAGCAATAGCACCAGGAATATCCATGTTTTCTGTTGCAGATCCAGAATAACTACAATCAATTATATTGTTAGGTATTGAGGTATTTCCTACAGGGTAATCATACAAATCTGTACAATTTGGTGCAGTAAATGGCCCCCAAAGAACGAAATCTACATCTTGATTATTATAGTTTGGCGCATTACTACCTTGTGTTAACAAAAAATCTAAATTACCTGATTGACTAATGGTCATATAAAACCATGCAGGATTGGGAGCGGTGCCTAAACAACCTATACCGCCAAGTCCAGGTAAAACACCTGTAGTATTAGCAAAAGTTAAAGTAGAACCACCAGCACAAAAAGCAGAAGCTGAATCACAAGTAGGACTTTGTGCAAAACTAAAGTTTAAACAAAAAATCGCAAATAATAAGTATATTTTTTTCATATTTTTATATTAATCAAGAAAAGTATGGTAGTTCCAATCAGATTGTTCTGAACATTTATCAGACTTTATAATAACTCTCCATTTAAAACATTTAGCAAGCATGTCTACATGTTTAATTTCAAAAGAATTCTTATTTATTAAATCTTTGTTTTTAAGATTCAATAAAGTATAAGCTTCTGTTTGTGTTCCATTAATACCTGTAAAACAATCGAATATTTTTACAATTTCAATTGAAGCTTCGTCTGATACGGATAGTTTAGAAAGATCCCATTTGAAGTTTACAAATCTATCTTCGTATTCTAAACCATCTGAATTTTTTTCAGCTAGAATTGAATATTTAAAATTACAAGATGATTTTGTTTCCTGAGCTTTTATGCTAATTGACGTGATAAATAGCAGCAATGTCAAAAGTATTTTTACTTTCATATTTTTAAATAATAATAGTTAATTAAGGGTGCCGAAATGTACAAAAATTTAACATTAAATTAAACAAAATACATTAAAATGTATAGTTTTAACATTTCTACCTTTTTTTAAAGTTTATTATTTATCTTTACACTTTAAAAAATTGCTATAAACTTATCGCATAATAATATGTCTAAAAACGAAGATTTTAATTTAGAAATTGGTGAAAACCATATTGGCACAAGTGCAAACACTCCAATGAAAGCTAATGCTTTTGCTATTTCTGATGAAGAGAAAATTGAACTGATTAAAAAAGATGTAGAAAGCATCTTAAACACACTTGGACTAGATTTAACTGACGACAGTTTAAAAGGTACTCCAAACCGTGTTGCAAAGATGTTTGTAAAAGAGATTTTTGGTGGATTAAATCCCGCTAATAAACCAAGTTCTTCTACCTTTGATAACAAATACAAATACAACGAAATGTTGGTAGAAAAAAACATAGTTGTTTATTCTACTTGCGAGCATCATTTATTACCTATTGTTGGTCGCGCTCATGTTGCTTATATTTCTAATGGTACTGTTGTAGGTTTGTCTAAAATGAACAGAATTGTTGATTATTTTGCCAAAAGACCACAAGTACAAGAACGTTTAAATATACAAATTGTTGAAGAATTAAAAAAAGTATTAGGCACAGAGGATGTAGCTTGTGTTATCGATGCAAAACATTTATGTGTAAACTCTAGAGGAATTAGAGACATTGAAAGCAGCACAGTTACTGCAGAATTTGGTGGGAAATTTAAAGAAGACAGCGTAAGAAGAGAGTTTTTAGATTATATTAAAATGGAAACTACTTTTTAATTTTACGAAATAAATTTAATTTAAAATAATTGCCCTAGCCCTGATAGAAACGGCATCCTTTTTATTTTGTATTTCGACAGGCTCAGCATGACAAAATAAAAAGATATAGTGGACAGCAGGATTAGCTTTAAAAAAACATAAAATGCAACTATACAAAAACAATCCGTTACACTTATACAACACTACATCTGGAAAAAAGGAATTATTTACTCCGATTTCGGAAGGAAATGTAGGTATGTATGTTTGTGGTCCAACAGTTTATAGTAATGTGCATTTGGGTAATGTTAGAACTTTTATGAGTTTTGACATTATTTATAGGTATTTATTGCATTTGGGTTACAATATTCGATATGTAAGAAACATTACTGATGCAGGTCATTTGACTGATGATGGCGATGTAGAAAACGATCGCTTTGTAAAACAATCGAAATTGGAAAAATTAGAACCAATGGAAATTGTTCAGAAATATACAGTTGATTTTCATAAGGTTTTACAAGAATTTAATTTTTTAGAACCAACTATTGAACCAACTGCAACGGGACACATTATTGAGCAAATTGAATTAACGCAACGTATGATTGCTGACGGTTTTGCCTACGAAAGTAACGGCTCTGTGTATTTTGATGTATTAGCATATAACAAAAAAGGGTTGAATTATGGCGAATTAAGTAACCGTAATGTGGAAGAACTATTTGCAAATACAAGAGATTTAGATGGACAAAGTGAGAAAAAAAATCCACAAGATTTTGCACTTTGGAAAAATGCGTCTCCTGCACACATAATGCGATGGAATTCTCCTTGGGGAGCTGGTTTTCCAGGATGGCATTTGGAGTGTACTGCAATGAGTACAAAATATTTAGGTGAAAATTTTGATATTCACGGTGGTGGAATGGATTTGAAATTTCCGCATCATGAATGTGAAATTGCTCAAGCTAAAGCTAGTTTTGGACATTCTCCAGTAAATTATTGGATGCATACTAATATGTTGACTATGAATGGCCTTCGTATGAGTAAATCTACTGGAAATTATGTTTTACCTATGGAATTAATAGTAGGAAATAATACGTTTTTTGAAAAAAGTTTTAGTGCTAATGTTATACGCTTTAGTTTTTTGCAAGCTCATTACAGAAGTGTTTTAGATATTTCAAATGATGCAATGGTTGCTGCTGAAAAAGGGTTTAATCGTTTGATGGAAGGAATTGCTTTGTTAGACAAATTAGTGCCAAGCGCAACTTCTACTCTATCTATTGAAGATTGGAAAAAGCAGTGCTATAAAGCTATGAATGATGATTTTAATACTCCAATACTAATTGCAAATTTATTTGAAGGAATTAAATACATCAATTTAGTAAATGATAAAAAAGAGACTTTAAATGCAGATGATATTGCAATGTTAAAAGAAACCTTAAATGCATTTGTGTTTGATGTTATAGGAATTAAAAATGCAAAATCATCAAATAATAATACTGACAAATTAACAGGCGTTGTTGAAATGTTAATTACTATGAGAGATGAAGCTAGAGCTAATAAGAATTGGGCTTTATCGGATGAAATTCGTGATAAACTTGCTGCTACAGGAGTTATTTTGAAAGATGGTAAAGATGGAACGAATTTCTCGATATAAAATATAAGACTGCTGAATAAATAAATTATTTGGAACACAGATTTGAGAAATTATAGAAATTTGAATAATCTTTTTTTGAAATTGAGATTTAAATTGAAAACAAATCCGTTGGCTTAAGTCAAACGGCAATGAATAAGAATAATTTTGAGCTTAAAAAAAATACTTATTTTTCCTTTTGTTTTTTTGGTGCGTTTTTACCAAGGAGCAATTTCTCCGTTTACACCTGCTGCTTGTCGTTTTGAACCAACTTGTTCTCATTATACTGTAGAAGCTTTACAAAAACATGGTTTATTTAAAGGTGGTTGGTTGGCTATAAAACGAATTGCAAGTTGTCATCCTTGGGGAAAAAGTGGTTATGATCCAGTTCCTTGATTTTAGTGTTCAGTGCTCAGTTTTGAGTGTTCAGTAAAATAAATCATTAATCAACAATTGATTTTTAAATTGAAATTGAATTTTGAATCATTTTTAACACCTAAACAAATAATAATCTTTATTTTTACCCTTTTAAAAGAAAAATACACATGAACAACTCATTATATATGGTTTGGAATCCTTCTGAAGGATTTGATTTAGGTTTTATAACATTACGCTTTTATAGTTTAATGTTTGTAGTTGCATTCGGACTAGGATGGTACATTATGAAAGGGATTTACAATCGCGAAGGACAATCTATTGAAAAATTAGACAACCTTTTTGTGTATACTGTAGTCGCTACTTTAATAGGAGCCCGTTTAGGACATGTATTCTTTTACGATTGGGCTTATTTTAGTCAACATCCTGTAGAAATATTATTACCTATTCGAGAAACTGCTGATGGTTGGGAGTTTACTGGGTTTGCAGGATTAGCAAGTCACGGTGCTGCTATTTCGATCATTTTAGTAATGTATTTCTACAGTAAAAAAGTAGTTCAAAAACCAATTTTATGGATTTTAGACAGAATTGTAATTCCGGTTGCAAGTGGTGCTATATTTGTTCGTTTAGGTAACTTTTTTAATTCAGAAATTGTTGGAAAAGAAACTACTTCTTCTTTTGGAATAAAATTCATTAGAGACAAATTCAATCCTAGAGAAGCATTTGAGAAGACTAATATTTCAGATGTAAATGATGCTTATAAAGCTATTGAAACAAATCCTCAATTCTCTGAAGTTTTAGCTGAAGTTACTCCAAAACATCCTGCTATGCTATATGAAGCTTTTGGATACATATTTGTATTTGCAATACTATTTTATATGTATTGGAAAACAGATGCTAGAAACAAACAAGGATTACTTTTTGGAACATTTTTAGTATTACTTTGGACCGTAAGATTCTTTGTAGAATACGTTAAAGAAAGTCAAGGTGGATTTGAAGAAAGTCTTGGTTTACTATCTACTGGTCAATGGTTAAGTATTCCTTTTATAATTGCTGGATTATTCTTTATGCAAAGAGCAAAGAAAAGAGCATAAGAAAAACAAAGTTAAATAGTTGAATGAAGTTAAAAAAAAGACCTTAAATAATTTTAAGGTCTTTTTTTTTTATAATCTAAAGCCTAATGTAACGTGAGCTTTAAAATTTATATCTGAATAATTATCACTAATTTCTTTTGAATTTGAAAAATTTCTAGCAATTTGAGAACCTAGTGTTAAACTGATTTTATCATTAAAAAGCCATTTATGACTTACTCCAAAACCTGCTTCTAAACCACTTAAATCAAACTCTCTATTCATATTAGTACTTGTACTTGTACCAGTATCATAATCATAGAAGTAATAGTAATCTATAGTCTCTTGTTTACCAACTCTGTATTTTAAAAAAGGTGAAAATGCAAAACCATGTTGTTTCTTACTTTTAGAAAAGTAAATATTATAAGTTGCTTGTAAGCCAACTAAGCCATTTTTTTCTAATTCCGAAGCATCTATGTAAGAATAGGTATCGAATAACGTTACATCAAACTGAACTGATTGATTTCCTTTAAGAAAGTGTTCATAACCAACGTTAAAAGATTTCCCAACAACTAAATCAAAAAGGTTTGATTTAATTTCTCCTTTATTGTCTTTTGACTCTTCATTTTGAGCTGTAGAAATAAAAGGCAAAAGCAACAATCCTAAAATAAGTTTTTTCATATATTTTGAAATTAAAATTTAAACAAATATAGAAAGAGTTAATCAAAAAAAATCCTAAAATTTTCATTTTAGGATTTTTTAATAATTAAGTTTTTTATGACTAATCTTCTTTTTTGAATTGAGCCATTTTTAATTTTTCTTTTTCACTCATTGAATCACGCATAATTGGTGTAGCAACAAATAATGAAGAGTATGTACCCACTAAAATACCTACTAGTATTGCAAATACAAATCCTCTGATAGTTTCTCCACCTAAGATAAATACTGCTACTAAAACTACTAATGTTGTAGCAGAGGTATTGATTGTTCTACTTAATGTTGTGTTAATTGCTTTATTAACTAAGCCATCAAAGTCAGAAGTAGAATTATAATCTAAGTATTCACGAATTCTATCAAATACAATTACTGTATCATTTAATGAATAACCAATTACCGTTAATATAGCTGCAATAAATGCTTGGTCAATTTCCATGTTGAATGGTAAAATATTGTAGAAGAATGAGAATATACCTAACACAATAATAACGTCATGTGCAACTGCTAGAACTGCTCCAAGTCCAAATTGCCATTTTTTAAATGAAATCATTAAGTACAAGAACACAACAAATAGAGAGCCAAAAACAGCCCAAATTGAGTTACTTTTAATATCTTTTGAAATAGTTCCAGATACTTTAGAAGATTGCATTACACCATATTTTTTTCCTTCATAAGAAGTAACAAAATCTTTGTATGATAAATTAGCAGGTAAATAAGTCTTTAATGCTTCGTATAATTTTTCGTTAACTTCTTTATCAACTCCTTCACTTTCTTCGTTAACTTTATATTTAGTTGTGATTTTTAACTGATTATCGTTACCAAAAACTTTAGCTTCTGCACTTCCAAAAGTAGCTACTAAATCTTTAGTAACATCTGGAGCTACAACAGCTTTGTCAAAACGTACTTGATAAGTTCTTCCTCCAACAAAATCTACACCTAAATTTAAACTTTTTGTAAAGATTGAGAATAAAGATAAAGCGATTAAAATTCCAGAAATAGCATAAGCAATTTTTCTTTTTCCTAAGAAATCAAAGTTCATGTTTTTGAACCAGTTTTTAGTAATAGAAGTTGAAAACGCTAATTTTTCTCCTTTAGAAATACTCCAATCTAAGAATATTCTAGTAATAAAAATTGCAGTAAACAATGAAGTTAAAATACCTATAAGTAAAGTTGTCGCAAAACCTTTAATTGGTCCTGTTCCTAAAAAGAATAAAATTAATGCGGTAATAAAAGTTGTAACGTTGGCATCGATAATAGATGACATTGCTCCTTTCCATGTATATGCATAGTTAACCGCTTCTTCAATTGTTTTACCAGAATCTAATTCTTCTTTAGCTCTTTCAAAGATAATTACGTTAGCATCAACTGCCATACCTATCGTTAAAACAATACCAGCAATACCAGGCAATGTTAATACAGCTCCAAAACTTGCTAAAGCTCCAAAGATGAAAAGAATATTTACTAATAATGCTAAATTAGCATAGAAACCTGTTTTTCCATAATAGAAAACCATCCATAATAATACCAATGAGAATCCGATGATGAATGACATAATACCATTATCAATAGCTTCTTGACCTAATGAAGGCCCTACTACGTCAGATTGTAAAATATCAGCTCTTGCAGGTAATTTACCAGCTCTTAATACATTAGCTAAATCTTTAGTTTCTTCAATTGTAAAAGAACCAGAAATTTCAGAACTACCTCCAGAAATTGCTCCTTTTGAAACACCTGGTGCAGAATACACTGTATTATCTAATGTAATTGCGATTGCGTTTCCTTGTTGAGAAACTTCACCTGTCATTTTTTCCCAAGCTTTAGCTCCTTTACCATTCATTTGCATACTAACAGCAGGTTTTCCTGAACTATCATAAGTATCGGTTGCATTTGTAATAACACCACCACTAATAGGAGCTACATTTTCTCTATTACCTTTTAATGCATATAATTCAGTAATATCTGGAGTCTTGTCATTTACTTTACCCCAAGCAAACTTTACATCAGCCAATTGACTTGGCAATAAAGCTTTCATATCACTTCTTCTTAAATAAGAGTTGATTATTGCTGTATCAGAAAGTTTAGCATAACCAATTATTGAAGTTCCTGGTTGTTGACTAACCTGAATTTTATCGAATAATGGGTTTATTTGATTTGATAAAGTATCTGCTTTATCAACTAATAAAGAGTCAATTCCTTTAGAAACTTTTTCTTTAATATCTTTTTCTTTAATTTCTGTTTTCTTTAAAGCTTCATTTACTGAAACTATATATTGAGCTACATCATCAATTTTGTATGTTTCCCAAAATTCTAATTGTGCTGTTCCTTGTAATAATTTCTTAATACGGTCAACATCTTTTGCTCCAGGTAATTCTACTAAAATTCGACCTGTTTCTCCTAACATTTGAATATTAGGTTGCGTTACACCAAATTGGTCAATACGTTTTCTTAATACTTCAAAAGCACTTTCTACGGATTTAGCAACTTCTTGTTTAATTAATGGTTTTACTTGATTATTAGTCATGTTAAACTTAATAACATCATCTAATGCCCTTGTTCCAAAAATTTCAGCACTTGATAATTTAGTATTTGATGCTGCTGCCTCTTTATCAAAAGTCTCAAAGAAAGCATCCAAATAAGTTTGGTTACCTACTTGATTTTTTGCTGTTTCTGCTAATGCTTTATTAAAAACTGGGTTTTTAGTATTATTAGCTAATCCCTTTAAAATATCTTTTACTGATATCTGTAGGATAACATTGATTCCACCTTCTAAATCTAATCCTTTGTTGATTTGCTTTGCAACTACCTCACTATAAGTATTACCCATGTATACTTTCTCATTACCTATAGAATCTAGGTATTTTTGCTCTTTTGCGAAATCTCCATTTGCAAATGATTTTGCTTTTTCCGCATAACTATTCGCTACATAAGTAAACGTTAATTGATAGATACATGCTACGGCAAAAATAATTGCGAAAAATTTAATAAGTCCTTTATTCTGCATTATTCAAAAAATTAATTGTTGTATTTTAAAAAACGAACAAATATATAATATACAATAGGATTAAACAATTTTATTTTATACAAATGTTAAAATATTCCCATAATAAAAAAAGTGATTGCCTTTTTTTACTTAATAAAAAAGGCTGTTAAAAAATAACAGCCTGATTATTAAATATTTAATAATTTTATAGCACCGCTTTTAAATCAGCATTCATATTTCTAACTGCTTCTGCACTTTTAGCAAATAATGCTTTTTCTGCATCGTTTAATTTTACATCAACAATTTGTTCAACACCGTTTCTTCCAATAATACAAGGAACACCGATGCAAATATCGCTTTGACCATATTCACCATCCAACATAACTGAACAAGGAATCATACGTTTTTGGTTGTTTAAGATAGAATCAACTAAAAACGCTACAGAAGCTCCGGGAGCATACCAAGCAGAAGTTCCTAATAAACCTGTTAAAGTTGCACCACCTACCATAGTTGAAGATGCTACTTTATCCATTTCTTCTTGGGATAAGAAATTAGCAATTGGCGAACCATTGTAAGATGCTAGACGTGTTAAAGGAATCATAGTTGTATCACCATGCCCCCCAATTACCATACCTTGAATATCATTTGATGGCTTTTGCAATGCTTGTGACAAGAAATATTTGAAACGAGAGCTATCTAAAGCACCACCCATTCCAATAACTCTGTTTTTTGGTAAGCCCGTAGCTTTTAATGTCAAATAAGTCATTGTATCCATAGGATTAGAAACAACAACAATAATTGCGTCTGGAGAATGCTGTAAGACATTTACTGCTACTGATTTTACAATACCAGCATTGATACCAATTAATTCTTCACGAGTCATTCCTGGTTTTCTTGGAATTCCAGAAGTAATAACTACAACATCAGAATTAGCTGTTTTAGAATAATCGTTTGTACTTCCTGAAACCACTGTATTAAAACCTGTAGTAGTAGAGCATTGCATGATATCCATTGCTTTTCCTTCTGCAAAACCTTCTTTGATGTCTAATAAAACTACTTCGCTTGCAATTCCTCTATAAGAAATAACATCGGCACAAGTAGCACCTACATTACCCGCACCTACTATTGTAACTTTCATATAATTGTGTTTATTTGTTTATTGTTATATATGCTATCGTTCTTTTTTAATTGGTTTTATTTCAAAAACTCTTCTAAAGTGCGATTTCATATTTGTATTATTTATAAAATTATTAAATTAAAATTCATATTGTAATGAAATATTTGTGTTTACAAACTTACCAAAAGCAAGTGTACCTTGTACAAAAAAGTTGCTAAATTGATATCTACCAGAAAACTCACCTATTAAATTTCTTTTAGTTTTACTCAGACCTTTCATTCTATCATTCAAAATATCTTGCAAAGGAACAATTTCTTCTATACTTCCTTTTTCACCATCAAATTTATAATTAAAATCACTTACATTAAAAATGACTCCCCATAATACTTCTAAATTTTTATGTGTTTTAGATATATTGATTTGTGTTTGATATGTATCTATACTACTTCCTAAAGAATTAATTCCTAAAGTTCCATAAGCTGACTGAATATCAACAAAATCAAAACTTAAGTTTTCTTTAGAATAAGCAACTAATGCAGAGACGTGAATTGTTTTATTAAAATTTTCTGAAAAATATTGATCTAAATTGTGTTTTAGTGCAGCCCCATAAACCTGATAATCACCTTTTTTAAGTTTGGTTTTTGGAGAGTACTTTACTAACACTTCTGTGCCATACCAAAGTCCAACACCAGCTTGTAGATATGGATAAAATACAGTTTCTTCATTAACTCCTTCTGGAGATTTTAGTCGTACTTCTGAGCCACCTAAATCTCCAACTAAATAATATTGTTCATTGTTTCCTAAAGCCGTAGGAACCTCAATACTATTTTGACCTTCAATTGAGAAGAACTCAAAATCATTATTACTTGCCGTAAAAGTTCTATCTAATTTTGGGACAAAAAACAAATTAGCATTTACACCAAATGTTACTTCTCCTAACTCTTTTTTCTTAGCAGAAGTCATCCATCCAGAAGATGCTTGATAAACAGCAGCATCAGTAGCTGGAGTTATATACTTATTGGAATACAAAAGGGCATCATTAAGTAGATACCCTATTTGTTCAAACACTTCAGCATTTTGTGCTTTCAATTGACTAGTAGTTACTACTAATAAAAACAAAACAAGCTTTATAAATTTATTCATCTTAAGCGTCAATATTTGCGTAAGCTGCATTTTTCTCGATAAACTCTCTACGAGGCGGAACCTCATCTCCCATTAACATTGAGAAAATTCTATCTGCTTCTGTTAAGCTATCAATATTAACATGACGTAATGTTCTAAACTCTGGATTCATAGTTGTATCCCATAATTGTTCTGCGTTCATTTCTCCAAGACCTTTATATCTTTGAATTGATGCTGAACCACCCATTTTTTGATTTATTAAATCGCGTTGGTCATTGGACCAAGCATATTCTTTTTTGTTTCCTTTTTTAACTAAATATAAAGGTGGTGCTGCAATGTAAACATGCCCTCCTTCAATTAATTCTTTCATAAATCTAAAGAAGAATGTTAAGATTAGAGTAGAAATGTGACTACCATCGACATCGGCATCACACATAATCACTACTTTGTGGTATCTCAATTTTGTAAGGTTTAATGCCTTACTATCTTCTTCTGTACCTATTGTTACACCTAATGCAGTGAATATGTTTCTTATTTCTTCGTTTTCAAAAACTTTGTGTTGCATGGCTTTTTCAACATTCAAAATTTTACCTCTTAATGGCAAAATAGCTTGAAACATTCTATCACGACCTTGTTTTGCCGTTCCACCTGCAGAATCTCCCTCTACAAGGAAAACTTCACATTTTGCTGGATCTTGTTCAGAACAATCTGATAATTTTCCAGGTAATCCACCACCACCCATAACGGTTTTTCTTTGAACCATTTCACGCGCTTTTTTAGCAGCGTGACGAGCTTGTGCAGCCAAGATTACTTTTTGAACTATAATTTTAGCATCATTAGGGTTTTCTTCTAAATAAGCTTCAATCATATCACCAACAGCTTGACTAACTGGTGAAACAACTTCTCTATTTCCTAATTTTGTTTTGGTTTGTCCTTCAAATTGTGGTTCTGCAACTTTTACCGAAATAATAGCTGTTAATCCTTCACGGAAGTCATCTCCAGAAATCTCAAACTTCAATTTATCTAACAATCCAGAGGCATCTGCATATTTCTTTAAAGAACGAGTTAAACCAGTTCTAAAACCTTGTAAATGCGTTCCTCCTTCGTGCGTGTTAATGTTATTTACGTAAGAAAATATATTTTCTGTATAACTTGTATTATAAATCAAAGCTACTTCAACCGGAATTTCTCCTTTATCAGAATCCATTGAAATCACGTGTCCAATAATTGGCTCGCGATTTGCATCTAAATATCTGATATATTCTTTAAGACCTTCTGTTGAATGAAAAATTTCAGAAACAAAATTTCCGTCTTTATCTACTTCTCTTTTATCAGTAAATGTAATTGTAATTCCTTTATTTAAGAATGACAATTCACGCATACGAGCTGATAACGTATCATAAGAAAAATCAATAGTTTGTGTAAAGATTGAATCATCTGGATAAAATGTAACAATTGTACCTCTTTTATCTGTTGTTCCTATTTGCTTTACTGGATAAAGAGCTTTACCTTTTTCGTATTCTTGTTCGTAAATTTTTCCATCAGAACTATGAACAGTTGCACGTAAATGATTTGATAATGCATTTACAACAGAAACTCCAACTCCGTGTAATCCTCCAGAAACTTTATAAGAATCTTTATCGAATTTACCTCCTGCACCGATTTTAGTCATTACAACTTCTAGGGCAGAAACTCCTTCTTTTTTATGAATTCCAACCGGAATACCACGCCCATTATCTTCTACTGAAACTGAACCATCTTCATTAATATCTACAATAATAGTATCACAATAACCACCCATTGCTTCATCAATAGAGTTGTCTACAACTTCGTATACTAAATGATGAAGTCCTCTGACTCCAACATCTCCAATATACATAGAAGGACGCATTCTAACATGCTCCATTCCTTCTAATGCCTGGATACTATCTGCTGAATAATTGCTTTTATTTATTTCTTCACTCATATTATTAAATCTTAAACGATTTTTTTATTATAACTACAAATATAACCATTTAATAAAGAAAATAGCTAAAAAGCACCTTAAAATGACTTCAAGTTATGAACATTTGTTAATTTCTAAAAAGTCTCGCAAATCGCTTAAAAAAAGGCTAAAATCGAATTTTAATCAATTTAGCCTTTTGTTAAAATTGTAAAATTAGTAAAGTTGCTTAAAACTAATTTATGAGGTTAGTTTTAAGCAACTTTTAATGATAATAACTACATTATTTATTAAAATGCATTTAATAAGCTTCTGTATGCACATTTGCTACTGCTCTACCTGATGGATCATTCATGTTTTTAAAAGCTTCATCCCATTCTAAGGCTATTTTTGTACTACACGCTACACTTGCTTCTTGTGGTACACTTTTAGCTGCTGCATCACTTGGAAAATGTTCTGTAAAAATTGAACGGTAATAATATTCTTCTTTTGAAGTTGGTGTTTGAATTGGAAATTTATATTTTGCATTAGCCAATTGTTCATCTGAAACTTCTTTAGCAACTACTTCTTTTAAAGTATCAATCCAACTATACCCTACTCCATCGCTGAATTGTTCTTTTTGTCTCCAAGCGACACTTTCTGGCAGCATATCTTCAAAGGCTTTTCGTAAAACCCATTTTTCCATGCGTTCTCCATTGATCATTTTATCTTGTGGATTAATTCGCATCGCAACATCCATAAATTCTTTGTCTAAAAATGGCACACGACCTTCAATTCCCCAAGCTGCTAAACTTTTATTGGCACGAAGACAATCATACATATGTAATTTACTTAATTTACGAACCGTTTCTTCGTGAAACTCTTGTGCGTTTGGTGCTTTATGAAAATACAAATAACCTCCAAACAATTCATCTGCTCCTTCTCCTGAAAGTACCATTTTAATTCCCATTGATTTAATCACTCTTGCCATTAAATACATTGGTGTTGATGCTCTAATTGTTGTTACATCATACGTTTCAATATTGTAAATCACATCTTTAATTGCATCTAAACCTTCTTGAATAGTAAATTTAATTTCATGATGAATGGTTTTTAAATGATCTGCTACTTTTTGAGCCGCAGCTAAATCTGGTGAACCTTCCAATCCTACTGCAAATGAGTGTAATTGTGGATACCAAGCTTCTGAAGCATCTTCAGATTCAATACGTTTTTGCGCATATTTTTTAGCTATAGCTGAAGTTATTGATGAATCCAAACCACCAGAAAGTAAAACTCCATAAGGCACATCACTCATTAATTGTCTTTTTACTGCTGCTTCTAAAGCTGTTTTGATTTCAATAATACTTGTTGCATTATCTTTTACAGCTTCAAAGTCTGTCCATTCTCTTTTATACCATTGTACAAATTCCCCATCTTTACTTGACATGTAATGTCCTGGTGGAAATAATTCAATTTTTGTACAAACTCCTTCTAGTGCTTTTAATTCTGATGCTACATAAAAAGTTCCATGTTCGTCCCAACCTATATATAAGGGTATAATTCCCATGTGATCACGCGCAATAAAATATTCATCTTTCGCTACATCATAAATAGCAAAACCAAATATTCCGTTCATTTCGTCTAAAAAATGCACTCCTTTTTCTTGGTACAAAGCTAAAATGACTTCACAATCACTTTCTGTTTGAAATTCGTATTTGCCTACAAATTGCTTTCTTAACTCTCTGTGGTTGTAAATTTCTCCATTAGCAGCTAAAACTAAACTTTTATCTTTTGAAAATAAAGGCTGTTTCCCAGAAGCTGGATCAACAATTGCTAAACGCTCATGAGACATGATTGCTTTTTCATCACTATAAATTCCGCTCCAATCTGGTCCACGATGACGAATGACTTTTGACATTTCTAAGACTTTAGGTCTTAATGTTTCTGCTTTTTGTTTTAGGTCGAAGGCACATACTATTCCACACATAATTTTTAGTTTAAGAGGTTATAAGTTTAAAAGGCCAATTGTTTAACTGTTGAACAAAATTGAGGATAAATCAACTTAAATGAAATCAAAAATTGATATTTAGTTATAAATTATAATTAAAAAATAACTTTTAGTGTAAATTAATAACTTAAATATTGGAAAAAGCGAGGTTTTAATTTAAGATTGTTACCCTACAGACTGAATAATATATTTTGTAGTGTTAATTTCAAATTGAAACTCAATTTTGTTTCCCATTAATTTTGTTCCTAATGGTGATTGAGGTGAAAGTGCGAAAACGTCGTGATTTTCTATTGTTATTTTTGGTAAAGCTGCACTGACAAAGAAATAAGTTTCATTGGCTTTCACTAAACTTCCTAAAGCAACAATATTGTGATTTTGAGAATCGTCAATTTTATCTAAAATAGCTTTTTGTTCTAGAACTTCTTTTAGTTTTTGAGTGAGTTTCTCTTGTTCTAAATGCATCATGGCTAATGCAGTTTCATGCTTGTCACCAGCTGAACCTTTGGCATCGTTTTGTGCATCAATAGCTAAATCTGAAATCATTTTTTGAAGGGTTTCGATTTTTTCTTGAACTATTGTTTTGTATTGTGAAAGGACTTGAGGTTTTGTTGGCATGTTTTTTTTCAACATAAATTAGCACAAATTTTTTAAAACAAAAAACCTACAAGATTTTAGAAACCTTGTAGGTTATAGCACTTGAATTTTAATTAAAAATCAAACTTATAATTAGCACCAATCATTACTTGAATAGATTGCACTGGAAAGTTAGCCCAACGTTGGTAATTTTGACTCGCTAAGTTGTTTCCTTTTAAGAAACCCGTTAATCTCTCGTTGTATTTGTACCCAATGTGTGCATTTAAATCAAAATAACTGTCTAATGTTACTGTTTGTGTTGTAAAAGTAGCTGGCATAACCATTAAATCATCTTGTTTAGCAATTTGGTCTTTTCTGTCTCCAACAAAGAAAACTTTTGCACCAGCATACCATTTATCTGTAATATTGAAATCTACTGTTGAAGCTAATTGAATTTGAGGTAAATTCCATGCTTCTTGTTCTTGATCAACTGAATAATTGTTGTAAGAACCACTAATTCCGAAAGAAACATTTTTAGAGAAATCAGCTTTCAATTCTGCAAATCCTGTAATAGTTTTTACGTTATCATAGGCTACATCAAAAGAGTTTCCAAAAGCATATCCTTCAGTATTTGTTACTAATGGATCAAATGCATTGTTTTTGAATAAAGCTTTTGCCTCTTCATCTTTATATGATGCTCTTAAATTAAAAGAAACTGAATTAGATAATTTTCCTTTTAAACCTCCGTAAACATCATATTTTTGATTCGTTGGAGAAACATAAAGCGTTGGAGAAACAAATGGGTTTACATCAACAAAATCGGCATAAGAGTTTTGATGTAATGTTCCTTCTGCTCCAGCATAAGCCGTTAAAATTTCTGGCACTAATTTGTAGGATGCTTTTATGTTTGGATATATAAAAACTTTACTGTCTGAAATTCCATCTACTTTCTGTGTACTATAAAAAACGGATGCTCCAAATTGAACTGAATAATTATCTTCTTGTAATAATATACTTGGACTTGCTCCAAAATTTATGTTACTGTATTTATACGATTGTTCATCATAATAGCTTCTATCGAAACTTCCTCCAACATAATCTACAATTACGTCTAATTTTACTTTAGTATTCATAACTTCAAAAGAAGTTTCTGGCTTGATGTAAAATCTGTTTTCTCCTGAACCTAATGCATCCGAAAATCGTTTAAACAATAAAGTTGAATTGTCTAAGAAACTATCTTTCATTCCTAATTTACCACCTAATTGAATTGTATTATAAGATTGTTTTTCCTTAATCGAATTCAAAGTCGCTTCATCAAAAGCTACAAATTCAGTTGGCAAACCATACCAATTGCTTACTTGATTTTTGAATCCTAAATCTACATTGTAATGCAAATCTTTATCGCGACTTCCATAAGTTACATCAGCACTTGTTGTAGCAAATTGATTATCCAAAATAACTCCATCAACATCTCCTTGTGAAGACAAATGACGTATCATTCCTCCTACATATTCGCTTCTACTGATATCTTCTGTTATGAATAATTCTGCGTTTACGGTAAGGTAATTCCCTAAACCTAAAGTTGCATAATTTTTGAATAATTTTTCTTTTTTAGCTTTTTCTACATCTGCAGCTTTTCCTTTTGCTGGTGTAAACGTTGAAGCTACCGGAAATGAAAAAATTGAATATTCTATTTTATCTTTTTGTACTTCTGCATCATCTTCAAAAGTTGGCATTTCTTTTACTTTAAAAGCGTCGGAAATTGTTGGACTATATGGCTTTACAATATTCACCACTTCTGAACCTATATTTTCGTCTTTCTTTTGGGCTAAAGCCAACTGTAAAGAAAAAATTACTGCAACTAGAATTATATTTTTTAAATATCTCATTTCGATTTATATTTTAAATAAAGCCTTATTTATTACTCTTGGATTGAAGAATTACGTTTTGCTTCTTCTGTTTTAATTTTTGCTAATTCGTCTTTTGCTTCTGTTACAACATCTGGATATTTTTCATAATTTTCAATAATGATATTTAGAATAGAAGTAGCTTGGAAACTGTCATTTAATTTGTAATAATTTTTAGCCATTACAACTAAACTTTTTGCCGCAAAATATTCGTAACCCGAATAATCTTTTGAATATTTTTCAACTGCTTTATTTGAATCAGCGTATTTACCATCTTTATTTTTAAAATAAGCATCATAGAATAAGGCTTCTGCTGCTAATTCACCTTTTGCAATTTTTTGAAGGTTTTGATAAGCTAGTTTAGCTTTTGATTCATCTCCAGTTTTTATTGCTGAACGAGCTACAATAATTTGTGCATCACTTTTTACTCTATCTTCTGTTTTATCATTTGACAATACTTTATCTGCATAAGTCACAGCATTTGTATAGTCTTTTTTCTCGTAGTACGATTTCATTAAATTTGATTGAGCAAATGTTACGTTTTGAGGAAAATCTGCTTCTGTTTCTAATCGTTTTAAAACTACAATAGCATTGTCGTATGATTTTGCTTTTAGATAAACTTGACCTAAACGTGCTAAAGCTTGTTCAGTAAATTCACTTCGAGGCTTGCTAATTACAGATTCATAATGTTTGATAGCATTATTCTCTAAACCATCTGCATAATATAATTGAGCTAAATAAAAATTAGCATTTAATGCATGAAGACCATTTGGAAAACCACCTAAATAAGTTGTAAACCCAGAAATAGCTTGTTTTGCATTATTCATTAAATATTGTTTTTCTGCTGATTCGTAAGTTGTATTATCTAAATCTGCATTACTAACTTCAATAAAATTTAATGTTTTAACCCAAGCAGCATATTCACCTACTCTTCCATTATCAATATAAATTAAACGTGCTGTTGAAACTGCTTCTAACGCTTCTGTTGAATTTGGAAAATTAGCCGCTACTTTTTTGAATTTTGCAATCGCTAAATCTTCTTTTCCATTATTATAATGAATTAAACCTTGTTTTAAAATAGCTTTAGCTAAATAAGAACTTGTTTTATGATTAGCAATTAATTTATCAAAAGTCTGTATGGCTTTATCTACTTTGTTTTCATTTACATAAGTATTTCCTAGTTCATACAAAACATCATCTGCATATTGTGATGAAGGATAAACTTTTGAAAAATTTTCCAAATCATCTATTTTTCTGTCATTTTTACCAACAAAACCATAACTAATTCCTTTTTGATAGGCTGCATAATCTGCATCTGGACTTTTTAATTCCATTACCTTATTGTAAGCATCCATTGCAGGCCAATATTTTGCTGAAATAAAATTACAATCACCCAAACGTAAATATGCATCTGCTAATCTTGTCTTATCCTTTTTATTTGAAGCTATATAGCTTCCAAAACTTGAAATAGCATTATCGTATTCTTTTAATTTAAAATAAGTATACCCTAAATTATAATTAATGTTGGTGTTTTCTGGTGTTGAAGCAGAAGTACTATTATTTTGAAATTGTTTAAATGTAATTTTAGCTTCACTAAATTGATCTAAATTATATTCAGTTTCAGCTTTCCAAAAAAGTGCTCTAGCTGTATATTTTGGATCTTTATTTTCTGTGATTGCTTTTTTAAATAAATTTAAAGCTTCGTTGTTATTTCCATCAATATATAATTCTAGACCTCTATAAAAATTTGCCAATTGATAGGCTTGACGGTTTTCTGGAGATTTATTTTTTTCCAAAAGAACTAAAGCTTCTTTATAATTTTTTGAAGTTATATAAGAACTAATCAATAGATTATTAATTTCTTGTTTATAAGACGAATTCGGATATTTAGTCAAATAAGCCTGTAAAACTTCAGGAGTGCTTTTGAATGAATTTCCGATTTCGTAGCTTAATTTAGCATAATTCAAAGAAGCATCTTCTTGAATTTTTAAATCAAATTCCATTTCAGAAGCCGTTTTAAATGCTGTTAATGCTTGATTTTTCTTATCTGTACGCAAATAACATTCTGCTAAATGATAATAAGCATTTTGAGCTACAGCATCATTTCCACCAATAATTTTATTGAATTGCGAAATTGCTTTTTCGAAGTCTTTTTGTTGGTAATAAGCATAACCTAATTGGTAATAATCTGTGTTATTCCATTTACCTCTTGATCCTCTATAATCTTCTAAATACGGAATTGCTTTGTCGTATTGCTTTAAATTAAAGTAGCATTCTCCAATAATTTTAGACAATTCACTAATCTCAGTTCCTCTAGATTTTGGCATTTGGGCTAAACCTAAATCAATTGCTTTTTCAAAATTTCCTAATTTAAAATTCATATCAGCCTGAAAATAACCCATTTTTTCTTTGTATCTCTCTTGGTCAGATACTTTGTCGAAATAGTCATTGGCTTTTTTAAAGTCATCGGTTTCATAAGCTAAATAACCCAAATAGTATTTTGCTTGATTTCCATATTCTTTAGAATTCACAACTTTATTAAAGTAATTTGAAGATTCTTTTACGTTTTTTGCCGTAAAATAGGCATATCCTTTTTGAAAATTAAATTTTTCTCTTTCATAAATAGTCAAACCGTTTTCATCTACTTTATCAAAGTACTTTAAAGCTTGAGGATAATTACTTTGATCAAAATAATAATGAGCCACTTCTATAAATGCTTGGTTTTGTTTTGTACTTGTTGGGTATTTTTCTACAAAATCTTCCATCAATTGATCTGCTCCCATTTGATTTAAACGAATAGCACAATTAGCAATATAATAAGCACAATCTGCTTTTACATCTGTACTTGAAACAGTATTGATTACTTTATCAAAAATAATCTGAGCGGATTGATATTGTTTGTCTTTATACAATTCAACTGCTCTATCAAATTCTTTTAATTCGTGCGAATAAATAGCAGTTTGTTGGGCTACAACAAAAGTAGTTTGAAAGAATAGCAATAAATAAAAAACGTGTTTTGTAAGCTTCATTTTATTCCGGTTTTAGAATCTCAAATATAAGTTATATATGACTACTAACGGGCGAAGCATAGTTTATATTGTGAACAAGGTTTTAAACAAATTTGTTATTTTTTTACAATTGATTGATATTATTTTGAATAGAACATTACTATTATTACATTTACACAATAAATCTACAAAATCATGGCAGCAACCATTCTTTCCTTACAAAACGTATCCATAAATCAAGAAAACAATAGAGTTTTATCTAATGTGAACCTTGAAGTAAAACGTGGTGATTTTATATATTTGATAGGGAAAACTGGTGCAGGAAAAAGTAGTTTATTAAAAACTCTTTATGGCGATTTAGCTTTACTTGAAGGTGAGGGAAGTATTGTAGATTACGATTTACGCCAATTAAAAGAGAAAGACATTCCGTATTTAAGAAGAAAATTAGGTGTCGTTTTTCAGGATTTTAAATTGTTACCCGATAGAAATATTTATGATAATTTATTGTTTGTTTTAAAGGCAACTGGCTGGAAAGAAAAAGCCGAAATGAATTTAAAAATCGAAGAAGTTTTAGATAAAGTTGGCATGAAAATGCAAGCACACAAAATGCCTCATCAAATTTCTGGTGGAGAACAACAACGTGTTGCCATTGCAAGAGCTTTGTTAAATAACCCTGAATTAATTTTAGCAGATGAACCAACTGGAAATCTTGATCCACAAACTTCTGTTGAGATAATGAATGTTTTAAAAAACATTAACGAAAATGGTAAAACTATTTTAATGGCAACGCATGATTATGCCTTAATTATGAAATTCCCAACAAAAACACTTAAATTAGAGGACGGAACTATTTTTGAAGTGGTACAAAGAACCGTTTAGTTCGATTATTTTTATTTAAAAAATCTAAAAGCAACATCATAACTATTGGAAAAAAAGCAATGTGAAACCTATCACATTCATAACATGATATAGCTGAAATAAAAAAGATATAAAGTAAAAATAGAGAAATAATTATATGAAATTTATTAGAATTTTTATAATTTAAAATTATTCGTAGTGATAATAGAACTCCAATAAATGTAAAAAAAATATTTTGCAGCTTTGAAATAGCTTTAAATAAAAACTGAAAAGTTGAAAAATAAAAAGTTTTTTTCGTGTTTACAGATTCACTAACAATATAATTTCCTTTTGTTGAATTTGAATAAATACAAAATAAATAAGCTTTAAAAAGATTAAGTTTATTTTCTTTTAATTGATTAATTAGATCTTCTTGTGAAACACTTTTCATTTCAGAAGATGATAATTTATTAAATGTTTTAGTTCTTTCTGTTATTCCAGGTAAATAATCAATGTTTTTCTTATAACAATCAGCTTTTGCACCTAAATAATTGTAATAAGTAATTGCACTGATATAACTTAAAGTAAAATTTCCATACTCTTTTTTTAACGAATACATTTGAAAAAAAATCAAGCCAAATCCTATAACTAATAAAGGAGCAAATTTATTAAAAATAATATCTTTTGCTTTTGGAATAAAAAACAAAAATAGGATTAAAAATAACCCAATCGATACAGGTTTTATTGATGTGTTTAATAATAAAATAAACATGGCAATTATAACAAACTTTGTCTCTTTTGATTTAAAAAATTTATTTAAAAAATAAATAGAACTTACTATTAAACAAATGAATAATGTTTCAGGAACAAATCGAAAAGTAAAAACCAAATTACCAATACAAAATATAAAAACCAAAGCAATATAAAAAGCTACTTTTCTATTATAGTTAGATGCAATTATTTTAAAAATTAATAGTATAGTTAGAAACCAACTTAGAAAATTTAACGATAAGCCCCAATTAATTGCAACTTCTTCACTAAAACCAAATAAAAAAGGAAAGCCATAAATTGCAGAAACTAACAAAGGTCTTGTATTATCTAAACGATATTCAAAATATAATAATTTTGACGAATATAAATAGGAATAGTCATCTCCTAATATACTGAAGCCCGGAGTTAACTGAATTGCAAAAGAAAATATAATTAGCCAAGAAAATGCAATTATTAGTAATAAATACTCGTATTTAATTTTTGAAATCATATTTTTGTTTTCACAAATATAATACTAATGCAATTACTAAGTATAATAATTCCGGTTTACAATGAAGGCAATACCATTCATCTGATTTTAGATAAAATCAAAAATGTTACTTTACCTCAAAATATTGAAAAAGAAATTATCATAATTAATGATTGTTCCACTGACAATACTTCAGATTCTATTCAAAAATACATTTCAAACAATACTACTTTAAATATTACGTATTTTGAACATGAAATTAATAAAGGAAAAGGAGCAGCTCTTCATACTGGAATTAAAAAGGCAAAAGGAGATTATACTATAATACAAGATGCTGATTTAGAATATGATCCAAAAGAATATATTTTTTTATTACAACCCGTTTTAGATGGTTTTGCAGATGTTGTTTATGGAACAAGATTTATGGGTGGTAATCCACACAGAGTTTTGTTTTTCTGGCATACAATTGGAAATAAATTTTTAACTTTCTTATCTAATATGTTTTCAAATTTGAATTTGACGGATATGGAAACTTGCTATAAGTTATTCAACACTAAAATATTACAATCAATAACATTAAAGGAAAATCGTTTTGGGTTTGAACCAGAAATTACAGCAAAAGTAGCAAGAGTTTCAAAAATTAGAATTTATGAAGTTGGCAT